>NZ_JBSHBW010000019.1:2500-158983 GCF_053612185.1 Streptomyces sp. NPDC054757
ACGATGTGGTCCTTGGGGACACCCGTCTTCGCGCCGAGCTCCGCGTTGGCACGTAGATGGCGCCATTCGCCGTGCACCGGCATGAGGTTCTTCGGACGGCAGATGTTGTAGAAGTACAGCAGCTCGCCGGCCGACGCGTGGCCCGAGACATGGACCTTGGCGTTGCCCTTGTGGACGACGTCGGCGCCCCAGCGGGTGAGTCCGTTGATCACGCGGTAGACCGCGTTCTCGTTGCCCGGGATGAGCGACGACGCCAGGATCACCGTGTCGCCCTGGACGATCCGGATCTGGTGGTCGCGGTTGGCCATCCGGGACAGGGCCGCCATCGGCTCGCCCTGCGAGCCGGTGCAGACCAGCACGACCTCGTCGTCCGGGAGGTCGTCGAGTGTCTTGACGTCGACGACCAGGCCCGCGGGCACCCTCAGATAGCCCAGGTCACGGGCGATGCCCATGTTCCTGACCATCGACCGGCCGACGAAGGCGACCCGCCGCCCGTACTCGTGCGCCGCGTCGAGGATCTGCTGGATGCGGTGCACATGGCTGGCGAAGCTCGCCACGATGATGCGCTTCTGGGCGTTCGCGAAGACCGTGCGCAGGACGTTGGAGATGTCACGCTCGGGCGGTACGAAGCCGGGCACCTCCGCGTTGGTCGAGTCGGAGAGCAGCAGGTCGATGCCCTCCTCGCTCAGCCGCGCGAAGGCGTGCAGGTCGGTGAGGCGGCCGTCCAGCGGCAGCTGGTCCATCTTGAAGTCGCCGGTGGCGACGGCCATGCCCGCGGGGGTGCGGATCGCGACCGCGAGGGCATCGGGGATGGAGTGGTTGACGGCGATGAACTCGCAGTCGAAGACGCCGATGCGCTCGCGCCGGCCCTCGGAGACTTCGAGGGTGTACGGGCGGATCCGGTGCTCCTGGAGCTTCGCCTCGATGAGGGCCAGCGTCAGCTTGGAGCCGATCAGCGGGATGTCCGGCTTCAGCCGGAGCAGATAGGGCACACCGCCGATGTGGTCCTCGTGCCCGTGGGTGAGCACGATGCCCTCGACGTCGTCGAGGCGGTCCTTGATGGTGGTGAAATCGGGCAGGATCAGGTCGATGCCCGGCTGCTCCTCCTCGGGGAAGAGCACGCCGCAGTCGACGATCAGCAGCCGGCCTCCGTATTCGAAGACCGTCATGTTCCGGCCGATCTCGCCGAGACCGCCGAGCGGGGTGACCCGCAGGCCGTTCTTCGGAAGCTTCGGCGGTGCGCCGAGTTCAGGATGCGGATGACTCAAAAGACTCTCCTCACCACACACGCCACGTACCCGAGGCACGTGGCGCGCATGATTCGTGCACTTGCAGTTGTCAGAGTGATCTTGCGTATTCAGTTGTGAAGTCTGTGTTTAAAGTTCTACCCCGCCGGCGGCAAGATCGATCTTGAGCTGAGCCGTTTCCTCGGGGGCGAGTTCCACCAGGGGGAGCCGGAGCGGTCCGGCGGGCAGGCCCTGGAGGCTCAGCGCGGCCTTCGTCGTGATCACTCCCTGCGTACGGAACATACCGGTGAAGACCGGCAGCAGACGCTGGTGGATCTCCGTCGCCTTCTGGACGTCGCCCGCGAGGTATGCCTCCAGGAGGGACCGCAGCTCCGGGGTGACGAGATGGCCGACGACCGAGACGAATCCGCAGGCACCCACCGAGAAGAGCGGCAGGTTCAGCATGTCGTCGCCGGAGTACCAGGCCAGGCCACTGCGCGCGATGGCCCAGCTGGCACGGCCGAGGTCGCCCTTGGCGTCCTTGTTGGCCACGATGCGCGGATGCTCGGCCAGCCGGACGATGGTCTCGGTGTTGATCGGCACACCGCTGCGGCCGGGGATGTCGTACAGCATGACGGGCAGCCCGGTGGAGTCCGCGATGGCGGTGAAGTGCCGGAGCAGGCCCTCCTGCGGGGGCTTGTTGTAGTACGGCGTGACGGCGAGCAGGCCGTGCGCGCCGGCGGCCTCGGCACCCCGGGCCAGTTCCAGGCTGTGCCGGGTGTCGTTGGTCCCTACGCCCGCGATGACGTGAGCACGGTCTCCGACCGCTTCCCGTACCGCCCGCACGAGGTCGTTTTTCTCCGCGTCGCTGGTGGTCGGGGACTCGCCGGTGGTGCCGTTGACCACCAGGCCGTCGTTGCCTGCTTCCACCAGATGGGTGGCAAGCCGCTGCGCGCCGTCGATGTCGAGCGCGCCGTCCGCCGTGAAGGGCGTGACCATAGCGGTGAGGACCCGCCCGAAGGGGGTCTGCGGAGTGGAGATCGGAGCCATGGGTACCACGCTACTCGCTGCTCAGTACGCCCCGTCCCCTCGGGGGACGGGAGCTACGGAGCCCGGCACTGCCTGCTCGGGGGTTCAAGCAGTGCCGGGTCCGTTTGATCAGCCTAGATGAACTTAGCCAAAGCGTGCAATCCGGACACCTCACGTGGCTCAGTCGCACACCCGTACCTCAAGGGGCGACTCGGCCGTTGGCATTGAAGGCCGCATGGGTCAGCGGCATGAGGCTCTTCCAGTGCTCTTCCATCTGCTCGCCGACCATCTCGATCTCCCGCTGCGGGAAGGACGGCGTCCGCGCCAGCTCGTGCTGGGTGCGCAGGCCGAGGAAGTGCATCAGTGACCGGGCGTTGCACGTCGCGTACATCGAGGAGAACAGGCCGACCGGGAGCACCGCCCTGGCCACCTCGCGGGCCACGCCCGCGGCCAGCATCTCCTGGTAGGCGTCGTACGCCTGCCGGTAGGAGTCCTCCATGACGCGGCCGGTCAGCTCCTGCTGGGCCGCGGTGCCCTCGACGAACTCGTACTTGCCGGGACGGCCCTGCTGGACCAGCTTGCGGGACCCGCCCGGTACGTAGAAGACCGGCTGCAGCTCCCTGTAGCGGCCCGATTCCTCGTTGTACGACCAGCCGACCCGGTGCCGCATGAACTCACGGAACACGAAGATCGGGGCGCTGATGAAGAAGGTCATCGAGTTGTGCTCGAAGGGGCTGCCGTGCCGGTCCCGCATCAGGTAGTTGATGAGCCCCTTGGAGCGCTCCGGGTCCTTCCGGAGCTCTTCGAGGGACTGCTCGCCCGCCGTGGAGACTCGGGCCGCCCACAGCACATCGGAGTCGCCGGCGCTGTGCTTCACCAGTTCGACGGTGACGTCGCTGCGGAAGCTCGGCTTGGGGTCTGGGGTGGCGGTGTCACTCACCGGCGGGGTCCTTCCATCGCATCGCTCGGGCGGCGCCCACTCTACGGCGCGGCGCCGGTGGCCAGGACCGACGAACCGTCAGCAGAAAAGTTCTGCGAATTCGTGGAAATCGGGCACCGATCGATGGCTTTGAACGTCTGTATGGGTGGAACCAGAGTGGAACCGGAAGTCTCGTGATCCAAGGAGAAGTGCCCCTATGTTCCGCCGGCGAGAGGCCGTCCCGTTCGCATTCGTCGCTGACGCCGACCGCTTCCGTAGCAACATCGAACCGCCGCCCCGTCAACGCCCCAGCCTCTCCCAGCTCGCCGGCCGTGTGCTGGTGGGAGTGACCGTCGTAGCGGGCCTCGCAGGCTCGCTCCTGTTCGGTCTGCCGGCTCTGGCAGCCGATCAGACGCCCGCGCAGACGCATCAGTCCGAAGCGGCGCACGACCACTGACTCGTCCGGACCCCTGGGGTGGTCGGACGATCATCTCATCGGTAGCCTCACCGGGCACAGCCAAACGAGCGTGCTTGTGAGTGAGGATCAGTCGTGCCCCTGCCTTTCCTGACGGCCGACCGCGCGTTCGACGCAGCCGCCGAAAATGCCGGTGATGTCGCGCTGCCGTACGACGACCACGACCAGTGGCGCCGCCCCTACCGCCCCGGACCCTGGCGGGTCGGGGCGGCGGCGGTGTTTCTGCTGCTCGCGTCGTTCATCCTGCTGGCGGCGATGATCATCGCCTTCGCCGGTGCGGTGTCGGGTGCCGGTGTCACCCTCGTCCTCGGTCTCGTCGTCGTGGCCTGCGCCCTTCGGCTGCTGCGGATGGGTGCCTGGGTGAGCAGGCACGGGGTGCGGCGGGTCGGCTTCTTCAGGACGGCCACCATTCCCTGGGGCCGGATGACGGCCGTACGCACCGTGCAGCAGCCGGTCCGCTGGCTCGGGCTGCCGCGCACGGTGCAGGGCGAGGCGCTCCTGCTCGTACAGCAGGGTGGTGAGCAGCTGCCGCCGCTGCTCACCGACCACAGTGCCGACTTCCTGGCACGTCATGAGGCCTTCGACCGGGCGGCGGACACGGTCGAGGCGTGGGGTGCGGAGTACCGGCACCGCTGATCAGGGCAGAGCCGGGCCGGGGCGGTGCACCACCCCGGCGGCCCGCAGGCCCGTCAGATACTGGCGGGCCTGCCCGCGTGCAGGGCGATGGCCCGCTGCATCGCCTTGCGGGCGCGCGGGGTGTCCCGGGCGTCCTGGTAGGCGACCGCGAGGCGGAACCAGCAGCGCCAGTCGTCCGGGCTGTCCTCGGTCTCCTCCTTGCGGCGGACGAAGACCTTGTCGGCCGATTCGCGGTCGATCCGGCCGCTGGGCGTACGGACCAGCTCGTCGACGGGCAGGCCGCCCTCGGCGTCCAGTTCGGCGGCAAGCCGGTTGGCCCGCCGGACGAACTGGGTGTTCTTCCAGAGGAACCAGACGCCGATCAGCGGCAGGATCAGCACGGCCACACCGAAGGTGACCGTGAGGAGCGTGCCGTTCTCGATGAGCAGCACGCCCCGGCTGCCGACCAGGAAGAAGTAGAAGACCAGGACGGCGGCCGTGACGAGGTAGGTGATCTTTGCGCGCATCGGGTCAGCCCAGATCGAGGAAGTGTTCCAGGCCGAAGGTGAGGCCGGGGGTGGTCACCACGCGGCGCGTGCCGAGCAGGATGCCCGGCATGAAGCTGCTGTGGTGCAGGGAGTCGTGGCGGATGGTGAGCGTCTCGCCCTCGCCGCCGAGCAGCACCTCCTGGTGGGCCAGGAGGCCGCGCAGCCGTACGGAGTGCACCGGGACGCCGTCGACACCGGCGCCGCGGGCGCCGTCCAGCGCGGTGCTCGTCGCGTCCGGCTGCGGGGCGCAGCCGGCCTTGTCGCGGGCGGCGGCGATCAGCTGGGCGGTGCGCTGCGCGGTGCCGGACGGGGCGTCCGCCTTGTTGGGGTGGTGCAGCTCGATGACCTCGACGGATTCGAAGAAGCGGGCTGCCGCCTGGGCGAACGTCATGGTGAGCACGGCCCCGATGGAGAAGTTCGGGGCGATGAGGACGCCGGTCTCCGGGGAGGCGGTGAGCCAGGTGCGGAGCTGCGTCAGGCGGTCGTCGGTCCAGCCGGTGGTGCCGACGACGCCGTGGATTCCGTGGCGTACGCAGAATTCCAGGTTCGCCATCACCGATTCGGGGTGCGTCAGGTCGACGGCCACCTGGGCGCCGGACGCGGTGAGGGCGTCGAGCGCGTCGCCGCGGCCGAGTGCGGCGACCAGTTCCATGTCGTCGGCGGCGTCGACGGCCCGTACGGCTTCGGAGCCGATACGGCCCCGTGCGCCGAGGACGGCGACGCGCAGCTTGCTGCTCATGCTTGCTCTTCCTTCATCGCTCGCGCTTCACACGTCATGGCTGACGCGTTTCACAGACGGTTCGGCCCAGGTCACGGGCGGTTCGGTTCAGGAGACCGCTTCGTGGAGGCGGTCGGCCTGCTTGTCCTTCAGCGGTCCGATCACCGACAGCGAGGGACGCTGTCCCAATATGTCGTGGGCGACCGCGCGGACGTCGTCCGGGGTGACCGCGGTGATCCGCTCCAGCATCTCGTCGACGGACAGCTGGGTGCCCCAGCACAGTTCGCTCTTGCCGATGCGGTTCATCAGCGCCCCGGTGTCCTCCAGGCCGAGCACCGTGGAGCCGGCGAGCTGGCCGACCGCGCGGTGGATCTCCTCGTCGGTCACCCCTTCGCCGGCGGCGCGGCCGAGTTCGTCCCGGCAGATCTTCAGGACGTCGTGGACCTGGCTGGGGCGGCAGCCCGCGTAGACCCCGAAGAGCCCGCAGTCGGCGAAGCCCGAGGTGTACGAGTACACGCTGTAGGCGAGGCCGCGCTTCTCGCGTACCTCCTGGAAGAGGCGGGAGCTCATACCGCCGCCGAGTGCGGTGTTGAGCACGCCGAGCGCCCAGCGGCGCTCGTCGGTCCTGGCCAGGCCCGGCATACCGAGGACGATGTGTGCCTGCTCGGTCTTGCGGTTCAGCAGGTCGAAGCCGCCCGCGGTGCGCAGGGTGCGGGCGCCGGCGCGCGGGTCCACCGGGACCGCGTCGGTACGCGACAGCGCGCCCGCGCGCTCGAACGCCTCGCCGACCTGGCGTACCACCGTGTCGTGGTCGATGTTGCCTGCGGCGGCCACGACGAGGTGCGTCGGGTCGTAGTGCTTCTTGTAGAAGCGGGCGATCTGGCTGCGGGTGAGCCCGTTGACGGTGTCGACCGTGCCGAGTACCGGGCGGCCGAGGGGGGTGTCGCCGAACATCGTCTGGGCGAAGAGGTCGTGCACGACATCGCCGGGGTCGTCCTCGGTCATCGCGATCTCTTCGAGGATGACGCCGCGCTCGGCCTCGACGTCCTCGTCGGTGATCAGCGAGCCGGTCAGCATGTCGCAGACGACGTCCATGGCGAGCGGCAGGTCGCTGTCGAGCACCCGTGCGTAGTAGCAGGTGTACTCCTTCGCCGTGAAGGCGTTCATCTCGCCGCCGACCGCTTCGATCTCGGCCGAGATGTCGAGGGCGCTGCGCCTGCCCGTGCCCTTGAAGAGGAGGTGTTCCAGGTAGTGGGTGGCGCCGTTGAGTGACGGCGTCTCGTCCCGGGATCCGACGTTCGCCCAGATCCCGAAGGTCGCCGAGCGTACCGAGGGGACGGTCTCTGTGACGATGCGCAGACCGCCGGGGAGGGTGGTCCTGCGGACCGCGTCGCTGGACTGTGCTCCGGCGTTGCTCACGTTTCTGTCCTTCGATGCACTGCTGCCGTCTCGTCCGTGAGGTGGCTCTGGGTACGGGCGACGGCCCGCGCCTCCGGGGAGGTGCGGGCCGTCGTCACGGAACTGCGGGACGTCACTTCTCGGTGTCGTCCTTCTTCTCGTCCACTTCTTCGCCCTCGATGACGGGGACGAGGGAGAGCTTGCCGCGGGAGTCGATCTCGCCGATCTCGACCTGGACCTTGGAGCCGACCGCGAGCACGTCCTCGACGTTCTCCACACGCTTGCCGCCGGCGAGCTTGCGGATCTGCGAGATGTGCAGCAGGCCGTCCTTGCCCGGCATGAGCGACACGAACGCACCGAAGGTGGTGGTCTTGACGACCGTACCCAGGTAGCGCTCGCCGACCTCCGGCATGGTCGGGTTGGCGATCGAGTTGATCGTGGTGCGCGCGGCCTCGGCCTGCGAACCCTGCTGGGCACCGATGTAGATGGTGCCGTCGTCCTCGATCGTGATGTCGGCGCCGGTGTCCTCCTGGATCTGGTTGATCATCTTGCCCTTGGGGCCGATGACCTCACCGATCTTGTCCACCGGGATCTTGACGGTGATGATCCGCGGGGCGTTCGGGGACATCTCGTCCGGGACGTCGATGGCCTCGTTCATCACGTCGAGGATGTGGAGGCGCGCGTCACGGGCCTGCTTCAGCGCGGCGGCCAGGACCGAGGCGGGGATGCCGTCGAGCTTGGTGTCGAGCTGGAGCGCGGTCACGAACTGCTTCGTACCGGCGACCTTGAAGTCCATGTCGCCGTAGGCGTCCTCCGCACCGAGGATGTCGGTGAGGGCGACGTAGTGCGTCTTGCCGTCGATCTCCTGCGAGATGAGGCCCATGGCGATACCGGCGACGGCGGCCTTGAGGGGCACACCGGCGTTCAGCAGAGACATGGTGGAGGCGCAGACCGAGCCCATGGACGTCGAGCCGTTGGAGCCCAGCGCCTCGGAGACCTGGCGGATCGCGTACGGGAACTCCTCGCGCGTCGGCAGCACCGGCACGATGGCGCGCTCGGCGAGCGCTCCGTGGCCGATCTCGCGGCGCTTGGGCGAGCCCACGCGGCCGGTCTCACCGACGGAGTACGGCGGGAAGTTGTAGTTGTGCATGTAGCGCTTGCGGGTCACCGGGGAGAGGGTGTCCAGCTGCTGCTCCATGCGGAGCATGTTGAGGGTGGTGACGCCCAGGATCTGCGTCTCGCCACGCTCGAAGAGCGCCGAGCCGTGCACGCGCGGGATGGCCTCGACCTCGGCGGCGAGCGTACGGATGTCCGTGACGCCGCGGCCGTCGATGCGGACCTTGTCCTTGATGACGCGCTCGCGCACGACGGACTTGGTCAGCGCGCGGTACGCGCCGGAGATCTCCTTCTCGCGGCCCTCGAACTTCGGGAGCAGCTTCTCGACGGCGATCTCCTTGACGCGGTCCAGCTCGGCCTCGCGCTCCTGCTTGCCGGCGATGGTGAGCGCCTTGGCGAGCTCGGTCCTGACCGCGGCGGTGAGCGCCTCCAGGACGTCGTCCTGGTAGTCGAGGAAGACCGGGAAGTCGCCGGTGGGCTTGGCGGCCTTGGCGGCGAGGTCGGACTGGGCCTTGCAGAGCGCCTTGATGAAGGGCTTCGCGGCTTCGAGACCGGCGGCGACGACCTCTTCGGTCGGGGCCTCGGCGCCGTCCTTGACGAGCTGGATGGTCTTCTCGGTGGCCTCGGCCTCGACCATCATGATCGCGACGTCGCCGTCGTCGAGCACGCGGCCCGCGACGACCATGTCGAAGACGGCGTCCTCAAGCTCGGTGTGGGTCGGGAAGGCGACCCACTGGCCCTTGATCAGGGCGACGCGGGTGCCGCCGATCGGGCCGGAGAAGGGCAGGCCGGCCAGCTGCGTGGAGCAGGAGGCGGCGTTGATCGCGACCACGTCGTACAGGTGGTCGGGGTTGAGAGCCATGATCGTCTCGACGATCTGGATCTCGTTGCGCAGGCCCTTCTTGAAGGAGGGGCGCAGCGGCCGGTCGATCAGACGGCAGGTGAGGATCGCGTCCTCGGAGGGGCGTCCCTCGCGGCGGAAGAAGGAGCCGGGGATCTTGCCGGCCGCGTACTGCCGCTCCTCGACGTCCACCGTGAGGGGGAAGAAGTCGAGCTGGTCCTTGGGCTTCTTGGACGCGCTGGTGGCCGACAGCACCATGGTGTCGTCGTCCAGGTACGCCACGGCGGAGCCGGCAGCCTGCTTGGCGAGGCGGCCCGTCTCGAAGCGGATGGTGCGGGTGCCGAAGGTTCCGTTGTCGATAACGGCCTCGGCGTAGTGGGTCTCGTTCTCCACTAGCGTTTTCTCCATACTCGTCGTCTTTCGTCCCCCAGCCCGTGTGGCGGGGAACGGGGCGGAGAAGCGCTCCATGGTTGCGGGGCCGGTCTTCGATCGAAGCACCCGGGTGATGTTTCCCGGGCGCCACTACCGAGGACCGGCGGCGGCTGGAGGGCGCTTCCCCTCGTTCGGTACTGCGATGTTTCCTGCCGCGCGGTGTTCCTCACCGCGGCGGCATGCACACTCAGGTTACTGAGCGCGGCCCGGATCGCGCACGTACAGCATCCGCAGCACGTACGGCAAAGGGAGCGGTCCCCAGGAAATGGGGCCCGCTCCCTCGCACAACGTTCTTACTTGGCGCCGCCGGCCGCACCGCGGCGGATGCCGAGGCGGTCGACCAGCGCACGGAAGCGCTGGATGTCCTTCTTCGCCAGGTACTGGAGAAGGCGGCGACGCTGGCCGACGAGGATCAGCAGACCCCGGCGGGAGTGGTGGTCGTGCTTGTGCATCTTGAGGTGCTCGGTCAGGTCCGAGATGCGGCGCGAGAGCATGGCGACCTGGACCTCGGGGGAACCGGTGTCGCCTTCCTTCTGGCCGAACTCGGTCATGATCTGCTTCTTCGTAGCGGCGTCGAGCGACACGCGTACTCCTCGTGAGTCTTCAGGCCACCGAGTGCCCCAGGTCGAATACGCTGGGGAACTTCCGTAACTCGGGAGGCGGGGTCCGCTGGGCGCAGCCTCCGGGCATCCGGAGGCGCGTACACAGACGGCCGTCACACAGCGTATCAGCCTTTCCGAGTCGGCCGGCCCGTCACCCCCGGCCCCTCCCGTACACCCGAACGGCTCATGCCGCGCGCCACGCCACACCGCATCGGATCCCTTCGGTGTGAGCTGCGCCATGCTCCTGTGCTGTCCAGCCCGTCGGGGCGCGACCACAGCAGCAGGAGCACCACAGTGACCACGAGGGCCACCGAGGATTCACCCACGTCCGATGGCGAGTACGACAGCGAGGTACCGCCACGCCCCAGGCGTCCGGGAAGCGTCATCGTCAGCTGGGCGACCACGACCGATCACAAAACGATCGGCACGATGTATCTGGTCACATCGTTCGCCTTCTTCTGCATCGGCGGCGTGATGGCGCTCCTGATGCGTGCGGAACTGGCGCGGCCGGGTACCCAGATCGTGTCGAACGAGCAGTACAACCAGGCCTTCACGATGCACGGCACGATCATGCTGCTGATGTTCGCGACGCCACTGTTCATCGGCTTCACCAACTGGATCATGCCACTGCAGATCGGGGCGCCCGATGTGGCGTTCCCCCGGCTGAATCTCTTCGCCTACTGGCTGTATCTGTTCGGTGCGCTGATCGTCATGGGCGCCTTCCTCACCCCGGACGGGGCCGCCGACTTCGGCTGGTTCGCGTACTCCCCGCTGACCAGCACGATCCGCTCCCCCGGAGTCGGCGCGGACCTGTGGATCATGGGTCTGGCCTTCCAGGGCTTCGGCACGATCCTCGGCTCGGTCAACTTCATCACCACGATCATCTGCATGCGCGCCCCCGGCATGACGATGTTCCGTATGCCGATCTTCGTGTGGAACGCGCTGCTGACCGCCGTGCTCGTGCTGCTCGCCTTCCCGGTGCTGGCCGCCGCCCTGCTCGCGCTGGAGGCGGACCGGAAGTTCGGCGCCCATGTCTTCGACGCGGCCAACGGCGGCGCCCTGCTGTGGCAGCACTTGTTCTGGTTCTTCGGGCATCCGGAGGTCTACATCATCGCGCTGCCGTTCTTCGGGATCGTCACCGAGATCATTCCGGTGTTCTCCCGCAAGCCGGTCTTCGGCTACATCGGTCTGGTGGGGGCCACGATCTCCATCGCGGGGCTCTCGGTGACGGTGTGGGCGCACCACATGTATGTCACCGGTGGTGTGCTGCTGCCGTTCTTCTCCTTCATGACCTTCCTGATCGCGGTGCCGACCGGGGTGAAGTTCTTCAACTGGATCGGCACGATGTGGCACGGCTCGCTGTCGTTCGAGACACCGATGCTCTGGGCGATCGGCTTTCTGGTCACGTTCCTCTTCGGCGGCCTGACCGGCGTCATCCTGGCCTCCCCGCCGATGGACTTCCATGTCTCGGACTCGTACTTCGTGGTCGCGCACTTCCACTACGTGGTGTTCGGGACGGTGGTCTTCGCGATGTTCGCCGGGTTCTACTACTGGTGGCCGAAGTTCACCGGCAAGATGCTGGACGAGCGGCTTGGCAAGATCAACTTCTGGACGCTGTTCGTGGGCTTCCACGGGACGTTCCTGGTACAGCACTGGCTGGGCGCGGAGGGTATGCCCCGGCGGTACGCGGACTACCTGGCCGTTGACGGCTTCACCACGCTGAACACCATTTCGAGCATCAGCTCCTTCCTGCTGGGGCTCTCGCTGCTGCCGTTCTTCTACAACATCTGGAAGACGGCCAAGTACGGCAGGAAGGTCCTGGTCGACGACCCGTGGGGCTACGGCCGCTCGCTCGAATGGGCGACATCGTGCCCGCCGCCCCGGCACAACTTCACGACCCTCCCGAGGATCCGTTCCGAATCCCCGGCCTTCGACCTCCACTACCCCGCGATCAACGCCCTCGAAGCAGCGGGCCACTCGGCGGGCGCCTCTTCCCCCGGTACCGGCACTGGCACGGGCACGGGTACGGGCACAGGGGACGCGTAGCCCGCGCCGGTGGCTGGTCCGGCGGCGGCAGCCCAGAGGGGGGAAGGAAAGCCCGGTGGCAGGAACGGCGGAGGAGGAGGCGTGACAGCCGACGAGGACACCGCACGCGGTCTCGTGCGGATCGAGGGCTATCTGCTGTGGAGCGCGGAGATGGACGAGGCCCGCCGGCAGGCGGCCCTCTTCGCCGGCCAGCTGCCCTGGCTGACCACCGCGCAGCGGGAGGACGTGGAACGCCTCTACGCGGCCGACCGCGTGGCCGTCTCGCGGGCCGTACTGGTGCGGATCTCCGACCGGGCGGCCGAGCTGCGCGGCGAGTACACGGCGCGCTACGAGCAGTTGAAGAGGCGCTGTGTGTCGCTGACGGTGATGGCGGTCGGTGCGGTGAGCGGCACCTGTACGGCGATCACCCTGCTCAGCCGGTGACCGCGCCGGGCCCTGTATCACGCCGGATCCACGTCGTCCGGAACCCCTGATCAGGGCCCGTCCCGCCAAGTAGGCTGGGCGTTCAGCTCGTTCGTACGTGGTGAAGGGACTCGGCAGCCATGGCTGACGCACAGGACAAGGACCGTCAGGACAAGGACCGTCAGGACAAGGACCGTAAGGAACGCGAGAAGGAAGAGCTCTACGCCCTCGACATCTCCGGTGTCGAGTGGCAGGGCGCGCCCGGCACCTCGGAGCACGAGGAGCGGGTCGAGATCGCGTATCTGCCGGACGGCGCCGTCGCCATGAGGTCCTCCCTGGACCACGGAACGGTGCTGCGGTACACGGAAGCGGAGTGGCGCGCCTTCGTGCTGGGCGCCCGGGACGGTGAATTCGACCTGGAGCCCGCGCCGCACAACGGCGGGCTCACGAGCGCCACGGAGTAGGCGCAGGCGCAGGGGCGCCGGACGGAGGGGTGGGCAGGGGGATTTGGGGACCTTCCTTCCGTTATGGCCGATGTGTGGTGGCGCAACTGGTCCTTCTCCGGGCGCCTCTTGACGTAAAGGTCACGTCGCCCGGCGCACTCCGTCATGCCGTGCCGGTACGAAGGGTGATTAGGCTGGACGGGGGCGCGGGCCATATCCCGCAAGCGGGCTGCTCGCGTCCTCACGGGGAGAGCCAGGCGGATCGGACGACAACGGTCGCCCCCCATCCACTACGGCACGAGGGTGCTAGAGCACACCAGCGGGAGGCATTGTGAACAGCGATCGGGACGAGATTCGCGGGGGACCGAACACGCCCGTCGACGATCAGTCCGACGCGGATCCCGCCGGGACGGGTGAGTTCACCATCGACTACACCCCTCCTGCCTGGTACACGCAGAACGCGTCGGACGCCCAGGCCCAGGAGGCAGCGCCGGCCGCGCCGCCGCCCGGTGCCGCTCCGCCGGTGCGTCAGCCGCCTCCGCCGCCGCAGGCCCCGCCGACCGGTCCCGTCGGCGGGCCCGCGGCTGTGCCGGGGCTGCCACTGACCGGCGGCTTCCAGCCCAACTGGAGCCCGACGCCGCGCCCGGAGACGGAGCCCGGGGCCGGACCGGCTGTACCGGCTGGGCCGGGCACCGGCGCGGCGCCCGAAGCGGACGCGGTCTCCGGGCGGGACAAGGAGCAGGCATCGGGCGGGACTCCTGAGCCGAAGCGGAAGTCCGGGTACGGGACGGAGCGTATGTCTCCGTACGGGTTCTCGTACGGGTCGGCATCGGATGCCGAAGACGGGCCGGGCCCCGATGCGGAGGACGGAGCGGAAGCCGGGCCGGGATCCGGTTCGGGGTCGGTGGCGGAGTCCGTCGGGAAGTCCGTCGGGAAGTCCGCCGCCGAGGCCAGGCGCCGGTTCGAGTCCAAGCCCGAGCCGGAGGCTGAGCCTGAGGCCGAGATGGAGACCGAGACGGAGGCTGAGCCCGCGTCCGTATCCGAGCCCGCGCCCCCGTCCGCGCCCCTCGCGCCGGACGTTCCGGAGCCGGAACCGGAGCGGAAGGCGGAGCCGGAACCGGCTGCTCCGGAGGCCGAGCCCGAGAAGGCGGCCGAGGCGCTGGGCGGAGGTGATGTGGAGAGCGGAGCCACCATGAAGTTCTCCCCCGCCGCGCTGAAGCGCGAGTTCGAGAAGCTCGAAGCAGCCGCGAAGGCCGCCCGGGAGCGGCCGGGGACCTCTCCGGCCACCGAGCAGAAGAGCACGCCCGCACCGCCGACCGGGGCTCCGGCCGGGGCTCCCGGCTCCTATCGGTCCGATGCCTTCGCGGATGTCGCCGCCTCGTTCGACGTACCCGGAGCTCCGCGCGGCACCGGTGACCGGAGTGGTTCCGGGTCCGTGGCCGGGTCCGGAGCAGCGGCCGGGTCTGCCGACGAGCCGTCCGACGCCGTACCCACGCCCAGTGACGCGGTACCTCCGCACACTCCGGACGACGCGGAGCCGCAGGATGCTCCTCCGGCGCCCGCCCGCCCCTGGTCGCCCACGCCTGCCGGGCAGCCGCAGGGTGAACTCCCGCCGCTGCCGCCCGCGTTCCAGCCCGCTGCGCCGCCGCCCGCTTCCCAGTGGCCGGTGAGCACACCGAGCGCCGACCAGTCACAGCCGTACCCCGGGACGCCCCAGCAGGGCCCGCCGCCGGGCGATCCTGCCGCTCCCCCGGCGGCCTGGCCCGCGCAGGGCGCCCAGCCGGCCGGTGCGCCGGGTGGCGGTTACGGCTTCCCGCGCCCCTCCCAGCCGCAGCAGCAGACGCCCGGTACACCACCCCCGGCTCAGCCTCCGCAGGGTCAGGTTCCGCAGGGGCAGGCCGGTTACGGATTCCCGCACCAGGCCCCCGGCCGGCCCGCGCCGCAGCAGCCGCAGCCCGGTTACGGGTTTCCCCAGCAGGCCCCCCACCAGCCCGCGCCGGAGCAGCAGCCACAGCCCGGTTACGGATTCCCCCAGCAGCACCGGCCGGAATCCGCGCCGCAGCCGTTGCCCCAGGCACCAGAGGCTCCCCGGACACCCGAGCCGCCGCAGAGCGGTTACGGATTCCCGCAGCAGCAGGGCGCACCGCAGGGGCAGGCCGGTTACGGATTCCCGCAGCCCCACCAGCCCGGACAGCCTCCGCAGCAGCCGCCGCACCCCGCGTCCGGTTACGGCTTCCCGCAGCCCGGCGCCACCGGCGGCCCGGGAGTTCCCGCGCCACAGGACCCGCAGGCGCAGAACCAGCAGCCCCAGGACCCGCGGGCCCAGAACCCGCAGGCCCAGGACCCGCAACAGCCTGCCGCCCCGGTCGATCCCCGTACCGGAACGGGGTGGCCGCAGCCCGTCGCCCACGACCAGCGGGAGCGTTCCGTTCCCGGTGCGCCGCTGGGGTACACGGCCGCTGTCGAGCTGTCGTCCGACCGGCTGATCCGCAACAAGCAGAAGACGAAGAGCACGCGCAGCGGCCCGGCCGGCGCCTCGCGCTTCAAGCTCGGCGGCAAGAAGGAGGAGGCCGAGCGGCAGCGCAAGCTCGAACTCATCCGGACACCGGTCCTCTCCTGCTACCGGATCGCCGTCATCAGCCTCAAGGGCGGTGTCGGCAAGACCACCACCACGACCGCGCTGGGTGCCACGCTGGCGACCGAACGGCAGGACAAGATCCTGGCGATCGACGCCAACCCGGACGCCGGAACGCTCGGCAGGCGGGTACGGCGGGAGACCGGGGCCACCATCCGTGACCTGGTCCAGGCGATCCCGTATCTCAACTCGTACATGGACATCCGGCGGTTCACCTCGCAGGCGCCCTCCGGTCTGGAGATCATCGCCAACGACGTGGACCCCGCCGTCTCCACCACGTTCAACGACGAGGACTACCGCCGGGCGATCGACGTCCTGGGCAAGCAGTACCCGGTGATCCTGACCGACTCCGGTACGGGTCTGCTCTACAGCGCGATGCGGGGCGTGCTCGACCTCGCCGACCAGCTGATCATCGTCTCCACCCCGTCCGTCGACGGCGCGTCCAGCGCGAGCACCACGCTCGACTGGCTCTCGGCGCACGGCTATGCGGAGCTGGTGGGGCGCTCGCTCACGGTGATCTCCGGGGTCCGCGAGACCGGCAAGATGATCAAGGTCGACGACATCGTGCAGCACTTCGAGACCCGGTGCCGCGCCGTCGTCGTCGTACCGTTCGACGAGCATCTGTCGGCGGGTGCCGAGGTCGACCTGGACATGATGCGGCCGAAGACCCGCGAGGCGTACTTCAACCTCTCAGCCCTGGTCGCCGAGGACTTCCAACGCGCCCAGCAGGCCCAGGGGTTGTGGACCGGCAACGGCCAGAGCGCGCCTCCGCACATGCCGCCGCCGATGCCCGGCGTGCAGCAGCCGTACGCACCCCGGACGCCTCAGGCCCCCCAGGGTCCGCAAGGGGCGCAGCAGCCCTACGGCGACGGCCGGCAGCCCTATCCGCCGCAGCAGCAGGGCTGGCAGCACCCCGCCCAGCCCGGCCCCGCGGACCCCGAGGGCCAGGGCCTGCACAGCCAGGGCCACCCCGGGCAGGGGCAGCAGGGCCAGCCGGCACAGCACGGACAGCCGGTGGCGCCGGGGCAGCCCTGGCCGCAGCAGCCGGGGCAGCCACAGCCTCCGTCGCAGCAGCCGGGAGACCCAGGTCAGCCCGGTCAGCCGGAGCCGGGAGGCTTTGTGCCACCCGCCGGATGGCCGCAGCAGCCGCCCCCGCAGGCACCGCCGGCCTCCCGGCAGTAAGGCCATAAGGGTATAGACCATTGAAGGCCCGCACCGTGCGAACGGTGCGGGCCTTCAGCCATTTGCGCAGACCAGGCGCGGTCTTGACGACCGTTGACATGTCTAAACCACCGCTGATAAACCTTCGCTTCACCAGCTGGCGACTCCATGATTCACCCTGACGCGAGGTCAACGCCCATGGACAGAAGAGTTCCGACCGGCACAATCCGGCACCGTTCCCGTTCCCGTCTGCTTCTGGCCACCGGCGCGACCGCCCTCGCCCTGGCGGCCGCCGCCGCGACCCCGCTGAACCCGGCCCCCCAACAGGCCCACGCCGCCACGGCCAAGGCACCTTCCGCATCCGGAGCCGACCAGGGCTCCGGCGGCAAGAAGGTCCTCACCATCGCCGTCAACCAGAGCGTCGACTCGATGAGTCCGTTCCTCGCCCAGCGCCTGGTCTCCACCACGGCGCTGCGCCTGATGTACGACTACCTGACGAACTATGACGTCAAGGACGGCCACACCGTCCCCGGTCTCGCCACTTCGTGGAAGCCGTCGGCCTCCAAGCTGACCTGGACCTTCACCATCCGGAAGAACTCCACGTGGTCGGACGGCCGGCAGGCCACCGCCGACGACGCGGCGTGGACGTTCAACAAGATGATGACGGACCCGGCGGCGGCCACCGCCAACGGCAACTTCACCGCGAACTTCAAGAAGGTGACGGCGCCCGACCCGCAGACCCTGGTCGTCCAGCTGAAGAAGCCTCAGGCGACGATGACCGCGCTCGACGTACCGATCGTGCCCAAGCACGTCTGGGAGAGTGTCAAGGACTTCTCGAAGTTCAACAACGACAAGAAGTTCCCGGTCGTCGGCAACGGTCCGTTCATCCTCACCGACTACAAGGTCGACCAGTATCTGAAGTTCAAGCCGAACAAGACCTTCTGGCGGGGCGCCCCCAAGTTCGACGAGCTGGACCTCAAGTACTACAAGGACAACGACGCGGCCGTGGCGGCCCTGGAGAAGGGCGAGGTCTCCTTCGTCCAGGGCCTCACCCCGGCCCAGGCGGCAGCCCTGAAGTCCGAGAAGAACATCAAGGTCAACGACGCCCCGGGCCGGCGCTTCTACTCACTCGCCGTCAACCCGGGCGCCCAGGCCAAGGACGGGACGAAGTTCGGCAACGGCAACCCGGCGCTCCAGGACAGGCGGGTACGCCAGGCTCTGTTCGCCGCCACCGACACCCGGACCATCGTCGACAAGGTCTTCCAGGGACACGCCGTCCAGGGCGCCGGATACATCCCGCCGCGCTTCAAGGACTACGTCTGGAAGCCGTCGGCGAGCCAGCAGATCAGCTACGACCCGGCCAGAGCGGCCAAGCTCCTCGACGAGGCGGGCTACCGGAAGAACGGCGCGGGCAAGCGGGTCGGCAAGGACGGCAAGCCCCTGAACCTCCGGCTGCTCTGCCATGCCACCGCCCCGGAGGACAAGGCCGTCGGCCAGTACATGAAGGAGTGGTACGGGAAGCTGGGCATCGGCCTCACGATGTCGTGCGTCGACAACGTCACCGACCCCGAGCTGGCCGGCCAGTACGACCTGGCCTTCGACGGCTACTCGGTCAACCCCGACCCGGACTACGTACTGTCCATCCACACCTGCGCGGCGCGGCCCAGCACCCCGAAGGACACCGGTTCCACCGACACCTTCATCTGCGACAAGAAGTACGACAGCCTGTACGCCCGGCAGGCCCAGGAGTACGACACCGCCAAACGGGCTGATCTGGTCAAGCAGATGGAATCACGGCTGTACGACACCGGGTACATGAATGTCATGGCATACCCGAACGCGGTCGAGGCATACCGTACCGACCAGATCAAGTCCATCGACACGATGCCCCTGGCGGCGGGAAACATCTGGGGCCAGGACGGCTACTGGAGCTGGTGGTCGGCGGTCCCGGCCGACCACAGCGCCTCGAAGTCGTCGGGTTCCTCGACGGGGCTCGTCATCGGCATCGTGGCGGCTGTCGTCGTGATCGGGCTCGGAGGCTTTGTCGCCCTGCGCCGCCGTTCCACAGCGGAAGACCGTGAATAACCCATGAGCGCTGCTAGCACCACTCCGCTCGCGGAGGGTGCGGCGGACGGCCCGGTCGAGGTCAAGACCGGGCCGTCCGGCCCTCGCACCCGCAACGCGACCGCGTATCTGCTGTATGTGGCGGGCAAGCTGGGCGGCGCGGCCGTCTCGCTGCTCGCCGTTCTGGTCACCAGCTTCTTCCTCTTCCGGATCATTCCGGGCGACCCGGTCCGTACGATGACGCACGGGCGTGCGGTCAGCCACGCCCAGCTCCTGGAGCTCCGCAAGCAGCTGGGGCTCGATCTGCCGGTGTGGCAGCAGTTCACGCAGTACTGCTCCAAGGCGCTCACCGGGGACCTCGGCACTTCGTACCAGTTCCACGCCCCCGTCACCGATCTGATCGCTCAGAAGCTTCCCGCGACGCTGCTGCTCACGGGCGTCGCCGTGGTCATCCACTGTGCGCTCGGTCTCTGGCTGGGCACCCGCTCCGCCTGGCGGAACGGCCGGCTCGGCGACAAGATCTCGACCGGTGTGGCACTGACGCTCTGGTCGGTGCCGTCGTTCTGGCTCGGGCTGCTGCTGATCATCGTCTTCTCGGTGGGGGTCGGGCCGATCCCCGGGATGTTCCCGACCGGCGGTATGGAGTCCGGCGGCCTGTCCGGTCTCGCGTACGTCACCGACATCGCGCACCACATGGTGCTACCCGTGATCACGCTCGTCGCGGTGGGTTACGCGCAGACGCTGCTCGTCATGCGCTCCTCGCTCCTCGACGAGATGGGCAGCGACTATCTGACGACGGCGCGGGCCAAGGGGCTGCGGGACGATCTCGTACGCCGCCGTCACGCGGTGCCCAACGCGCTGCTGCCGACCGTCACCATGATCTTCATCAACTTCGGCCAGGTGGCCGCCGGTTCGATCCTCGTCGAGACGGTCTTCTCCTGGCCCGGTGTCGGCGGGCTGTTCTACTCGGCGCTCAGCGTGCCGGACCTTCCGCTGGTGCAGGGCCTCTTCGTGGTCTTCGCGGGGGCCATGATCGTGATGAACGTACTCGCCGATCTGCTCTATCCGCTGCTCGATCCCAGGGTGGGCCGATGACGACCGCACAACCGACGGCGGGCTCGCTCGCCCGCGCCAGGAAGCGTGCGTCGGTGGCCCGCTTCTGGCAGCAGTACCGCACCCACCGGGCCGGGGTCATCGGGCTGGCGGGGCTGGTCCTCATCGCGCTGATCGCCGTGGCGGCGCCGCTGCTGGTCGGCGGTGACGTGCACAGTGTGACCCGGGCTCCGGGCTCGCCCCTGGAGTCGCCCAGCGGGCGGTTCCCGCTCGGCACCGACCAGTTCGGGCGCTCCGTGCTCGGGCTGCTGGTCTGGGGGGCGCGGATCTCACTGACCGTCGGGCTGCTGGCCGCGGCCCTCTCGGTGGCCATCGGCACCCTGGTCGGGATCATCGCCGGGCACTTCGGCGGCTGGTTCGCGACCGTGCTGATGCGGATCACCGACTGGTTCCTGGTGATGCCGACCCTGGTGCTTGCGATCGTGCTGGCCACCGTGCTCGACCACTCGGTCTGGACGGTGATCCTGGCGATCGGCGTCACCTCCTGGCCGACGACCGCGCGGCTGGTGCGCGCGCAGACCATCGCCGTGGAGTCCCGTCCGTACATCGAACGTGCCCGCGCGCTCGGCGGAGGTCACAGCCATGTGATGACCCGGCACGTGCTGCCCAATGTGGTGCCGCTGGTGCTCGCCCAGACGACGCTGGGCATCTCCAACGCGATCCTCACCGAGGCGACCCTGGCCTTCCTGGGTCTCGGGGATCCGACGGTGATCTCCTGGGGCGGCATGCTCCAGGACGCGCGCGAGGCGGGCGCGGTCTCCTCGGGGCACTGGTGGTATCTGGCGCCGCCCGGGATCGCCATCGCGCTCGTCGCGCTCGCCTTCACCCTCTGCGGCCGCGCCGTGGAGGCCGTGCTCAACCCGAGGCTGGGGGTGGGACGTTGAGCCTGCTCGAAATCAGGGACCTGAAGGTCACCTATGGATCGGGGGCGTCGGCCGTGCCCGCGGTGCGCGGGGTGGACCTGACCGTGGGCGCCGGGCAGAAGCTCGGGATCGCCGGTGAGTCCGGGTGCGGGAAGTCGACGCTGGCGCTGGCGCTGCTGCGGCTGCTGCCCGCATCGGCGAAGCTGAGCGGCGAGATCCTGCTCGACGGCGAGGACGTCCTCACCATGAAGTGGGGGCGGCTGCGGGCCGTCCGGTGGGCGGGCGCCTCGATCGTCTTCCAGGGTGCGATGCACTCCCTCAACGCGGTGCACCGGATCGGCGACCAGATCACGGAGCCGCTGCTCGTACACCGTCAGGCGACTCCGGCGGAGGCACGCAGGCGGGCCCGGGGGCTGCTGGAGCAGGTGGGGCTGCCCGCGGCGCGGGCCGACGCCTATCCGCACGAGCTGTCCGGCGGGCAGCGGCAGCGCGTGATGATCGCGATGGCGCTGGCCTGCGACCCCCAGGTGATCGTCGCCGACGAGCCGACCACCGCGCTCGACGTGATGATCCAGGCCCAGATCCTGCGGCTCATCGAGCAGCTGGTCGCGGACCAGGACATCAGCCTGCTGATGATCAGTCATGACCTCGCGGTGCTGGCCGACACCTGCGACCGGCTCGCCGTGATGTACGCGGGCCGGATCGTTGAGGAGGGCCCGGCGCAGCAGGTCTTCACCGCCGCGGCGCACCCGTACAGCGCCGCGCTCTCCGGGGCCTTCCCGCGCATCGGCGACCCGGTTTCCCGGCGCGCCCCGCGCGGGCTGCCCGGTGACCCGCCCGACCCGGCGGCGCTGCCTTCGGGCTGTACGTTCCATCCGCGCTGCCCGGTGGCGCTGGACGCGTGCGCGACCGCCGGGCAGGAGCTGCGGGACGCCGGGCCGGGACGGCAGGCGGCCTGTCTGCTCGTGGAGCCGGGCGCTGCCGCGGCACCCGACGCCAGTGCCGGTCCGGCCGCCGAGCCCGGTGCCGAGGAAACAAGGAGCACCTCATGACCACCCCTCCTCCCCTGCTCAGCACCACCGCGCTTGAGGTGGCCTTCCCCGGCCGGCGCGGGGCTTCCCCTGCGCGCGCCGTCGACGGCGTGGACCTCGACATCCGGCCCGGCGAGATCGTGGCCCTGGTCGGCGAGTCGGGGTGCGGCAAGTCGACGCTCGCCCGTGCGCTGCTCGGACTCGTGAAACCGACGTCGGGCGAGGTCGCCTTCGGGGGCGAGCCGCTGGACCTCTCGGCCCGCGCACTCAAGGCGTACCGCAAGCGCGTCCAGCTGGTGCTCCAGGACCCGAGCGGTTCGCTGAACCCGCGGCACACCGTGTACGAGGCGGTGGCGGAGGGGCTGCGGATCCACGGGTTCACGGGTGACGAGCGGGACGCGGTGTCCGGGGCGCTCTCCCGGGCGGGGCTGCGGCCGCCCGAGCGGTTCTTTCTGAAGTATCCGCACGAGCTGTCGGGCGGTCAGCGCCAGCGGGTGGTGATCGCGGGGGCGCTGGTGCTCGATCCCGAACTCATCGTGGCGGACGAGCCGGTGGCGTCGCTCGACGCGTCCGTGCGCGGTGAGATCCTCGCCCTGCTGCTGCGGCTGCGGGACGAGCTGGGCCTGTCGGCGCTGGTCGTCACCCATGACCTGGGACTCGCCTGGAACATCGCCGACCGGGTCGCCGTGATGTATCTCGGCCGGATCGTGGAGACGGGCGACGTGGACCGGATCCTCACGGCGCCCCAGCACCCCTACACCCAGGCGCTGCTGTCGGTGATGCCGGACGCCACGACGGAGCCGGTGGTGCTCACGGGCGAGCCGCCGGACCCGTCCAGGGTGCCGCCCGGGTGCCGGTTCCACGCCCGCTGCCACATCCTCGCCTCGGGCGAGGCCGAGCGGGCGGGGGTCGCCGACGCCTGCCGTACGGAGGACCTTCCGGTGCTCGCGGGCAGCGGCGATGACGCGGTGGCGTGCCACTGGGCGGCGGCGATGAAGACGGCGGGTCCGGTACCGGCGTCCTGAGGCGAGCGGCGTGGTGTGACAACCGAGCGCTGTCAGACGGGCTGGCCCAGGGGCCGGATGGTCAGGGTGTTGAGGTCGACGCCCGTCGGCTGGTCGAGGGCGAAGCAGATGGCCTCGGCGATGGGCTGGGGAGGCAGGGCGAAGGGGGGAACGTCGGCGCCTTGCCAGAAGGGGGTGTCGATCATGCCGGGGTTGACGAGAGTGACACCGATGCCGCGGGTCGTCGCGTGCAGGCGCAGGTTCTCGGCGAGTCCGGTGGTGGCCCACTTGGTGGCCGAGTAGAGATTGGCGGAAGAGTTCTTCAGCCCGGCGACGCTGCCGATGAGCACCAGCCGTCCGCCGGTGGCTTCGAGGTGGGGCAGGGTGGCGTGGGCCAGCAGCGCGGGACCGAGGACGTTGGTGAGGACCATGGGCGACCACAGCGTCGGGTCGCCTGCCCCGATGGAGTCACCGGACATGAATCCGGCGTTGGCCACCGCCGCGTCAAGGACACCGAAATGCGCCACGGTACGGGTAACGGCCGACTCGGTGGCCTGCCAGTCCGCCGCGTCCGCGACCAGGCCCAGCAGACGGTCGGGGTGACCGGCCTCGTCGAGGAACGCCTTCAGCCTGCTCTCGTTACGGCCGGTGACGGCCACGCGGTGGCCGCGGTCGAGGAGCAACCGCGCGGTGTGGGCGCCGATACCGCTGGTCGCGCCGGTGATCAGTACGGTCTTGCTCGTCATGGTCATGCTCCTGAAGCGTGGATGGGGGTCGGCGGACGGCGAGGAAGGAGCGCCGTTCACGTCCGCCGACCCCACGAAACCGGCGCCGTCGAAGGCGGGCAAGGCCGCGTTTATGGGGGGTATAAACACAACCTCTCTCTGTCGGCCGGACCGTGGGTACGGTGGGCGCATGGAACCTACGCCCGGACACCACACCGGGAGTCGCACGGACAACCGCTCGGACATCCGTGACTTCCTCATCAGCCGGCGCGCCAAGCTCGCCCCGGAGCGGGTCGGGCTGCCCACCAGCCGACGACGCCGGGTTCCGGGCCTCCGGCGCGAGGAGGTCGCGGCCCTCGCCGGTGTGAGCACCGAGTGGTACACGCGGTTGGAGAAGGGCCACATCAGCGGCGTCTCCGAGGACGTGCTGGAAGCGGTCGCGCAGGCGTTGCGGCTCAATGAGGACGAGCGCACCTACCTGCTCGCTCTGGCCAGAGCGGCTCGCCCGGCCCGCCGCAGGTCGCACCGCCGCAAGGACGTCGAGATCCCGTCCTCCGTCCAGTGGATGGTGGACTCCATGACCATGGCCCCCGCCTTCGTACGCAACGGGCATCTGGACATCGTCGCGAGCAACGCGCTGTGCAGGGCGCTGTACTCACCGATGTTCGACAGCGACACCACCGGCGAGCGGGGCTGCGCCAATTTCCCCCGTTACTTCTTCCTCGACCCCGGCTCCCCCGACTACTTCGTCGACTGGGAGGAAGGCGCGAGGGCCACGGTCGCGGTGCTCCGCGCCGAAGCCGGACGCGAACCCCACGACCGGGCCCTGCGTGAGCTCGTCGGCGAACTGTCCACGCTCAGCCCCGACTTCCGCACCATGTGGGCCAGTCACGACGTCCGGATCCATCACGAAGGCGTCAAGCGGCTGGACCATCCCGAAGTCGGCCGCCTGGAGATGACCTTCCGCTCCCTGAACCTGCCCCTGCCTCAACGGGCCGTCCACGACCTGACCGTCTACACGGCCGAGCCGGGCACCCCCTCGGAGGACCGCCTCAGACTTCTCGCCAGTTGGACAGCGCCGCAGCCCCCATCCTCGGAACCGGTCCGCCCGCCCCGCTGACCTCACCCGTTCATGAGGTGGCTGCCCAGCGGAGAACCCCCGCTGTCCCGGATCTTCTCTTCGGCACCTCCTGCGCGTGGCCCTTCACCTTTCGCCTGCGCCACGGCTGCTGCGATCGCTGAGTTGCCCGTGCCTGGCCACCGAGCTGGTGCGCCGGTGCGGTCAGGGGGCCGGCCGCACCGGCGCCGCCCGCGCCGGGGCCCGCAGCCCCCGCACCAGGGCCATTGACACGGTGAGGGACGCCGCGCCCATCACCGCCATGGCTGTCGCCGCCGATGTGTGCTGGGCCACTGCGCCCGCGAGAGCGGCCCCCACCCCCTGGAGGGTGAGCATCCCCGAGGTGTGCAGGCCGAGCGACTGGCCCTGGATCTCATCCGGCGTCAGCTCCACCAGACGCTCCATCAGGACCAGGCTCGACGCGTATCCGGCCGAGGCTGCCACGACGGCGGTCACCGCGAGCGGCAGCCCCGGCCGGGCCGCGAAGACCAGGTAGGGCGTGGCGAGCAGGAGCAGCAGCGGGAGGGCGAGCCGGGGCCGCCACCGCGGCGGTACGAGCCGGCCGGCCGCCATGTCCCCTGCCAGCATCCCGCACGCGGCGACCGCGAGCAGCAGCCCCGCGTGCCGGGGCGAGTAGGGCACGAAGACCGACTCGCAGCCGACGATCAGCCCATTGGGCACCCAGAGCGCGAGGTAGACGGAACGGCGCTGCGCGGACGACCAGATCAGCCGGTTGACCCGCCAGGTCTCCCGGACCGACGGGCGGCCCGCCGACCGGGGCGGCCGGCTGCTCAGCCCGCCGAGCGCGACGGCCGCCGCGGTCAGGGCCAGTGCGGCGGCGACGAGCAGTGTGCCGCGCGGCGAGAGCGCGGTGACCAGCACCCCGCCGACCGCGAACCCGGCGATCTGTGTGGCCCCGACCGACATGTTCAGCGCCGAGCGCCCCAGGACGTAGGCCTCACCGGGAAGGATCTCGGCGAGCAGCCCGTAGCGCACCCCGCCGCCCACCGAACCGGTCAGGCCCAGCCCGAACAGCACCGCGAAGGTGGCCGGGAGCGGTAGCCCCGGCAGCGCGAGGACGGCGGTGCCCACGCCGGCGATCGCGGCGAGGCCGGTCTCGGCGGCCCGGGGCGGCAGCCGGTCCGCGGCGGAGAGCAGTGCCACGGCGCCGATGACCTGCGCGAAGGAGCCCCCGAACATGCTCAGCGCGGCGAACAGCGGCGAGTGGGTGGCGGAGAAGACCAGCGAGGCGAGGGCGATACCGCTGACGGTGGAGGCCACGGACAGGAGCGAGACGGAGACGAAGAGCGGGGTGAACTCCCTTGCCGCGAAGAGCTGTCGGTAGGTGCGCATGCGCCGGATTCTGACCGTGCGCGGGCGGCTGCGAATAATCTTTCGCCGGGAGGCGAAACATGGGGCTCTGGATCATCGACGCGGACACACTGGCCCGCAGCCGGTTTGTGATCTCGCAGTTCAGTGAGGCTTTCGCCTGTCTGGTGATGCTGGAGTCGGGTCGGACCGGGCATCCCGGTGAGCAGTCCTGGCTGGCCGCGCACCGCCCGGCCTACGAGGAGTTGCTGGCCGCGGATCCGGTCACCCGCCTGCTGGTGCGGACCGGTCTGCGGCCGCACTGGATCGCCGACTTCCTGTCGCCCACCCCACCGGCCGAGGACGAGTCGGACTTCCACCGCGAGCTGGCCGGGGTACGCGCGACCCCGCCGGCCGAGGCCAGATACGACCTGGCCTTCGGCGCGGGCGGACGGCTGCCCGCCGCCCTGCACCGGGACGACCTGCCGGACCGGGCGGCCGGCCTCCTGGAGTGGGTGTGGACGGAGACCGTCCTGCCGTACTGGGCCCGGCGGCGGCGCCTCTTCGAGGCGGACATCCTGGCGCGTACCCGGCTGCTCACCCAGGGCGGCTGGGCGGCGGCGCTCGACGACATCCGGCCGGGAATGCGCTGGCTGGGCGAAGGACGGCTAAGGGTCAACCACGGGGCCTATGAGCCGCAGGAGATCTCGGGGGCGCAGCTGCTGTTCGCGCCGGCCAGCGGGTGCAGCGGCTGGGTCGCATGGGAGAGGCCGCACCGCTTCGCCGCCGTCTACCCCTGTACGGGCGGGCTCTCGGAGCCGGCGCGGGCGCCCGCACCCGGGGCGCTCGGCAGCCTGCTGGGCACCGGCCGAGCGGGCGTTCTGCTGCTGCTCGACACCCCGAAGAGCACGACCCAGCTGGTCGCGCTCTCGGGTCAGGCGCTGGGCTCGGTGGGCCGCCACCTCAGGATCCTGCTGGAAGCCGGACTGGTGTTCAGACGGCGGGCCGGGCGGTCCGTGCTCTACTGCCGGACGGCGGCAGGGAACGTGCTGGTGGCGGCCGGGACATGAGCATCCCTGGTGCTCACCGCGGCGTCAGCCGGTCAGTGCGACTCGTACGCCTCGATGAGGGTCCGGCAGCGCTTCACATCGTCCGCCATGGCCACCAGGAGCGCGTCGATCGTGTCGAACTTCTCCATGCCGCGCACATAGGCGAGGAAGTCCACGGCGACATGCATGCCGTACAGGTCCAGGCCGACGCGGTCGATGGCGTACGCCTCCACGGTGCGTTCGCTGCCGTCGAACTGGGGGTTGCTGCCGACCGAGATCGCCGCGGGCATCCGCTCGCCGTCCGCGGTCAGCCATCCCGCGTACACGCCGTCCACCGGGATCGCGGTGTGCGGGAGCGTCTCGACGTTCGCCGTGGGGAAGCCCAGCTCCCGGCCGCGCTGTGCGCCGCGGACCACCACGCCCTCGACGCGGTGCGGGCGGCCCAGGATCTCGGCCGCGCCCGTCATGTCGCCCTCGGCGACCAGACGGCGGGTCAGGGTGGAGGAGAACGGCTCGCCGCCGCCCGCCTCGCCGCTCACCGAGAGGTCCACGATGTCGACCTCGTAGTCGTAGGTCGCGCCCAGCTCGGCGAGGAAGCCGACGTTTCCGGCCGCCTTGTGTCCGAAGCGGAAGTTGGGGCCCTCGATGACGGCGCGCGCGTGCAACTTGTCGACCAGGACCTTCACGATGAAGTCGGCGGGCGACAGCTTCGAGAACTCGGCCGTGAAGGGGAGGATCAGCTGGGCGTCCACACCCAGCTCCGCCATCAGCTCGGCGCGCCGGTGGTGCGGGGCGAGCAGCGGGGGGTGGCTGCCGGGGCGCACGACCTCGCTGGGGTGCGGGTCGAAGGTGACGACCACCGAGGGAACGCCCAGCTCACGCGCGCGCTCCACGGCCCGCCCGATGATCAGCTGATGGCCGCGGTGCACCCCGTCGTAGGACCCGATGGTGACGACGCTGCGTCCCCAGTCCTGGGGAATGTCCTCCAAGCCACGCCAGCGCTGCACTGAGACCGCTCCTCGCCCGAACCCGTGTACATGATCAATGCCCTGCAGTTACGCAGGTCTAAGACTGCCATGTCCGGCGCTCGCGGCGTGCATCGGCATCGGGGCCGCCGGCTTCCCGGCCGCGAGCCGGGCGGCGGGGCCGGCGACGACGGCCCACTCCTGCGGTGCACGGGCCAGCCAGTCGGCGAGCTGTCCCGCGAAGAGGGGTGTCCGGGCGCACAGTTCGGCCAGCAGCCGGTCGAGGAGGGCCGCACCGTCGGGCGTACGGGCCAGCAGCAGTCCCGCACGGTGGACCAGATCGCGGGTCCGTGGTCCGGCGCGGCGGCCCGCACCGTCGGCAGCGGCCCGCACCAGGGCCTCCAGCACGGCCGTACCGTCCCTGGCCTCGTACCGCTCGTACTCCAGGAGTACGTCGAGCAGCTCGGCCCGCATCGCACGCGAGCCCTGGCCGCCGGGCGCGGCGAGCACCGGGGCGAGGGCCGCGCGTACAGAGCTGGGGCGGCCTCGCAACAAGCCGGTGACCAGCGGGAAGAGGACAGCGCGGGCGGCCGGGCCGTCCTCCAGGCGGCGGTCGACGAACGCTGCCGCGTGCACCGCGCCGGCCGGGTGGCGGTCGACGTACTCATGGACGAGGGCGGCGGCCCGGCGGGCGGGGGTGGGGTCGCTGACCTGGGCGAGTGCGCTGAGCACCGGGCCCGCCGTGCCGGGCCGTGCCCGAAGGGCGGCCTCGAAGGCGGCGAACACGGGTCCCGGGTGGGTGGGCAGGGCGGTGGCGAGCGCGGCGGCGGGCAGTTGGGGCCCGCCGGACTCGAACAGGGCCAGGGCGCGCGGCAGATGACGGGCGCGGCTCTGCGGGTCGCCGATGAGCAGGGCCAGGGCGGGGCCGTGCAGCGCCGTGTCACCGGGGCGGGCGAGCAGGGCCAGCGCCGCATATCGCAGCAGCTCGCGGTCGGGGCCGGTTCCGGCGTGCACGGCGGCCCGTGCGGCCTGGCGGGCGGCGGCGGCCCGGCGCTCGGGCCGGTCGTCGTGCGCCCAGCGGTCCACGGCGCGGCAGAGCGCGGACGTCTCGTCCTCGGCGAGCGCGGCGAGCAGTTCGTCGGCGCGGGGGTGGCTGGTGGCGACGAGCGCCTCGGCGAGGTCGTCCACGGCCAGCCCCCGCCGGGTGTACAGCAGCGCCTGCGCGGCCCCGGCCACGGTGGGCCGCAGTTCGGCGTGGTCGTCGGACGGCAGCACCCGCTCGTCGCCGAACCAGCGGCACAGCAGCGGCTGTACGGTCCGGGGCTCGGCGGCGAGGCGCCGGGCTGCGGCGTCCAGATAGCGGTCGGCGGTCCGCTCGCCGGGCACCCCGTCCGCGGGCACCAGCCGCCGCAGCAGGTCGAGCCGCTGGCTCTCGCCGATCCGCAGCCGCTCCCAGAACACACTGTCGAAGGTACGGAATCCGCCCAGCCCGCGCGGACCGCCGGCCCGGACGGACAGCAGCGTGATCCGGTCGGCGAGGAGCCGCAGTACACCGATGTAGGGGCGGGCGTCCGGGATGCGCAGCAGGACGTCCGCGAGCAGCCGCGCGGCCCACCACTCCGGGTCGGTGAGCGGCCCGGCGGACACCGGCGGCCCGTCCGGGAAAGATGTCCGGTGCGGCGGCCCGGACGGTCCGTCGCAGACTGTCGCAGCCGATGTGGCCGGGCCGGGGGCGGAAGGGGCCAGGGTGCGCGCCGGGCGTTCCGATGGGGCGCACCCCGCCTGCCGGGGCACGGTCGGCGTCCGCTCCGCGCCGGGGCCCGCCTCCGCGGGCCGCGCCGCCCGCGGCCCGGTGGGCCGGCCCTGCATCCGGTCCAGCGCCTCGGTCAAGTCGCGGAGCCTGCGCCCCAGTTCATGGGCGCCGTGGCGGCGTCCGAGCAGCAGCAGCGCCTGGACCACCGGCGCCGCCCGGTGCCGGGGCACGGTCGGTGGGCGCTGCGCCGGGGGCCCGGCGTCCGCCCGCTCCGGGAGACGGGTGGTCCCATCGGCGGTGGGCTCCCCCGCACTCCGGTGCACCAGCGTGTGGAGCGCGCCGTCCACATCGAGGTGCTCGCCCTGCACCCAGTCGGCCAGCTCGCCGTGCGCGAAGCGGTACCCGGCCCCTGCCGGGGTCAGCAGGCCCTCGGTCAGCACGGCCGACGCCCACCCCGTACGCCACGGGAACAGCTCCTCGAAGGAGGCCCGGTCCAGCTCCCCCTGCCCCGGCCCCAGACAGCGCCGCGCCGCCTCGTGCACCCGGCCCGAGACCGCGGCGGCCAGACGGCGCACCTCCGTGCCCCGGGGTGCGGGGCGCCGGGTGGCCGCGATCCGTACGGCGGTGCGCAGACAGAGCAGGTCCAGGTAGGCGGTGAACACGTCCTCGCGGGCGGGCCTGCCGTCCAGCCCCTCGGGGACGGCGGCCCGTACCTCGGCGAGCATCCGCAGCGTGAGCGGATGGCCGGCGTCCTGCGGGGCGAGCATTCCCTCGGGGATGCCGTAGCGCTGCCGGGCCCGCTCGGCCTCGCGGGGCGGCAGGTCCCCGATCCTGACGCACTCCGCGCCCCTCGGGCCGAGGAGTCCGGCCGCCTGCTCCCAGTACTCGGGGCGGCAGGCGACCACCATCTGCGCGCCGTGCGCACCCAGCCAGCGCGTGGTGGCCGCGGCCCACTCCGGCAGCGCTCCGGCCGGCAGCGGCGCCATCTCCTCCGGACCGTCGAGCAGGACGAGCAGGGGCTGCCCGGCCGCGGCGGCGAGGCCGGCTACGCGCTCCGGGGTGACCCGGTCCAGTCCGCCGCTCCGGTCGGCGCCGACGATCCGCCCGGCCTCCCGGACCGTACGGGCCACCGCGTCCGCGACCGAGACATCGCAGGCGCGCAGATCGGCCCCGCGCAGCCACACCGTGGGGGCGGGCTCCGCGCCACGGGCCCGGCGGGCCGCGAGGGCGGCCAGTTCCGTCGTACGGCCGGTGCCGGGGGCGCCGACCAGGCCGAGGACAGGGCCGCTGCCCGCGTCGAAGCCGTCCAGCGCCCCGGCGATACCGGGCCGCTCGACCGGCTCGTACCAGAGCCCGGCCGAGCCGCAAGGGCCGACCGATGTGGCGGTCAGCTCAAGGACGCCCGCGAGGTTGAGATCGCGGCCGTGTCCGGGGACGGTCGCCGCGTTGCGCCGCAGCAGCGCGGCGAGCGGGGCGCCGCGCAGCGGAACGGCGAAGCCGGCCGCCGGGCGGTCACCGCGGAACGCGGTGCCGATGACCCCGAGCACCGCGCCGGTCGACGCGTCCACGACGGGCCCGCCCGCTGCGGCGCCGCCGGGGCGGAGTGCGTCGCTCCCCTGGGTGCCGAGCGCCAGCTCCAGAGCGGTGAGCCGGTGGCCGCGGCCGTCCGCCGGATACTCCACGGCGGTCTCGCCCAGGACACGCGCGGCCCGCCAGCCGAGCGCGGCGACCCGTACATAGGTGCCGGTCCCGACCGTGTCGCGGACAGCCAGCGGCAGCGGGGGTACGCCGAGGTCCCCGCCGTGGATCAGGGCCAGCCCCAGTCCGGGCAGGGCGGTGAACGCCTCGGCGCCGGCCCGGCACGTCCGGCCCTCCGCACCGTGCAGCACGGCTCCTTCGAGGCCGGCGATCACCTCGTGGCCGGTCACCACCGTGCCCCGGTCATCGGCGACGAAGCCGGTGCCTCTCGGGCGTCCCGCCGGATCGCAGATGCGTACCAGCGTCTCCCGGTCCCCGCTTCCCATGGATCCGACCGTAGGCGCGCGGTGATCGCCGGGAGAAGGTCAACGGCCGAAAGCGCCCCCTCGCGCTCCTGGCATTCACTCCGAGCGCCTGGCCGAACGAGTGAATCGCAGAGCCTCGATGGAGAGACCCCCTGCGAGGGGGACCGTGGAGCGGGCGGGCGGAACCGCCCGCTCCACGGTGGGCCAGGGGCGGCCCGGCGCGGGTCAGCCGAAGACGGCGAGGCTCTTCGCCCTGCCGTTCTCCTCCTCGACCAGCGCGAGGAGCCGCTCATCGGGGCCGAAGGCGGCCACGGCCCCCGCGGGGTAGCCGGGCATGTCCAGCCGGACACCGTTGAGCAGCAGTCTGGCCCGCCGCTCGTCCACGTCCCAGCGCGGGAACGCGGCAGCGGCGGCGTCCGCAGCCGGCATCACCGTCAGCTCCTCCTGGAGCTGGTCCAGCGTCCGGGCCCGGTCCAGGCCGTACGGACCGACGCGGGTCCTGCGCAGCGCCGTCAGATGGCCGCCGACCCCGGTGGCGGCCCCGAGGTCGCGGGCGATGGCCCGGATGTACGTACCGGAGGAGCAGACCACCGAGACGACCAGATCGACGACGGGCGTGCCGTCGTCAGCGACGGCCGGGCGCACGTCGTACACCTGGAACGAGGAGACGGTCACCGGGCGGGCCGGGATGTCGAACTCCTCGCCGCCGCGCACCCGTGCGTAGGAGCGCTTCCCGTCGATCTTGATGGCGCTGACTTTGGACGGCACCTGCATGAGGGCCCCGGTCTGCTGCGCCACCGCGGCGTCGATGGCCTCACGGGTCACCGCCGACGCGTCTGCGGACGAGGTGATCTCGCCCTCGGCGTCGTCGGTGACGGTGTTCTGGCCGAGCCGGATCGTACCGAGGTACTCCTTCTCGGTCAGCGCGAGATGGCCGAGCATCTTGGTGGCCTTCTCGACCCCCAGTACGAGGACGCCGGTGGCCATCGGGTCGAGGGTGCCCGCGTGACCGACCCGTCGGGTCTTCGCGATCCCGCGCATCTTGGCCACGACGTCGTGCGAAGTGAAGCCGGACGGCTTGTCGACGATGACAAGGCCGTCCGGCACGGTGTTCTGCTGTGTCATGCGGAGGTGTTGTCCCCGTCGTCGTCGCCGGACGCCGCGGCTTCGTCGGCCTCGTCCTCCGGCTTGCGGTACGGGTCGGCTCCCCCGGCGTACGTGGCGCCGGACGACGCCTCGCGCACCTTGGCGTCCGACGCCCTGGCCCGGTCGAGGAGGTCCTCGATCGCCTTGGCGTTCTCCGGCAGGGCGTCCGCCACGAAGGCGAGGGTGGGGGTGAACTTCGTCCCCGCCGCCGCGCCGACCGCCGAGCGCAGGATGCCCTTGGCGCTCTCCAGACCGGCCGCGGCGCTCGCCCGCTCCTCGTCGTCGCCGTAGACCGTGTAGAAGACCGTGGCCTCCCGCAGGTCACCGGTGACCCGGGTGTCCGTGATGGTCACGTGCGTGCCCAGCCGGGGGTCCTTGATGCCGCGCTGCAGTTTCTCGGCGACCACCTCCTGGATGAGGTCCGCCAGCTTCTTCGCCCGCGCGTTGTCGGCCACTGGTCCGTCTCCTTCTCGATCCTTGCTCAATCGTCTTCGTCACTGTGCAGCCGCCGCCGTACGGACAGCAGCTCCACCTCGGGCCGGGCGGCCACAAGCCGCTCGCACCGGTCGAGCACTTCGGTGAGGTGCTCCGTCCCGCCGGACACCACCGCGAGGCCGATCCTGGCCCTGCGGTACAGATCCTGGTCGCCGACCTCGGCCGCGCTGACCGCGAACTTGCGCTGGAGTTCGGCCACGATGGGCCGGACGACGGAGCGTTTCTCCTTCAGCGACCGTACGTCGCCGAGCAGGAGATCGAAGGACAGTGTCCCTGCGTACATGCATGTCCGGATGTCCCGCCGGTTCGGGGTCGCGCCCCGGCAACCGCTTGCCGGGGACACCAGAACGGTACACGCAACGGCCGGGGCCGCTCGACGGATATAACTCCGCCGAGCGGCCCCGGCCACCGCGCCTCCGGGGCTGCTGCCCCGGGGGTGCGGATCAACCGCGATACGGATCAGCCGCGGGGCTTCTCGCGCATCTCGTACGTCGCGATGACGTCGTCGATCTTGATGTCGTTGAAGTTGCCGAGGTTGATACCACCCTCGAACCCTTCGCGGATCTCGGTGACGTCGTCCTTGAAGCGGCGCAGACCGGAGATGTTGAGGTTCTCCGCGACGACCTTGCCGTCGCGCAGCAGGCGCGCCTTGGTGTTGCGCTTGACCTCGCCGGAGCGGACCAGCACACCGGCGATGTTGCCCAGCTTGGACGAGCGGAAGATCTCGCGGATCTCCGCCGTGCCGAGCTCGACCTCTTCGTACTCCGGCTTGAGCATGCCCTTGAGGGCCGCTTCGATCTCCTCGATCGCCTGGTAGATGACCGAGTAGTACCGGACGTCCACGCCTTCGCGCTCGGCCATCTGCTCGGCACGCCCCGCGGCGCGCACGTTGAAGCCGATGACGATGGCGTCGGAGCCGGTCGCCAGGTTGATGTCCGACTCGGTGACCGCACCCACACCGCGGTGCAGGATCCGGATGTCGACCTCTTCGCCGACGTCGAGCTGGAGCAGCGAGGACTCGAGAGCCTCCACCGAACCGGACGCGTCGCCCTTGATGATGAGGTTGAGCTCCTGGACCAGACCGGCCTTGAGCGCCTCGTCCAGGTTCTCCAGGGAGAACCGGACGCCCTTGCGGGCGAAGTTGGCGTTGCGCTCACGGGCGGCACGCTTCTCGGCGATCTGACGGGCCGTACGGTCCTCGTCGACGACCAGGAAGTTGTCGCCCGCACCCGGGACGTTGGTGAGACCCAGGACCAGGACGGGGGTCGAGGGACCCGCTTCCTGGACGTTCTGGCCGTTGTCGTCGAGCATCGCCCGGACCCGGCCGTACGCGTCGCCGACGACCATCGTGTCACCGATGCGCAGCGTGCCGCGCTGGACCAGGACGGTCGAGACGGCACCGCGGCCCTTGTCCAGGTGGGACTCGATCGCAATACCCTGCGCGTCCTGCTCCGGGTTGGCCCGCAGGTCGAGCGAGGCGTCGGCGGTGAGGACGACGGCCTCCAGGAGGGACTCGATGTTGAGGCCCTGCTTGGCGGAGATGTCGACGAACATCGTGTCGCCGCCGTACTCCTCGGCCACCAGACCGAACTCGGTGAGCTGACCGCGCACCTTGGTCGGGTCGGCGCCCTCGACGTCGATCTTGTTGACCGCGACCACGATCGGCACCTCGGCCGCCTTGGCGTGGTTCAGCGCCTCGATCGTCTGGGGCATCACACCGTCGTTGGCCGCCACCACGAGGATCGCGATGTCGGTCGACTTGGCACCACGGGCACGCATGGCGGTGAACGCCTCGTGACCCGGGGTGTCGATGAAGGTGATCCTGCGCTCTTCACCGTTGACCTCGGACGAGACCTGGTACGCACCGATGTGCTGCGTGATCCCGCCGGCCTCGCCCGCGACGACGTTCGTCTTGCGGATCGCGTCGAGGAGGCGCGTCTTACCGTGGTCGACGTGACCCATGACGGTCACCACCGGCGGACGCGAGACCAGGGCCTCTTCGCCGCCCTCGTCCTCGCCGAACTCGATGTCGAAGGACTCGAGCAGCTCGCGGTCCTCCTCCTCCGGGCTGACGATCTCCAGGACGTAGTTCATCTCGTCCGCGAGGAGCTTCAGCGTCTCGTCGGAGACGGACTGCGTGGCCGTGACCATCTCGCCGAGGTTCATCATCACGGCGACGAGCGACGCCGGGTTGGCGTTGATCTTCTCCGCGAAGTCGGTGAGGGAGGCACCGCGCGACAGCCGGACGGCCTGTCCGTTGCCGCGGGGCAGCATGACACCGCCCACCGACGGGGCCTGCATGGCCTCGTACTCCTGGCGCCTCTGCCGCTTCGACTTGCGGCCGCGGCGGGCAGGCCCGCCGGGACGGCCGAAGGCGCCCTGTGTGCCACCACGGCCACCGGGGCCGCCGGGACGGCCCGAGAAACCGGGACGGCCGCCGAAGCCACCACCGGGAGCGCCACCGCCGGGACGGCCGCCGAAGCCACCGCCGCCGGGACGGCCGCCGCCGGGACCTGCCGGACGTCCGGCGAAGCCGCCGCCGCCCGGACGGGCACCGCCGCCGGGACGGCCGGCGCCGCCGGGACCACGGCCGCCACCGCCGGGACCGCCACCGGGACGGGGGCTGGCAGCGGGACGCTGCGGCATCATGCCGGGGTTGGGACGGTTACCGCCGGGACCGCCGCCGGGGCGCGGAGCGCCGCCCTGCGGACGGGGCATGCCACCGGGGCTGGGACGGGCGCCGCCCTGGCCCTGGGGACGCGGAGCGCCACCGGGACCACCCTGCGGGCGCGGGCCGCCGGGGCGGTCCTGGCCGCCGCCGGGACGCGGGGCGCCACCGGGACGGGGTGCCTGCGGGCGGGCCATACCGGTGGAGCCACCGGAGGTGAACGGGTTGTTGCCCGGACGGGGACCGGACGGACGGTTGCCGCCGGGACGCGGGGCGCCCTGGCCGGCCGGCCGTGCCGGACGCTCGCCGCCGCGGCCACCGTCACGCTGACCGCCGGACGGGGCCGGACGGGCGTTGGTGGGACGGGGACCCGGGGTGGCGCCCGAGGGGCGCGGGGTCTGCGGCGTCGCCGGCTGGGCCGGTGCGGGCGCCGAGAACTCGGCCGCGGGAACCGGAGCCGCAGGACCGGGCCTGGCCGCGGGCTTGGGGCCGGGGCGCGGTCCGGGGGCGGCCGGAGACGGCGCCGACGGCGTGCTGGGAGCGCTGCTCTGCGGAGCCTCGGCGGCGGCCGGCTTGGGGGCCGGGGCGCCGGGCTTCGGGGCAGCGGGACGGGCCGCGGCGGCCGGAGACGGCGCCGCGGGAGTGGAACCCGCACGGGGTGCGGGGGAGGGCGCTGCCTTGCGGGGCGCGCCAGGCTTGGCAGCGGACTTGCCGGCGTTGCCGCCGGGCCCCTGCAAAGCGTCAGTCAACTTGCGCACGACCGGCGCCTCGATCGTCGAGGACGCCGAACGTACGAATTCACCGAGTTCTTGGAGCTTGGCCATGACGACCTTGCTCTCAACTCCGAACTCCTTGGCGAGTTCGTATACCCGGACCTTAGCCACTTCGCTCCTTTTAGGTCCGGGTTACCGCCGGACCGTCGCTACTTCATGGGCGTACTCATCGCGTACTCATCGAGTGCTCATCGCAATCTCGACCTACTTCCAACTCGCGAGGTACCTGACCGCACGGGGACCCGTGCCGTTCACTTATTACGGTGCTGCCTGCCCGACATACTGGGTCAGCTCCGCGCTGTCGAGCGGACCCCTGACCTTGAAGGCCCTGGAGAACGCCCGGCGGCGGACCGCCAGGTCGAGGCAGACCGAGGCGGGGTGCAGATACGCACCCCGGCCGGGCAGCGTACCGCGCGGATCGGGGACGCATTGGCCCCCGACCACGACGATGCGCAGCAGTTCGCTCTTGGCCGTCCGCTTCCGGCATCCCACGCAGGTTCGCTCGGGGCACGCTCGGTCGACTGTCCGGCCAGACGCGTTCAAGTCTACCTCCCCGTAACGACCCCACCCGATGGGGGCAGGAATCGAACGGATGTTGTCCGGAAGTTCTCCGGAATCGTGCGGATACGGTCCCGGCGCCCGGCCGGGACCGGCCTCAGTCCTGCTGGGCCCGGCTGTCGGACGGGCCGCTGTCCGGCTCGGTGTCCGGGCGGATGTCGATGCGCCAGCCGGTGAGCCGGGCGGCGAGGCGGGCGTTCTGCCCCTCCTTGCCGATGGCCAGCGAGAGCTGGTAGTCGGGGACCGTGACCCGCGCCGACCGGGCGGCGAGGTCGACGATCTCGACCTTGCTGACCCGGGCCGGTGAGAGGGCACTGGCCACCAGCTCGGCCGGGTCGTCCGACCAGTCCACGATGTCGATCTTCTCGCCGAGCAGCTCGGCCATGACGTTGCGCACCCGGCTGCCCATCGGACCGATGCAGGCGCCCTTCGGGTTGAGCCCCGACCGGGTCGAGCGCACGGCGATCTTGCTGCGGTGGCCGGCCTCGCGGGCGATGGCCTCGATGACGACCGAGCCGTCCGCGATCTCCGGGACCTCCAGCGCGAAGAGCTTCTTCACCAGGTTGGGGTGGGTGCGCGAGAGGGTCACGGACGGGCCGCGGACCCCCTTGGCCACCCGGACCACATAGGTGCGCAGCCGCAGCCCGTGCGAGTAGGTCTCGCCGGGCACCTGCTCCTGCACCGGCAGGATGGCCTCCAGCTTGCCGATGTCGACCAGTACGTTCCGCGGGTCCTTGCCCTGCTGGACGACGCCGGCGACGACATCGCCCTCGCGCCCGGCGTACTCGCCGAAGGTCAGGTCGTCCTCCGCGTCCCGCAGCCGCTGCAGGATGACCTGCTTGGCGGTGGTCGCGGCGATCCGGCCGAAGTCGGACGGGGTGTCGTCGAACTCCCGGGCCTCCTGGCCCTCTTCGAGGTCGGCCGGGTCCTCCTTCGCCCAGACCGTCACATGACCGTTGTCGTGGTCGAGACGCACGCGGGCGAGACGGCGGCTTCCCTCGGTGCGGTGGTAGGCGATGAGGAGGGCCGACTCGATCGCCTCGACCAGCAGGTCGAAGGAGATCTCCTTCTCCTTCGCCAAGCCCTTCAGAAGCTTTACGTCGATGTCCATGGCTACGCCTCCTCTTCCTTCTTGTCCTTGCGGTTGAATTCCAGCTCGACGCGCGCCCTGGCGATCTCGGCGAACCCGACCCGGCGGGCGGTGGGCTTGCGCCCCTTCACGCCCGGTACTTCGAGGTCGAGGCCGTCGGTGTCCACCGCGAGGATGCGCGCGACCAGCTCGTCGCCCCCGGTCAGCGTCAGCCTGGCCAGCCGGCCGGTGGCCCGTACGTAGTGGCGGTGTTCCGTCAGCGGGCGGTCGGCCCCCGGTGAGGTGACTTCGAGTACGTACTCGCCGTCGCCCATCACATCGCTCTCGTCGAGCTTCTCGGAGACGGCCCGGCTCAGCTCGGCGCAGGTGTCCAGCTCGACGCCGTCCTCGGAGTCCACGGTGATCCTCAGCACGCCACGCCGGCCGGCCCGGGAGACTTCGACCTCTTCCAGTTCCAGGTCCTTGGCGGCGACGAGCGGTTCCAGCAGCCCGCGCAGCCTCTCGCTCTGGGTGGTGCTCATCCGGGTGACTCCTCGGCCGCGTGTGCTGTTGTGGGATCGGCGTGTTTCTCGATCGCCGCGTGTCTGATCGTCGCGTGTCAGATCAAAGGGTATCCGGTCGCCAGGGGTGTTGCCGTCCTCGCTGTGTTGACCCGAAGGTACGCTCGCCTGCGGTGATCACTTCGGGCCGAGGGAGAGACACGTGCTGGGCACGGGGACCACACGCAGGGGTGTACTGGGCGCGACGGCGGCTGCCGGTGCCGCACTCCTGACCGGCTGTTCGGACCGGTCCGACGCCCACCGTACACAGGGAGCGGCGGCCCTCAGCGCCGGAACGGTTCTGCGGCAGCGCTCCGCGCGGACCAGCGGCGCTCTGCTCGCCCTGTACGACGCGGTGCTCGCCCAGCACCGGGACGCGGCGACGGAGAAGCTGGCGGCCCCGCTGCGGGACACCGTGGCGCTGCATGTCAAGGCGCTGGCGGCGCCCGCGCCGTCCCCGGCGCCCGTGCCGACCCGCAAGGCCTCCCCCGCGCCCGCGCCGCCCGCGGTGCCGGCGGACCTCGGGGCCGCCCTGAAGGCACTGGCGGCGGCCGAGCGGCGTGCCACCGACGCCCATACCGCGGCACTCGCCGATGCCCCGCCCGAGCTGGCGCGACTGCTGGCCTCGCTCGCGGCGGCGTCCGCCGTCCACGCGTATCTGCTGACCCGGGGGGACCACTGATGAGCGCACGCGAAGCGGCGCAGGCCGCGCTGGCGGCCGAGCACGCGGCCGTGTACGGGTACGGCGTCGTCGGCGGCCGGGTCTCCGCGGCGCGCAGGGCCGAGGCGCACCAGGCGTACGACGCCCACCGGGCCAGGCGTGACGCGCTGGTCCGCACCGTGCGCGATCTGGGCGGCAAGCCGGTCGCGGCGTCGGCCGCCTATGCGCTGCCCTTCGACGTGGCGGAACAGGCCGACGCGGTCCGGCTGGCCGCGGTGCTGGAGGACCGGGTGGCCGATGTCTACTCCGACCTGGTGCGGGCCGCGCGGGGGCCGCTGCGCCACGAGGCGGCGCTGGCGCTGCGGGAGGCCGCGGTGCGCGCTGCGCGGTGGCGCGGCGACGGCAGCGTAGCCTTTCCGGGGCTCGCCGAGCGGGCCCCGACAAGCGCCGGAAAGGGAACCACGCACGCATGACTTTCGAACCGCCGCAGCGGCTTGTCAGGGCGCTCGGCGAGACGTACGGGGACGCCGCGGCCGCCGACTGGTTCAGCGGGATTCAGACTGATATGCAAGGGGCCATCGGCGTACGGGAGTTGACCGCCGAACGGGTGCAGGCCCCGGGCGGCAGGAGCGCCCTGATCGTGCTGGTGCGCCGCTCCGGCGGCGAGCATGCGGTGCTCAAGCTGGCCCCGCCCTTCGCCCGGCCCGATCTGGAGCGGGCCGCGCTGGCGCACTGGAGCGGGTGGGGCGCCGTGCGGCTGCTCGACGACGCGGCCCCCGGTGACACCGCGCTGCTCCTGGAGCGTCTGCACCCGGAGGTCTCGCTGCACTCGCTCCCGGAGGCCAAGGCGTTGCTCGAAGCCGCGGGGACGGTGCGCAAGCTCTGGGTGACGCCGCCGGACGGGCACGGTTTCGAGACGGTGGCCGAGCGGACCGCCCGGCAGGCCGCGGCGATGCGCGCGAAGGCAGAGCCGCTGGTGGTCCCGCTGGTCGACGCGGCGCTAGGGGCCCGTGACGAGCTGCTCGTCTCGGCTCCGGAGAGCGTGCTGCTGCACGGCAACTTCCGCCAGAGCAAGGTGCTCGCGGGTGAGCGGGCCCCCTGGCTCGCGGTGGGTCCGGATCCGGTGGTCGGTGAGCGCGCCTACGACCTGGCCCGGCTGGTGCGCGACCGGGTGGACGATCTGGTCGCGGCGGCCGTGGGCCCCTCCACGGTACGGCGGCGGGTGAACCGGCTGGCGGACTCGCTGGAGGTCGAGCACGCGCGGCTGCACGGCTGGACCCTGTTCCGGGCGGTCGAGTCGGGGGTGCGGGCGATCGCGGCCGGACGGCGGCAGGACGGGGAGCTGCTGCTGGAGTTCGCGGGCTGGCTCTGACGCGTACGGGCGGGCGGGGAGTGCTTCCGCTCCCCCGGCCCGCCCGGCCCGTACGCGTGTCTGCCGGAGCGCAGGACCGGCGCGTGTGCCCCGGCCGGCCGCCATGGGAGGCCGACCGGGGCAGCCGGTCAGCCGGTCAGCCGGCCAGCCGGGTGAGCGCCTCGGCGACCGTGAGCTCCTCGCGCTCGCCCGTGCGCCGGTCCTTGAGTTCCAGGACGCCGTCCGCCGCCCGGCGGCCCGCGACCAGGATCTGCGGGACGCCGATCAGCTCGGAGTCGGTGAACTTCACTCCGGGAGAGACCCCGGCGCGGTCGTCGACCAGCACCCGCACACCGGCCGAGGCCAGCTTCTCGGCGACGTCCAGGGCCAGTTCGGTCTGGAGCGCCTTGCCCGCGGCGACCACGTGCACATCGGCCGGTGCGACCTCCTTGTTCCAGCACAGCCCCTTGTCGTCGGCGGACTGCTCGGCGAGCGCGGCGACGGCACGCGAGACGCCGATGCCGTACGAGCCCATCGTGACCCGGACCGGCTTGCCCTGCTGGCCCAGCACATCGAGCTGGAAGGTGTCCGCGTACTTGCGGCCCAGCTGGAAGATGTGGCCGATCTCGATCGCGCGGTCCAGCTTGAGGCCGGTGCCGCAGGCGGGGCAGGGGTCGCCGGGCTCGACGACCACCACGTCGAGGTAGTCGTCCACCTCGAAGTCACGTCCGGCGACGACGTCGCGCGTGTGCTTGCCGGGCTTGTTGGCGCCGGTGATCCAGGCCGTACCGGCCGCGACCCGCGGATCGGCGATGTAGCGGACCTTTTCGAGGCCCTGCGGGCCGACATAGCCGCGCACCAGGTCCGGGCGGCCCTCGAAGTCCTCGGCGGTGACCAGCTCGACCACGGCGGGGGCCAGGTGTTCGCCCAGCTTGCCGAGGTCGACCTCGCGGTGGCCGGGCACGCCGACGGCGACGATCTCACCGTCGACCTTGACCAGCAGGTTCTTCAGGGTGGCGGAAGCGGGCACCCCCAGGTGCGCGGCCAGCGTCTCGATCGTCGGGGTGTCGGGTGTGTCCAGCTCCTCGGCAGGGCCGTGTTCCGTGCCGTCCGCCGCGGGGGCCTTGAAGGTGACCGCCTCGGTGTTGGCCGCGTAGTCGCAGTTCGGGCAGTCCACGAAGGTGTCCTCGCCTGCGGCGGCCGGGGCCAGGAACTCCTCGGAGGCCGAGCCGCCCATCGCGCCGGAGACGGCGGAGACGATCCGGTGGTCGAGACCGAGGCGCTCGAAGATCCGGATGTACGCCTCGCGGTGCAGCCGGTAGGACTCGGCCAGGCCCTCGTCCGTGGTGTCGAAGGAGTACGAGTCCTTCATCTGGAACTCACGGCCGCGCAGCACGCCGGAGCGCGGACGCGCCTCGTCCCGGTACTTCGTCTGGATCTGGTAGAGCATCACCGGCAGGTCCTTGTAGGACGTGCACTGGTCCTTGACGGTCTGGGTGAAGATCTCCTCGTGGGTGGGGCCGAGGAGGTAGTCGGCGCCCTTGCGGTCCTTGAGGCGGAAGAGGAGGTCGCCGTACTCCTCCCAGCGGCCGGACGCCTCGTAGGGCTCCTTGGGCAGCAGGGCGGGGAGCAGGACCTCCTGCGCGCCGATGCCGTCCATCTCCTCGCGCACCACGCGGGAGACGTTGTCGAGGACCTTCTTGCCCAGCGGCAGCCAGGTCCAGATCCCGGCCGCGTTGCGGCGTACGTAACCGGCGCGGACCAGGAGCTTGTGGCTGAGCGTCTCCGCGTCCGCCGGGTCGTCGCGCAAGGTCTTGACCATCAACCGGGACATGCGCTGGACCTGGGCCATGGTGACTCTCCTGCTTGGCTGTGTTTTCCGGGGGACGCCCCCCGGACCCCCGTCGGTGATGTCAGGAGGTTAACCGTGTCCGGCGGGCGGGCGGAAATCGGTTATTGCCCGGGCGGTCGCGGGCGCAGCAGCGGGAGCGGGGCGCCCATCACGGCGTACGGCATTCCCGCGCTGGGGAAGTGGACCTGCCGTGCGAGGTCCGTGTACCCCAGGGAGCGGTAGAGACCGCGGGCCGGGGACTCGCGGTCGATGGCCGAGAGGATCGACCGGGGTTCGGCGGCGCCGTCGGTGATCCCGGTGATCAGTGCGCGGCCGGTGCCCCGGCCCTGGAAGCCGGGGTGGACGTGCAGTTCGGTGATGACGAAGGAGTCGTCGAGCCAGAAGTCGGAGCCGGTGGCGCGCAGATACGGCTCGACGACCGTGGACCACCAGTGGGCGCGGCTGTTGGGCATCCCGTACACGAAGCCGACGAGCCGGCCGTCGGGTGCGGTCGCACCGAGGGCGCGGGCGCCCGGGTTCTGCAGATGGCGCAGCACGATGTGGCGGCGTACGGCGACCTCGGCCTCGCTGAGGCCGAACGCGACGGCCTGTACGGCCAGCGCCTCGTCCACTCGTCCGGCGAGATCGACCGGTCCGACCGCTGCGTCATCCATGGTCGGCACCCTAGCCCCACAGCTGCGGTGTCAGAACAGGACGCTCATGAACGACCCGACCTCACGGAAGCCGACCCGGCGGTAGGAGGCGCGGGCCGCGGCGTTGAAGTCGTTGACGTACAGGCTGACCACGGGGGCGACATCGGCGAGCGCGTAGCGCAGGACGGCCGCCATGCCCGTCTCGGAGAGGCCGCGGCCGCGGAACTCGGGGGCGACCCAGACTCCCTGGATCTGGCAGGCCAGCGCGGTGGCGGCACCGATCTCGGCCTTGAACACGACCTGGCCGTTCTCGATGCGGGCGAACGAGCGGCCGGAGCCGACCAGTTCGGCGACGCGCGCCTGGTAGAGAAGCCCGCCGTCCCCCGCCATCGGCGAGACACCGACCTCCTCGGTGAACATGGCCACACACGCGGGCATGATCACTTCCAGCTCGTCCTTGCGGATCCGGCGGACCAGCGGGTCGGGCGTGATGTCGGGCGACGGCTCATCGGTGAGCATCAGCGGCTGGTGGGCGCGGACGTCGCGCGCGGGGCCCCAGCTCGGTTCGAGGAGCTGCCAGAGCAGCGCGGTGGACTCGGCGGGTCCCACGATGGAGGAGCAGCGGCGGCCGGCCCGGCGGGCGCGTTCGGCGAAGGCGCGTACGGCTTCGGGGCCCGCGCAGATGGGGACGAGGTTGGCGCCCGAGTAGCAGAGCGAGCGGAGCCTGCCCCCGGTGTACCAGCCCCACATCTCGCCGCCGAGCCGCCAGGGGTCGAGTCCGGCGACCTGGACGCGGGAGGTCACGAAGGCGTTGACGACGGGGTCGCTGTGCAGGATTTCGAGCGCCGCGTCGAGTTCGCCGGGTTCGAGGACCCGGGTGGTGGTCTGCGTCAACACAAGGGTCGCTCCAACGCTCCTTCGGGGCATGTCACGGCATCGCGCTTCTTGCTAGCGTTGCAGCGCGCCTGTCCGGCATCGGCCGGGGATGGCCGATGCGTCACCGCGAGAAGCCCCTCGGGGGCGGAGTCACACGGTCTGCTGGTCTCCGAACTGTACCCGGAGATGGTTCGCAGCACCGCTCGCGCGGGAGAAGGCCCTGTCCCCGGGGCTCCCTCAGGGGTTGCACCGTTGTGCACAGGGCCTTGTCCCACGCGCCGCCGGAGCGGTCCAGCCGACGAGCACTCAGCTATGACGGAGCACTCGGCTATGCAGGACCCAGCTATGGAGCACTGAGCTACGGAGCACTCAGCTGACGGACACCGCGGGCTCGCCGGAGGCGATGCCGTCGCGTTCCATCTGCTCGGCGATCTTCATGGCCTCTTCGATGAGGGTCTCGACGATCTTCGACTCGGGCACGGTCTTGATGACCTCGCCCTTCACGAAGATCTGGCCCTTGCCGTTCCCGGACGCCACGCCCAGGTCGGCCTCGCGCGCCTCGCCGGGACCGTTGACGACACAGCCCATCACGGCGACGCGCAGTGGGACCTCCATGCCCTCAAGACCGGCGGTGACCTGGTCGGCCAGCTTGTACACATCGACCTGGGCCCGGCCGCAGGAGGGGCACGAGACGATCTCCAGGCGGCGCTGCCTGAGGTTGAGCGACTCCAGGATCTGGATGCCGACCTTGACCTCCTCGGCGGGCGGCGCCGAGAGCGAGACCCGGATCGTGTCGCCGATGCCCTCGCTGAGCAGCGCGCCGAAGGCCACGGCGGACTTGATGGTCCCCTGGAAGGCGGGGCCGGCCTCGGTGACACCCAGGTGCAGCGGGTAGTCGGACTGCGCGGCCAGCTGCCGGTAGGCGTTGACCATGACCACCGGGTCGTTGTGCTTGACCGAGATCTTGATGTCGCGGAAACCGTGCTCCTCGAAGAGCGAGGCCTCCCACAGCGCGGACTCGACCAGCGCCTCGGGCGTCGCCTTGCCGTACTTCTTCAGCAGCCGCGCGTCCAGCGAGCCCGCGTTCACGCCGATCCGGATCGGTGTCCCGGCGGCGGAGGCCGCGAGCGCGATCTCCTTCACCTTGTCGTCGAACTGCTTGATGTTGCCCGGATTCACCCGCACCGCCGCACATCCGGCGTCGATGGCCGCGAAGACGTACTTCGGCTGGAAGTGGATATCGGCGATGACCGGAATCTGCGACTTCTTCGCGATCGTCGCCAGCGCGTCCGCGTCGTCCTGCGTCGGGCACGCCACCCGTACGATCTGGCAGCCCGAGGCCGTCAGCTCCGCGATCTGCTGAAGCGTCGCCCCGATGTCCGAGGTCCGGGTCGTGGTCATCGACTGCACCGAGACGGGTGCGTCTCCTCCGACGGCCACCGAGCCGACCTGAATCCTGCGGCTGATCCTCCGGTCGGCGAGCTTGGTCGGAACGTCCGGCATTCCGAGAGAAATCGCAGTCATGCGCAGTGCATCCCCAAGGGTGTGGATCGAGGTCCCGGAATCAACGGGCTTCGGCCACCGAGATTACGTCACGCGGGGCAGCACACGAACACCCGCGCCCGTAAACCACCCAAAGGTGAGCGGCCGCACACCGGGGGTGTGCGGCCGTCGCAGCGCCGTGTCTTGCGGCGTTTCCCAGGGCCTCTCAGGTGATTTTGACGGGGTTCACGATGTCGGCGACCAGGACGAGCAGGGTGAAGCAGACGAAGACCCCCGCGACGACGTACGCCACCGGCATCAGCTTCGCGACGTCGAACGGGCCGGGGTCGGGCCGCTTGAAGACCTTGGCCAGATTGCGCCGCAGCGCCTCCCACAGGGCTCCCGCGATATGGCCGCCGTCCAGGGGCAGCAGCGGAAGCATGTTGAAGAGGAAGAGCGACAGATTGAACCCGGCCAGCAGGAACAGCATCATCGCCAGCTGGTTCTGCGCGGGCACGTGCAGGGTCATGACCTCGCCGCCGATCCGGGCGGCACCGACCACGCCGACCGGCGAGTCGGCCTTGCGCTGACCGCCGTCGAAGGCGGCGTTCCACAGGTCCGGGATCTTGGACGGCAGCGCGACGATCGAGTCGACGCCGTTCTCCACCATGTCGCCCATCCGGCCCACCGACGCGCCGAACGACAGCGGTTTGATCTCGGTCTGCGCGGCGAAGCCGAGATAGCCGGCCGGGACGAACTTGCCGGGGACCACGTCCCCGTTGGAGTCCTTGCGGGCCACCATGTTCTTGGCGAGGTCGGCGTGCAGGGTCTGCTGCTTGCCGTCGCGTACCACGGTGAGGGTGGCCGGGCCGATGGTGTCGCGGATGTGGTCCGACAGATCGCCCCAGGTGGAGACCTTCGCGCCGTCGAATGCGACGATCTTGTCGCCCGTCTTCAGGCCCGCGGCCCTGGCCGGTGAGACCGGGTCGCCCTTCTCGCAGGTCTGGCGCTTCTCGCTCTGCGAGATCACGCACTTCTGCACGCCCGCCACCTGCGTGGTCTGTGTCTCGAAGCCGAAGGACATCGCGACCCCGACGAAGATCACCACCGCGAGGACCAGGTTCATGAAGGGACCGGCGAACATCACGATGACGCGCTTCCACGGCTTGCGGGTGTAGAACAGCCGCTCCTCGTCGCCCTCCTCCAGCTCCTCGAACGCCGCCGACCTGGCGTCCTCGACCATGGAGCGCCACGGCGAGGTGGACCGGGACTCGATCCTGCCGTCCGGACCCGGCGGGAACATGCCGATCATGCGGATGTAGCCGCCGGCCGGGATCGCCTTGAACCCGTACTCCGTGTCGCCCTTCTTCCGTGACCAGATGGTCGGGCCGAAGCCGACCATGTACTGCGGGACGCGGATACCGAAGAGCTTCGCCGTCGAGAGGTGGCCCAGCTCGTGCCAGGCGATGGAGAAGAGCAGCCCGAAGACAAAAATGACGATGCCGATGACCGTCATCACGATCGTGGTCATACGCGAGCCTCCGCTGTGGCCTTCCGGGCGAGTTCACGGGCCCGGGCGCGTGCCCAGGTCTCCGCCTGCAGGACGTCCGCGACCGTCAGAGAAGTTCCCGCACCGGGCTCGCCATGTTCGGCCACGACTGCGGTGACCGTATCCATAATCCCGTTGAAGGGCAGCTTTCCGGCCAGGAAGGCGTCGACGCTCTCCTCGTTCGCCGCGTTGAAGACGGCGGGGGCCGTGCCGCCCAGCGCCCCGACGTGCCTGGCCAGCCCGACGGACGGGAAGGCCTCGGTGTCCAGCGGGAAGAACTCCCAGCTGGACGCCTTCGTCCAGTCGAACGCGGGGGCCGCGTCCGGGATCCGCTGCGGCCAGCCGATGCCGACGGCGATCGGTCCGCTCATATCGGGCGGCGTGGCCTGGGCGATGGTCGAGCCGTCGGTGAACTCGACCATGGAGTGGACGTACGACTGGGGGTGCACGACGACCTCGATACGGTCGAACGGGACGTCGTAGAGCAGATGCGCCTCGATGACCTCCAGGCCCTTGTTGACCAGGGTCGCCGAGTTCACCGTGATGACCGGGCCCATCGCCCAGGTCGGGTGCGCCAGCGCGGCCTCCGGGGTGACATCGGCCAGTTCGGCCCTGGTACGGCCCCGGAAGGGCCCGCCGGACGCGGTGACGACCAGCTTGCGCACATCGGCGCGCTTGCCCGACGCCAGCGCCTGGAAGAGCGCGGCGTGCTCGGAGTCGACCGGGATGATCTGGGCGGGCTTGGCCAGCGCCTTCACCAGCGGGCCGCCGACGATCAGCGACTCCTTGTTGGCAAGGGCGAGGGTGCGCCCCGCGGTCAGTGCGGCGAGGGTGGGGGCGAGGCCGATGGAGCCGGTGATGCCGTTGAGCACCGTGTGGCAGTCGGACGCGGCGATTTCGGTGGCGGCCTCCGGCCCGGCCAGGATCTCCGGGAGCGGTTCGGAGCCGTACTGCGCGCCCAGCGCCTCGCGCAGTGCGGGCACGGCGTCCGCTCGGGCGACAGCGACGGTACGGACACCGAGTCGGCGCGCCTGCTCGGCGAGCAGGGCGACCCGCCCGCCGGCGGCGGAGAGCGCCGTCACCCGGAAGCGGTCGGGGTTGCGCAGCACCAGGTCGATGGCCTGGGTGCCGATGGACCCGGTCGAGCCGAGGACGACGATGTCCCGGCGTCCTTCGACGGGGTCGAAGACGGTGTGCGGGTCGGCGAGGGTGGCTGGGCTGTCGCTCATGCCCCCCATTGTTGCCGCATAAGGCGGGCGTCAGGACAGTGAGCCCCGGTTCGGGTGTGTGCGGGGTGTCCGGGCGGCGTCGCCGTGTGCGTACGGCGGCGGTTTCCCGGCGGGCACTTCACCACGAACGCCGCAGCTCCGCGAACGCCTCGTGGAAGCCGGGGAAGGTCTTCCGGACGCAGCCGGGGTCGTCGAAGGTGATGCCGGGCGTGCGCAGGCCGGTGACCGCGAAGGACATCACGATGCGGTGGTCGCCGTGGGTACGGATCAGGGCCGGCTCCGGCGCGCCCGGCCGGATCTCGATCCAGTCGGGGCCGGTGGCGGCCTCGACCCCGAGCGCCCGGAGGTTCTCCGCACACGCCTCAAGCCGGTCGCACTCCTTCACCCGGGTGTTGCCGACGTCCTCGATCCTGACCGGGCCCGACGCATACGGGGCGATCGCGGCCAGGGTCGGCATGGTGTCGGAGATGTCGCGCATGTTCACGGTGAGTCCGCCGAGGGTGCCGGGGCCGGTGACCGTGGTGCCGCTCGCGGTCGTACGGATGTCGGCGCCCATCCTGCCGAGCACCTCGACGAAGCGCAGATCGCCCTGGAGCGCGCCCGCGCCGAGGCCGGGGACGGTGACCGTCTGTCCGGTGACGGCGGCCGCCGCGAAGAAGTAGCTCGCCGTGGAGGCGTCGGGCTCGATGGCGTACTCGGTGGCGCGGTAGCCGCCGGACGGCACCGTGAACACGTTGCCCTCGCGGGCCACCGTGACGCCGAAGCTGCGCATCATCGCGAGCGTGATGCCGATGTACGGGGCGGAGACGAGGTCCGTGACGGTGATACGCAGCCCCGTGCGGGTGAGCGGGCCGAGCATGAGCAGCGCGGTGAGGTACTGCGACGACTGGCCCGCGTCGAGGGTCAGTTCGCCGCCCTCGATGCCGCGCGCGACGATCCGCAGCGGGTGGTGGCCATCCGCGCCCTCGTGGCGGAGGTCGACGCCCAGCTCCTGGAGTGCGCGGGTGAGCGGGGCCAGCGGGCGGCGGCGCATCTGGGCCGAGGCGTCGAAGCGGTAGGTGCCTCCGCCGCTGCCCGGGGAACCCGGGAACTCTCCCCTGCCCGCGGCGGCGAGGGCGGGCAGGAAGCGGGCGGTGGTGGCGCCGTCCCGGCAGTAGACGTCGGCCTCGGCCACCCCCGGCCCGGCCGGGCGCCCTTCGACCCGCCAGGCGTCCGGGCCGCGTTCCACCGCGTATCCGAGCCGGGTCAGGCCCTCGGCGAACCCCTCGGTGTCGTCGGAGACGAGAGGGCGCCGGAGCGTGGTGGTGCCGTCGGCCGCGGCGGCCAGGAAGAGGGCGCGCGCGGTCACGGACTTGGAGCCGGGGATTTCGGTCACGGTCACGGGCGGACATTCTGCCGTGCGCCCGCGACCGGGGCCTGGACGGTCCACGATCCGGCCGCGACCGGGACAGGGCGGTCCACGGTGCGCCCGTGGACCGCCCTGTGCCCGCCGTGCAGACCCGGGCCCGGGTCCGCGCCGCCCGGTTCAGCGGATGCGGCGGTGGACGTTCTCGGCGGCGGAGGGTCCGGGGGCCGCTTCCGCGATCCAGGGGCCTTCGCCCGAGGCGTCGACGATGCCCTCCTCCAGCCAGCTGTACGTCCCGGAGAGCACACCGGACACGACCTTGCGGTCCAGTTCGTCGGTGTTCGCCCAGAGCCGCCCGAAGAGCTCGTCGACCCGCAGACGTGCCTGCCGGCAGAAGGCGTCGGCCAGCTGGTACGCCTCCCGGCCGTGGTCGCCGGAGGCCCGCAGCAGCTCCGCCCGTACACACGCCGCGCTCATCGCGAAGAGCTCGGCGCCGATGTCGACGATCCGGCCGAGGAAGCCCTGCTTCGTCTCCATCTTCCCCTGCCAGCGCGACATGGCGTAGAAGGTCGAGCGGGCCAGCTTGCGGGCGTAGCGCTCGACCTGGCGCAGATGGACGGAGAGGTCGGGGTGGCCTGCCGGGTGGAAGGCGGCATAGCTGCCGGGCAGTTGGCCGGGGCCCGCGACGAGCTTCGGGAGCCAGCGGGCGTAGAACGCGGAGGCCTGCGCCCCCGCCTTCGCCTTGTCCGTCAGCGAGGTGTCGGGGTCGATCAGGCCGCCGGCGACGGAGAGATGGGCGTCGACGGCCTCCCGGGCGATCAGCAGATGCATGATCTCCGTGGAGCCCTCGAAGATCCGGTTGATGCGCATGTCCCTGAGCAACTGCTCGGCGGGGACCGGCCGTTCGCCACGGGCCGCGAGGGATTCGGCCGTCTCGAAGCCGCGTCCGCCGCGGATCTGGACCAGCTCGTCCGCGATCAGCCACCCCATCTCGGATCCGTACAGCTTGGCGAGCGCCGCCTCGATCCGGATGTCGTTGCGGTCCTCGTCGGCCATCTGCGAGGAGAGGTCCACGACCGCTTCGATGGCGAAGGTGGTCGCGGCGATGAAGGAGATCTTGGCCCCGACCGCTTCGTGCCGGCCGACGGGCCTGCCCCACTGCTCCCGCTCGGCCGACCACTCACGGGCGATTTTCAGACACCACTTGCCCGCGCCGACGCACATCGCCGGCAGCGAGAGCCGGCCCGTGTTGAGAGTGGTGAGCGCGATCTTGAGGCCGGCGCCCTCGGGGCCGATACGGTTCGCCGCGGGGACCCTGACCTGGTGGAACCGGGTGACCCCGTTCTCCAGGCCGCGCAGCCCCATGAAGGCGTTGCGGTTCTCGACGGTGATGCCCGGTGAGTCGGCCTCGACGATGAAGGCGGTGATCCCGCCCTTGCCCTCATCGGTCTTCGGCACCCGGGCCATCACGACGAGCAGGTCGGCGACGACACCGTTGGTGGTCCAGAGCTTCACCCCGTCGAGTACGTACGAGTCGCCGTCCCTGACCGCCGACGTGGCCAGCCGGGCCGGGTCGGAGCCGACGTCCGGCTCGGTGAGCAGGAAGGCCGAGATGTCGGTACGGGCCAGCCGGGGCAGGAAGGCGTCCTTCTGCTCCTGGGTGCCGAACTGCTTCAGCGGCTGCGGCACCCCGATCGACTGGTGGGCCGAGAGCAGCGCGCCGACCGCCGGGCTGGCCGAACCCACCAGCGAGAGCGCCCTGTTGTAGTAGACCTGGGTGAGACCGAGGCCGCCGTACTTGGTGTCGATCTTCATACCGAGCGCGCCGAGCTCCTTGAGCCCGTTGACCGTCTCGTCGGGGATCCGGGCCTCGCGCTCGATCAGCGCGCCGTCGATCCGGGTCTCGCAGAAGGTGCGCAGCTTCGCGAGGAAGGCCTCGCCGCGCCGGGCGGCCTCGGGGTCGGGCAGCGGATGGGGATGGATCAGATCGAGCCGGAAGCGGCCGAGGAAGAGCTCCTTGGCGAAGCTCGGTTTCCGCCAGTCCTGTTCACGGGCGGCCTCGGCGACCTGGCGCGCCTCGCGCTCGGTGACCCTGGGCTTGTCGAGTGGTGCGGTCATGAGGGGTACTCCTCACCGCGGATGTCGGGTGGACACACCTGCCCGCAGCCGGGCGGGCCAGTCATCGCTACTCGTCCGTATCTACCCCATTCCCCGCACAGCGGCCACCCCTCGGGTGCCTGAGGGGTGGCCGGGCGGGGACGGGGTGCGTCCGATCGGGTCAGGCCGGACGGAGGCCGTCCGGTGGGCCTGGCCGGGTCAGAGGGCGAGGCCCGTGAGGACCATGACCCGCTCGTAGGTGTAGTCCTCCATCGCGAAGCGGACACCCTCACGGCCCACGCCGGACTGCTTGGCACCGCCGTACGGCATCTGGTCCGCGCGGTACGAGGGGACGTCGCCGACGATCACACCGCCGACCTCCAGGGCGCTGTGGGCGCGGAACGCCGTCTGCACGTCGTGGGTGAACACGCCCGCCTGGAGCCCGTACTTGGAGTCGTTGACGGCGGCGAACGCCTCCGCCTCACCGTCGGCCCTGGTGAGGGTCAGCACCGGGCCGAAGACCTCCTCGCAGGCGACGGTGGTGTCCGCGGGGACGTCGGCGAGCACGGTCGGCGAGTAGCTCGCGCCCTCCCGGCTGCCGCCCGCGAGCAGCTTGGCACCCGCCCGTACCGCCTCGTCGACCCAGGTCTCGACCCGCTTGGCCGCGTCCTCGCTGACCAGCGGGCCGACGTCGGTGGCCGCGTCTGCGGGGTCGCCGGTGGACTGCTGGGCCACCGCGTCGACGATCTTCGGGACGAGCCGGTCGTACACCGAGGCGTCCGCGATCACCCGCTGGACCGAGATGCAGGACTGGCCCGCCTGGTAGTTCGAGAAGGTCGCGATGCGCGCGGCGGCCCAGTCGAGATCCTTCTCGGAGGCGTAGTCGGCGAGGACGACGGCCGCGCCGTTCCCGCCGAGTTCCAGGGTGATGTGCTTGCGCGGGACCGAGTCCATGATCGCGAAGCCGACCTTGTCGGAGCCGGTGAACGAGATGACCGGGAGCCGCTCGTCCTGGACGAGGGCGGGCATCTTGTCGTTGGCGACCGGCAGGACCGACCAGGAGCCCACGGGCAGCTCGGTCTCGGCGAGCAGCTCGCCGAGGACGAGCCCGGAGAGCGGGGTCGCAGGCGCGGGCTTGAGGATGATCGGCGCGCCGACCGCGATGGCCGGAGCGATCTTGTGGGCGCAGAGGTTCAGCGGGAAGTTGAACGGCGCGACGCCCAGGACCGCGCCGCGCGGGAAGCGGCGGGTCAGCGCGAGGCGGCCGGCGCCGCCCGCGTCGGTGTCGAGGCGCTGTGCCTCGCCGCCGTTGTAGCGGCGGGCCTCCTCCGCCGCGAACCGGAACACCGATACGGCGCGGCCGACTTCGCCGCGGGCCCACTTGATGGGCTTGCCGTTCTCGGCGGTGATCAGCTGGGCGATCTCCTCCGTACGCTCGACAAGACGCCGGGACACATGGTCCAGGGCGGCGGCGCGTACATGGGCGGGCGTCGCCGCGAACTCGTCGCGGACGGCGTGCGCGGCGGCGACGGCCTCCTCGACCTGCGCGTCGGTCGGGACGGCGACCGTACCGACGAGCCGGCCGTCCCAGGGGGAGGTGACATCGAAGGTGTCATCGCCGGTGGCCCGGCGGCCGGCGAGCCAGAAGGCGTGGGTGGAGGTCATGTGTTCCGGCCCTTCCGTGGTGGTGGTTGGTGTTTTCCACGGTAGGGGTCGGATGCGCCGCTGTGTTTGGCCGACGTGGAGTGGTACGGGCCACGGGGGTGCCGGAATGTCGTGGAGCGGGGGCCGCGGGCGGCAGTCCCGGCCACGGCATGGGGCGGAGGCCACGGGAGCCGGTCGGCTCGGGCGCGGGCGGAGGCCACGGGGACCGGTCGGCTTCCCGAGGTGAGCCGCAGATGGCGGTCCCGGTCACGGCATGCTGGTGGCCTTCAGTGCCAGCCAGAGCTCCATCCGTACGTCCGGATCGTCCAGGGACCGCCCGAGGATCTCCTCAACCCGCCGCATCCGGTACCGCAGGGTGTGCCGGTGGACCCCCAGGTCGGCGGCGGCCGCGTCCCACTGGCCGTGGTGGGCGAGCCAGGCGCGCAGCGACGCCACCAGGTCGCCGCGGCCGGTCTGGTCGTGCTCGTGCAGCGGACGCAGCATCCCGTCGGCGAAGGCCCGTACCGCGTCGTCGGCGAGCAGCGGCACCACGGATCCGGTGGCGAGTTCCTCGTGTTCGACCAGGACCCGGCCGCGGCGGCGGGCGACCGAGAGGGCCTGTTCGGCCTGGCGGTAGGCGGAGGCGGCGGCGATGGTGCCGGCCGGCGCCGACTGGCCGATGACGACCTGGTCGTCGTCGGCCGCCGCGCCCGTGGCACCGCCCGGGACCAGTGGCTCGGCGGGAGCCTGGCGGGCCTCGATCCGCTGGGCGTACGCCGTGCAGGCCGTGACCGCGGCCCCGCCGTCGGTGGCGAGCACGACGAGCCGCTCGCCCTCGGGGACGACGAGCACCATCTCGCCCGCGCGGGAGGCCCCGGCCTCCAGCGTCTCGGACAGCTCCTGGAGGGCCGCGGGGGTGCCCTCGGCGATGAGCAGCCGGTACGGGGCGTCGAGCAGGCCGTTGTAGAGGTCGCCCGCGACGGCCCTGGCGTGGTCCGGTTCCCCGGCGAGCAGCATCCGCAGCACGGCCGCGCCCAGCCGGTCCTCGGCCGCCCGCAGGGCCCGGGAGCGCTCGGTGGTCAGGGTGAGCAGGGCGATGGCCGAGTGCACCGCGTACCGCTCGGCGGTGCCCAGCGGTGCGGCCGTGCCGACGGCCAGCGCGCCGTGCGGGCGGCGCCCGGTGCCGAGGGACTGGAGCTCCACCCGGTCGTCGGAGCCGCCGACGACGGCGCTCGCGGGCGCCGGGCGCTCCCCCAGTCTGGCCACGTCAGGGGTGAGCCGGGCGGCCCGGCGCGCGGCCCACTCGGGGGCGGCCGACACGACGGCGCCCGCCGCGTCGTAGAGGGCGGCCCACCCGCTGACATGGGAGGCGAGGCGTGCCACGAGGTCGCCGGGGCCGTCGCCGCTCAGCGCGGCCCGGGTCAGCTCGCGCTGGGCCTCGAACCCCGCGGTGACCGAGCGGTACTGGTCAGCGGCGATGGCGGCCGACACCGCCTTGCTGATGGCGAGGAACGGGGTGCGCCGGGGCACCTCCAGGAGCGGCAGGCCCTCCTCGTCGGCGGCGGCGACCAGCGCGGGCGGGATGTCGTCGTAGTGGACCCCGACGGCGAAGCCGAGCCCGACGACTCCGGCCTTGGCGAGCCTCCGTACGTACCGCCGCATCGCCTCCTGGTCCTCGGTGTCCAGGGTCATCGCGGTGATGAGGAGGAGTTCGCCGCCCTCCATGTACGGGACGGGGTCGGCCAGCTCGCTGACGTGGGCCCAGCGCACCGGCGTCTCAAGACGGCCCTCCCCCGCACGCACGGTCAGCTTGAGCGTGGAGTGGTGGACGAGTGAGGCAAGGGTGGGCGGCATGGGGGGACCGTAGGGCCTTCTGCTGAAGAACGAGTGAGAACTGTGCCGTCCCGTATGAACGGCTCCACCGATTCTGCCAGGGCGTACGGGTCCCCGCGCCGGATCAGCCCCCCAGATCCACCAGAAGAGGGGGTGCGTGCTCCCCGCGCACGGTCGTCAGCGAGAGCACCGCATGGCCCGCGGGCACCGAATGGGCCAGGTCGGAGGCGGACCAGCGCTCGCGCTCGACCCGCCGCACGGTGACGGCGTCCGTGGTGACGGCCTTGCCCGTGACGAGTTTGCGGAAGGAGTGGATGGCCCGGGTCAGCGGCTGGTCGGCGAAGACGGTGCGCTGGGTGACATCCCTGGTCTCCACCCATTCGGTGCCCCACGCCTCGGCGAAGGACCTGCCCTCCCAGGTGGTCACCCCGGAGAACGCCATCCGGCAGCCGACCGCGCCGAGCAGCGCGGTGTGCAGCTCGTCCGGTACGTCGCTCAGGCTGCGCAGCGTGAGGACCGCTCCGGCGTGCGCGGAGCGCAGCCGCTGGATGGCGCGGACCGAGTCCGGTGTGACGGTGCGGGTGGCGTCGTCGAGGACCAGACAGGCGAAGAGCGAACGGTCGGCGCGGGCCGCGGCGCTCGCGGTGAACTGGGCGAGTACGAGCCGGGCGAGGACCCGGGACGCCTCGGCATGCGCACGTTCCGGGAGGTCGATCCTGACGCGTACGGGGTGTTCCAGCGAGCGCAGCGAGAAGGGCCTCGATGTCCCCGATGTGTCGAAGAACCCGGCGAAGGCGGGGCGGTCGAGGGAGGCGACGCGGTCGGCGAGCGCCGGTCCCGGGTCGCCCGGCGTCCCGGACTGCCGTGCGCGGGCGTCGAGTTCGCGCTGCAGGCCGAAGTGCCCGCCCGCGTCGAGCGCCTCCCGCAGGGTGGCGAGCGCGGCCGGCACGCCGTCGAGCAGCTCCCGCAGGTCGGGCACCGAGGGAAAGCGGCCGTGGGCCGCCAGATAGGGGCCGAGCAGCTGAGCCAGCGCGGTGGCCGCGCGCCTGCTGTCGACCTCCGGGAGATCGCCGGTGAACGCCTCGGCGAGTACGGCGGCGGCCTCGTCGGGGTCGGTCGCCCCGCCGTAGAGGTCGAAGTCATGGACGGACGCGGGGTCGCCGGGCTTGACCACGACGTCGTACGCCTCGTCGGGGCCGAGCTGGGTGCCGGCCGGTGCGACGGCGATCACGGCGGCCTGGCCCGCGAGCGCCTGGAGGGCGAGGGACTCCACCACCGGCCGCACCAGGTGCCGGGTCTTGCCCGCGCCGGGCGGTCCGACGGCCAGCAGCGAGGTGCCGAGCAGCTCCGGTTCGAGCGCGAGGGAACTGCCGCGCCTGGCGTACGGGTTGCGCTCCCCCGGGGCGACCGTGCCGAGCCTGACCTGGCGTACGAGGAGGTCGTGCCGGGCCGCGCGCAGCGGCAGGTCGCGGGCGCCCGAGGGGTGCACACAGGCGGCGGCGCCGGACCTGCGCACCGCTTCGGTGAAGGAGCCGAGGCGGGCCGGGTCGGCCTGGACGGAGCGCCAGGCACGCCGGATCCGGGTGTAGTCCACGTCGTTCATCCGCCCGGAGCGCACCTCGTCGGAGAGCCGGTCGGCAAGCTCGGTCAGGCCCTGGGCGCGCAGCTCGGGCCAGTCGGCCGGGCCGGGCACCGGGGGCTCCTGGGCCGCACCGGCCCTCGCCCGTGTCTGTGCCTGTTCCTGCGGGGCACGCTGCTGCGGCAGCTGCCCGGGGCGCAGCAGGGTGCGCCAGCGGCCCAGCCGGGCGAAGGGCCAGACCACGGCCAGCGTGATCAGGCCGTACAGCGTGTAGACCACGGTCGCCGCCACGACGCGGTCGCCGCCACCGGTCAGCCAGGACGACGGCAGCAGCAGGAAGACCATGTCGAGCCCCGGCAGGGTGTTCGTCCAGACGAAGATCCAGACGAGGAGGGCGAGGGCGGCGGCCGCTGTCGCGCGGGCGCGCGCTGAGCGGCCCTGGACGGCGTGCTCGAAGGCCCCGCGCCAGTTCCCGAGCCGGCCGAAGCCGTAGAGGAGGGCGCCCGCGATCAGGAAGCGGTAGACCTCCAGCGCGTTCTCGGCGCCGCGCGGTGCCGGTTCGCCCATCCGCTGGCGGCTCCACCAGTCCCCCGGCGTGAAGAGCTCCAACGGCACGCGCCAGTAAGGGATGTAGCCGTTGTTCCAGAGCGACCAGACCAGGACGCAGGCCAGCAGCGAGATGACCGCGCCGCTGAGCACGGTGCGGCCGGGCACCTGCTCGGACTCCGGGGGGCGCTCCACATGGCCGTACGCCCAGACGCCGGGCCCCTCCCGGTGGCGCGGGGCGGCCAGCCAGTCGGTGAGCACCGGGCCTGTCGTGGGTGCGTAGCCGGGCGGGGGCGGAACGGCCGGCCGCCCCGCGGGGTGCGGGACGGGTCCGGCCCCCCGGGTGGAGCGTGCGTCGTACGTGCCTTCGGTGTCCATGACCCCTGCCCCCTGACCAGCCAGGTCTGCGCTGTGTCTGCCCTGTGCGGTGCGCCTTCTGCCCTGTGCGCGGTGCGCCGCCTCAATCTAGTGCCACGTGCCCGCTGCCGGGCGTCATCACGCTGCTATGTCCGTCGCGGACAAGGACACACCCGGACCACTACCGAACGGAGCATGCCCAGCCCTTGGACGCGCCCCTAGCCTGCTGTGAGAGGAAGCGTCCGATTTCGTCCCACAGGAGCCCCCCATGACCGCTGTTCCGCAGGAGCGCCGCGTCGTCACCGCCATCCCCGGCCCGAAGTCGCTGGAACTCCAGGCCCGCCGCAATGCCACGGTCGCCGCGGGTGTCGGCTCCGTGCTGCCGGTCTTCACCACCCGGGCGGGCGGCGGCATCGTCGAGGACGTCGACGGCAACCGCCTCATCGACTTCGGTTCCGGCATCGCCGTGACCTCCGTGGGCGCGTCAGCCGAGGCCGTCGTGCGCCGGGCGTCCGCGCAGCTCGCCGAGTTCACCCACAGCTGTTTCATGGTGACCCCGTACGAGGGGTACGTCGAGGTCTGTGAGCAGCTCGCCGAGCTGACCCCGGGCGACCACGCCAAGAAGTCGGCGCTCTTCAACTCCGGCGCCGAGGCCGTCGAGAACGCCGTGAAGATCGCCCGTGCGTACACCAAGCGCCAGGCCGTCGTGGTCTTCGACCACGGCTACCACGGCCGCACCAACCTGACGATGGCACTGACCTCGAAGAACATGCCGTACAAGAACGGCTTCGGACCGTTCGCGCCCGAGGTCTACCGGGTGCCGGTGGCGTACGGCTACCGCTGGCCGAGCGGCCCGGAGAACGCGGGCGCCGAGGCGTCCGCCCAGGCCATCGACATGATCAACAAGCAGATCGGCGCGGAGAACGTCGCCGCCGTCATCATCGAGCCGGTCCTCGGCGAGGGCGGCTTCATCGAGCCCGCCAAGGGCTTCCTGCCCGCCATCGCACGGTTCGCCAAGGACAACGGCATCGTCTTCGTGGCCGACGAGATCCAGTCCGGCTTCTGCCGCACGGGCCAGTGGTTCGCGTGTGAGGACGAGGGCATCGTGCCCGACCTGATCACCACCGCCAAGGGCATCGCCGGCGGTCTGCCGCTCTCCGCGGTGACCGGGCGCGCCGAGATCATGGACGCCGCGCACTCCGGCGGTCTCGGCGGCACCTACGGCGGCAACCCGGTGGCCTGCGCCGGCGCACTCGGCTCGATCGAGACGATGAAGGAGCTGGACCTCAACGCCAGGGCCCGGCGCATCGAAGAGATCATGAAGGCCCGGCTGACCGCCATCCAGGAGAAGTACGACATCGTCGGCGACGTCCGGGGCCGCGGCGCGATGATCGCGGTCGAGCTGGTCAAGCCTGGCGGCAAGGACCCCAACCCGGAGGCGACCGCGGCTCTGGCCAAGGCGTGCCACGCGGTGGGGCTGCTGGTCCTGACCTGTGGCACCTACGGCAACGTGCTGCGCTTCCTGCCCCCGCTGGTCATCGGCGAGGACCTGCTGAACGAGGGCCTGGACCTGCTGGAGCAGGCCTTCGCAGGGGTATGACCTCCCGCAACGGTCGGGGCATGTGAAGAACGTGTGCGGGGCCGATGGCGGGATGCGGTTCCAGCTGTCGGCCCCCGTCCCTCTGCCGTACGGTTCTGACAGATGAGAGAAACACCTCGCTCACGGATGACTGTGAGCGACCCCAGGCAAGGGCCTCCCCAGCTCGCGCCTGGTCGTGCCTTCGCGCACACCACCGGAGCTTCGGGCTCCGGGTCTCCTCACCGATCGGATGGCCGCTCGCCCCACACCCCCCGGGGCGCGCGGCACACCGGTCCAGGCGGCCGCCCCGGAACTACCCCCCCTGTTCCCGGGCGGCCGGCTTCTCTCTCCCCACTGCGGCGCGTGCTGTTCTCCGCGCTCGGCTGTCTTCTCCTCTTCGCCCTGATCACCTGGCAGGTCCTGGCCCACGGACCGCTGCTGCGGCTGGATGTGCGCCTCGACCACCCCCTCGTCGGCACGGGCCCGGGGTGGCTCAGCGGCGCTCTCTCCGACCTGGGCAACACGGAGGTCGCGCTTCCGGTCCTGGTGGTGGCGATGGCGTACGCCCTGTGGCGGGGCAGCCGCCGGGACGTCCTGGTCGCCGCGGCCGCGATGGCCGCGGTGCCGGCCCTGGTGGTGCCGCTGAAGCTCTGGACGGCGCGCCCGGGGCCCCTCGACCCGTCGACCGGGTACTTCCCCTCGGGCCACTCGGCCACCGCGATGGTGGCGTACGGAGGGGCCGCGCTGCTCCTCATGCCGTACGTCCGGCGGAACTGGCCGGTGCCCGTCGCCGTAATCCTGACGGTGGCGACGGGCACCGGCCTTCTCCTGCACGGCTACCACTGGCCGCTCGACGTGCTGGGCGCCTGGCTGCTGTGCGGGGCGCTGCTGCTGGTCACTGCCAGCTGTATGCGTCGAAGCTCTTCGCGAACTCCTGATTGCTGAACAGGTCCCAGTTGACGGACCAGGCCATCAGTCCGCGCAGGCCCGGCCAGCTGCCGTGCGGGGTGTAGGAGCCGCAGTCGGTCTTCCTCGTCAGGCAGTTGAGCGCCTGGTCCACATCGGCGGCCGAGGTGAAGCCGTTGCCCGCGTTGACCGAGGCCGGCAGGCCGATGGCGACCTGGTCGGGGCGGAGCGGGGCGAACATCTTCGTGGTGTCGCCCGCGACCGGGAAGCCGGTGAGCAGCATGTCGGTCATGGCGATGTGGAAGTCGGCGCTGCCCATGGTGTGGTACTGGTCGTCGAGTCCCATGATCGGGCCCGAGTTGTAGTCCTGGACGTGCAGCAGCGTCAGATCGTCGCGCAGCGCGTTGATCACCGGCAGATAGGCGCCCGCGCGGGGGTCCTGGCCGCCGAACGGGCCGGATCCGTAGTACTGGTAGCCGAGCTGCACGAAGAAGGTCTCGGGCGCCATGGTCAGGACGAACTTGTCGCCGTACTTGGCCTTGAGCGTCTTCAGCGCCGAGATCAGATTGACGACGACCGGGGTGGTGGGGTTCCGGAAGTCCGTGTCACCGGTGTCCAGCGAGAGCGAGTGGCCCTCGAAGTCGATGTCCAGGCCGTCGAGCCCGTACTCGTCGATGATCTTCGAGACGGAGGCGACGAAGGTGTCACGGGCGGCCGTGGTGGTGAGCTGCACCTGGCCGTTCTGGCCGCCGATGGAGATCAGCACCTTCTTGCCTGCCGCCTGCTTGGCCTTGATCTCGGCCTTGAACGCGTCGGCCGACTCGACACCCGGGCACTCGGACACGGGGCAGAGGTTGAAGCGGATGTCGCCGGACGTGGGGGATGTCGGCTCACCGAAGGCCAGGTCGATCACGTCCCAGGAGTCGGGGACGTCGGCCAGCTTGGTGTAGCCGGAGCCGTTGGCGAAGCTGGAGTGCAGATAGCCCACCAGGGCGTGCGCGGGCAGGGCCGCGCCCGCCGCCGGAGCGGCGGCCTGGGAGGTCTGCGCGGTGCCGGCGAGTGCGCTCATCGCGAGCGCGGCCGTGGCGAGCATGGCCAGAAGTCTTGGGCGTTTCACAACTGCCTCCGGACATGGGGGGATTGGAGGGTGGAGCGCGGCCCAACATGGTCCAGACCAATAAGACTGTCAAGGCTTCACACATCGCCCCACCCCTCCCCGGCGGTGGTTCAGACCAGTCCGTCACCAATGTCGCCCGCCCGCAGCGCCGCGGCCTCGTGCAGCGCCAGTTCGAGGACTGCCGGATCGGTGAGCGTCCCCTCGGCGTCGGGCGGAACGAGCCAGCGCACCCCGCCGGCCCCCCGGCCCGGACCCGGCACCACGATCCAGGTACCGCGGCCGGCGCCCCGTACGCCCGTGCCGATCCAGCGTCCGGCCGTCCCCGGCGGTACGAAGAAGCCCATCCTGGCCTCACCGAAGTCCGCGAGGACCGGCCCCGGCCGGTCGATGAGCCGGCACAGCACGTCCAGGGCCGGATAGCCCAGCTCCCCCGGGACGATGAGCACGTCCCAGCGCACTCCGGCGGGCAGGAGCGCCACCCCGTGGGGATCGCGCTCCCACGCCCGCCTGCACGCGCCGGGATCCGGCGAAACCGAAGCGAGCCACTCCACTGCGTTCCTTGCCCCCGAGCCTGCCATCGCCCGGCCTCCATTCGTGTACGCGGAAATCCTGCGTGCACGGGGAGAGAGCGGGGGCGGGGCACTTCATGACGCGGGTTCGGGCATCCGGCAGGAGTGAGCTGGGTCACAGTCCGGCCGCACCGGGCAAGTCGCGGCCGGTCCGGTGCGGCCAGGCAGGGGCGGCCGGTCCGGTGCGGTCCCGGATCAGGAGTCGAAGCCGAGCCCCAGCCGGTCCATCGACCTCAGCCAGAGATTCCGCCGGCCGCCGTTCTCGTCGGCCCGCGCGAGCGACCACTTGGTCAGCCCGATACCGGCCCAGGCGAAGGGTTCCGGCGGGAACGGCAGCGGCTTGCTCCGCACCATCTCCAGACGGGTGCGCTCCGTCTCGGCGCCCGAGAGCAGATCGAGCATCACATCGCCGCCGAAGCGGGTGGCGCCGACGCCGAGACCGGTGAAGCCGGCCGCATAGGCGACCCGGCCGCCGTGCGCCGTACCGAAGAAGGCCGAGAACCGCGAGCAGGTGTCGATCGCACCGCCCCACGCGTGGCTGAAGCGGACCCCCTCCAGCTGCGGGAAGCAGGTGAAGAAGTGCTCGGCGAGGGTCAGATAGGTGGCGGGGCGCTGGTCCAGTCCGGCGCTGAGCCTGCCGCCGTACGGATAGATCGCGTCGTAGCCGCCCCACAGGATGCGGTGGTCGGCGGTGAGCCGGAAGTAGTGGAACTGGTTGGCGCTGTCCCCGAGTCCCTGCCGGCCCCGCCAGCCGACCGACGCCAGCTGCTCATCGGTGAGCGGCTCCGTCATCAGCGCGTAGTCGTAGACCGGCACGGTGTACGACCGCACCCGCCTGACCAGCGAGGGGAAGATATTGGTGCCCAGCGCCACCTGACGGGCGAAGACCCTGCCGTACGGGGTGCGGACGGCCATGCCCGGCCCCGAGCGCGCCAGGTCCAGGGCGCGGGTGCGCTCGTACATCCGCACCCCGAGTCCCAGGCAGGCCCGCTTGAGCCCCCAGGCCAGCTTGGCCGGGTGCAGCATCGCGACGCCCCGCCGGTCCCAGAGCCCGGCGAGGAAGGTCGGTGAGTCCACCTCGGCGCGCAGGGCGTCCTGGTCGAGGAAGTCCAGCCCCTCGAAGCCGAGTTCGGTGGTCTCCCGGTGCCAGTCGCGCAGTTCGTCGGCCTGGTGGGGCCGGGTGGCGACGTCGATCTCACCGGTCCGTTCGAAGTCGCAGTCGATCCCGTACCGGGCGACGGCCTCCTCGATGGCGTCGAGGTTGCGCGCGCCCAGCCGCTCCAGCTGCCTGATCTCGTCCGGCCAGCGTTCGAGTCCGTTGGCCAGTCCATGGGTCAGGGACGCGGCGCAGAACCCGCCGTTGCGGCCGGAGGCGGCCCAGCCCACCTCATGGCCCTCGACGAGGACGACATCGAGGCCGGGGTCGCGCTCCTTGGCGAGCAGCGCGGTCCACAGTCCGCTGTAGCCGCCGCCGACGACGAGCAGGTCACAGCTGACGTCCCCGGTGAGGGCGGGCAGGACAGCCGGCTTGCCGGGATCCTCCAGCCAGAACGACACCGGCTCGGCGTCGGCGAGCGATGCGGCGAGTGATGCGGCACGGGCACGGGTCATGGCAGCTGGGGCCATGGGTTCCACTCCTTCGGGTCCTGCTCGGTGCGAGGTCCTGCTCAGTACGTACGTCCGGCTCAGTACGTACGTCCTGCTCAGCGCGGTGCGCTGTTCTTCCGGCGGCTGCTGATGAGCTGGCCGCCGAGTACCACCAGCACCGCGATGACGAACATCGCCGTGCCGATGACGTTGATCTGTACAGGGGTACCGCGCTGCGCCGATCCCCAGACGTACATGGGGAAGGTCACGGTCGACCCCGCGTTGAAGTTGGTGATGATGAAGTCGTCGAAGGAGAGCGCGAAGGCGAGCAGGGCGCCCGCCGCGATCCCGGGTGAGGCGATCGGCAGGGTGACCCGCAGGAAGGTCTGCACCGGGCTCGCGTAGAGATCGCGCGCGGCTTCCTCAAGGCGGGGGTCCATGGACATCACCCGGGCCTTGACGGCGGTGACGACGAAGCTCAGGCAGAACATGATGTGCGCGATCAGGATGGTCCAGAAGCCCAGCTGGGCACCCATGTTGAGGAACAGGGTGAGCAGTGATGCGGCCATCACGACCTCGGGCATCGCCATCGGCAGGAAGATCAGCGAGTTGATCGCGCCGCGCGCCCGGAACCGGTAGCGCACCAGCGCGAAGGCGATCATCGTGCCGAGCACGGTGGAGCCGATGGTCGCCCAGACGGCGATCTCCAGCGAGAGGTTGAGCGAGCCGCACATGTCGGCGACCCCGCAGGGGTCCTTCCAGGCGTCCAGCGAGAACCGCTGCCAGGTGATGTTGAAACGCCCGTTGGGCTTGTTGAAGGAGAAGACCATCACGACGACGTTGGGCAGGATCAGATAGGCGAGCGTGAGCAGGCCCGCGATGGTCACGAGGTGGCGGCGGAGCCGGCGCGTCGGGTTCCTCAGCATCAGACCAGGTCCTCCGTGCCGGCTCGGCGGATGTAGACGGTGACCATGATCAGCACGATCGCCATGAGGATGAAGGAGAGCGCGGCCGCCGTCGGATAGTCGAGCACCCGCAGGAACTGCGACTGGATGACGCTGCCGACCATCTTGGTGTCGGTCGAGCCGAGCAGTTCGGAGTTGACGTAGTCACCGGCCGCCGGGATGAAGGTGAGCAGGGTGCCGGAGACGACCCCCGGCATGGAGAGCGGGAAGGTGACCTTGCGGAAGGTGGTGGCCGGGGTGGCGTAGAGGTCGCCCGCCGCTTCGTGCAGCCGTCCGTCGATCCGCTCCAGCGAGGTGTAGAGCGGCAGGATCATGAACGGCAGGAAGTTGTAGGTGAGTCCGCAGACCACGGCCATCGGGGTGGCCAGCACCCGGCTGCCGTCGGTCCAGCCGAGCCAGCTGGTCACGTCCAGGATGTGCAGGGTGTTCAGGGCCCCCACGACCGGGCCGCCGTCGGCGAGGATCGTCTTCCAGGCGAGGGTACGGATCAGGAAGCTGGTGAAGAACGGCGCGATGACCAGGATCAGCACCAGATTGCGCCAGCGGCCCGCCTTGAAGGCGATGAGGTACGAGAGCGGATAGCCGAGCAGCAGACACAGGACCGTCGCCGTGCCCGCGTACAGCAGGGAGCGGATGAACTGCGGGTAGTACTCGTGCAGCGCGTCCCAGTACGTCTGGAAGTGCCAGGTGACCTGGAAGCCGTCCTCCAGCGAACCGGTCTGCACGGAGGTCGAGGCCTGGTAGATCATCGGCAGGGCGAAGAAGACCAGCAGCCAGATGATGCCGGGGAGCAGCAGCCAGTACGGTACGAGCCGCTTGCGGACCGGGGGCCTGCGTACGGCGCCCGCCTCTGCCGCCGGGGTCTCGGCGGGCGGGGCCTCGGTGACGCTCACGCGGCCTCCTCGGTCCCGGTCGGCTTACCCGCGTCGACCGCCTGGTCCGCGCCGAGTCCGAACGAGTGCGCGGGGTTCCAGTGCAGGACGACGTCCGCGCCCGGGGAGAGCCGTGCGTCGCGCTCGATGTTCTGTACGTAGACCTCCAGGCCGGCGCAGACGGGGCTGTCGATGACGTACTGCGTGGAGACCCCGATGAAGCTGGAGTCGGCTATGCGGCCGGTGACGCGGTTGCGCCCCTCGGCTATCTCCGCGGCGTCGTCCGCGTGCACCAGGGCGATCTTCTCGGGGCGTACGCCGACGAGCAGCCTGCCACCGCTGCGGGTGGCGGCCGTACACCGGTCGGCGGGCAGCCGGAGCTTGGCCCCGGAGGCCAGGACGGTGATGTCGGAGCCGGCTTCGACGACCTCGGCCCCGATGAGGTTGGAGGTGCCGAGGAAGTTCGCGACGAAGGTGGTGTGCGGGTTCTCGTAGAGCTCGGCGGGGGCGCCCAGCTGCTCGACCCGGCCGCCGTTCATGACCGCGACGGTGTCGGCCATAGTCATGGCCTCCTCCTGGTCGTGGGTGACATGGACGAAGGTGATGCCGACCTCGGTCTGGATGCGCTTGAGCTCCAGCTGCATCTGACGGCGCAGCTTGAGGTCGAGGGCGCCGAGCGGCTCGTCGAGCAGCAGCACCTGGGGGTGGTTGATGAGCGCCCTGGCGACGGCGACGCGCTGCTGCTGGCCGCCGGAGAGCTGGTGCGGTCTGCGGTGCGCGAAGTCGCCGAGCTGGACGAGGTCGAGCATGTCGCCGACCTGCTTCTTGACGGACTTGATGCCGCGCCTGCGCAGCCCGAAGGCGATGTTCTCGGTCACGTCGAGGTGCGGGAAGAGCGCGTACGACTGGAAGACCGTGTTGACGGGGCGTTTGTACGGGGGCAGGTCGGTGACGTCCCGGTCACCGAGCCGTACGGTGCCGGTCGTGGGGTCCTCCAGGCCGGCGATCATCCGCAGGGTGGTGGTCTTGCCGCAGCCGGACGCGCCGAGGAGCGCGAAGAAGGAGCCCTGCGGGACGGTCAGGTCCAGCGGGTGCACCGCGGTGAAGGACCCGTAGGTCTTGCTGATCCCGGCGAGACGGACGTCGCCGCCTTCATTCGTCTGTGTCATGGATACGGTCCCGGGGGGTTCGTGGGAACAGAGGGAGTGCGGAAGGGGGTCGGGCTGAGGGGGAACGCTGGGAACGGGCGCGGGACGGTCGCGGGGCCGGGTCAGGACCCGATGAGCCGGGCGAACTTCTCCTCGTACGCCGTCTCCTCCTTGCTGGTGAGCGAGCGGAAGGCGTGCGACCGTGCGGCCATCTCCTTGTCGGGGAGGATCAGCGGGCTGGCCGCGAGCTTGGGGTCGATCTTCGCGAGCTCCGGGCGGATGCCGTCCACCGGGGAGAGGTAGTTGGTGTACGCGGTGAGCTTCGCGGCGACGGCCGGCTCGTAGTAGTAGTCCATCAGGCGCTCGGCGTTGGAGGGGTGCCGGGCCTTCGCCGGGATCATCATGTTGTCGCTGGACGTCATGTAACCGGCCGCGGGGATGACGTACTTGACGTGCGGGTTGTCGTTCTGGAGCTGGGTGATGTCACCGCCCCAGGCGACACAGGCGGCGATGTCGCCCTTGTCCAGGTCACTGATGTAGTCGTTGCCGGTGAAGCGGCGTATCTGCTTGCTGTCGACGCCCTTCTGGAGGCGGCCGATCGCGGCGTCGTAGTCGGCGTCGGTGACCTTCGCCGGGTCCTTGCCCATGTCGAGCAGCGTCATCCCGACCGAGTCGCGCATCTCCGAGAGGAAGCCCACCCGCCCCTTGAGCCGCGGGTCGTCGAGCAGTTGCGTGACGGAGTCGACCTTGCGGCCGCCGGTCGCCTTCGTGTTGTAGGCGATGACGGTGGGGACGCCGGCCCAGGGGTACGAGTAGGCGCGGCCCGGGTCCCAGTCGGGGGAACGGAACTGTGCGGAGAGGTTCGCGTACGCGTGCGGGAGCAGCGACGAGTCCAGCCGTTCCACCCAGCCGAACCGGATCAGCCGGGCGGCCAGCCAGTCGGTGAGGATGATGATGTCCCGTCCGGTGTCCTGGCCGGCCGCGAGCTGCGGCTTGATCTTGCCGAAGAACTCGACGTTGTCGTTGATGTCCTCGGTGTACTTGACCTTGATCCCGGTGCGCCTGGTGAACGCCTCCAGGGTGGGCCGGTGCTTCCCGTCGTCGGTGACATCCACGTACTCGGTCCAGTTGGAGAAGTCGATCACCTTCTCGGCTGCCGAGTGGTCGGTGGAGGCCGGGGCCGCGCCGTCGCGCTTGGCCGCGGGGATGCCGCAGCCGGTGAGAGCGGCCAGGCCGCCGAGTGCGAGGGCGCCGCCTCCGGTGGCGCGCAGCAGCGACCTGCGGGCGACGGGTCCGCCGCGCGCGGCGAGGGTGCGGCGCGCGGCGGCCAGCTGGGCCGGGGAGAGACGGTCGGGCTCGAAGTGCTCCATGGGCTCGGTGCCCTTTCTTTATCGGTCCCCGAAGATCGTGCGGTGCCAGTCCTTGCGGGCCACCGCTGTGTTGTCGTACATGACGTGCTTGACCTGTGTGTACTCCTCGAACGAGTACACGGACATGTCCTTGCCGAAGCCGCTTGCCTTGTAACCGCCGTGCGGCATCTCGCTGATGATCGGGATGTGGTCGTTGACCCACACACAGCCGGCCTGGATCTCGCGGGTCGCCCGGCCGGCCCGGAAGACGTCCCGGGTCCAGGCGGAGGAGGCGAGTCCGTAGGGGGTGTCGTTGGCCAGGGCGATGCCTTCGTCGTCGGAGTCGAAGGGCAGCACGACCAGGACCGGGCCGAAGATCTCGGCCTGGGCGATCTCGCTGTCCTGGGCGGCGTCGGCGATCAGGGTCGGGAGGTAGTAGGCGCCGTCGTTCGCGGGCGCCGCACCACCGGTGACCACCCGGGCGGTGTCCCTGGCGCGGTCCACGAAGGCCGCGACCCGGTCGCGCTGGGCGTGGCTGATCAGCGGGCCCAGGTCGGTCGACTCGTCGAAGGGGTCGCCGAGCCGGACGGTGCCCATCAGGTCGGCGACGCCCTGCACGAAGGCGTCGTACAGCGGGCGCTGGACATAGGCACGGGTGGCGGCCGTGCAGTCCTGGCCGGTGTTGATGAGCGAGCCCGCGACGGCGCCCTGCACGGCGGCTTCGAGGTCGGCGTCGTCGAAGACGAGGAAGGGGGCCTTGCCGCCGAGTTCGAGGTGGATCCGCTTGACGGTCGCGGTGGCGACCTCGGCGACGCGCTTGCCGACCGGCGTCGATCCGGTGAAGGAGGTCATGACCACGTCCGGGTGGCCGACCAGATGCTCGCCCGCCACCGCGCCGAGGCCGTTGACGATGTTGACGACCCCGTCGGGGATGCCCGCATCGGTCGCGGCCTGCGCGAACATCAGGGAGGTCAGCGGGGTGATCTCGGCGGGCTTCAGCACGATGGTGTTGCCCGCGGCGATGGCAGGCAGGACCTTCCAGGCGGCCATCTGGAGCGGGTAGTTCCAGGGGGCGATGGAGCCGACCACGCCGATCGGCTCACGGCGTACGTAGGAGGTGTGGTCCCCGCTGTACTCACCGGCCGACTGGCCCTGGAGGTGGCGGGCGGCGCCCGCGAAGAAGGAGGCGTTGTCGACGGTGCCCGGTACGTCGAACTCACGGCTCAGCCTGACCGGCTTGCCACACTGGAGGGACTCCGCGTACGCGAACTCACCGGCGCGCTCGGCGAGCACGGCGGCGAAGCGGTGGAGTGCGTCGGAGCGCTCGGCGGGGGTGGCCCCGGCCCAGCCGGGGAAGGCCGCGCGGGCCGCCGCGACCGCGGCGTCGACATCGGCGGTGCCCGCGAGGGCGTAGCTGAAGACCACCTCACCGGTGGCGGGGTTCACGACGTCCTGGGTCCGCCCTGACGTACCGGGGCGCAGCTGCCCGCCGATGTACTGTGCGCCGCCCGCGAAACGGTCCCGCACCTGGAAGCTGTTGACCATCGTGCTCTCTCCGTAGCTCAAGCTCGAATTGAGTGCCGATCCTGGCAGAGCCATAGTTCATCAACAAGTGATTCCGTTGTTTCCTTTTGGTTACGCAACGGAATCGGTCGACCATGTGTCGCGTGGGCCGGGAAATCCACGACGGAGTGTCAGTGGCGGCTGCCAGACTCCCGTGCATGGAGCGAATCAACGCGCTGGCCAGGCGGGCCGGTCAGGGGGAGCGGATCAAGTTCCTGCACTTCTGGGGGCACAGCCCGCGGCGGGACGGCAGCATCGGACCGAGCTGTCTGAGCCAGTGGTGGCCGTCACCGTTCGTGGTCGACGGCGTGCGGTACGCCACGGCCGAGCACTGGATGATGGCCGCCAAGGCGCGGCTCTTCGGGGACGCGGAGGCGGAGCGGGCCGCGCTCTCGGCGGCGAATCCGGCGCTCGCCAAGAAGGCGGGGCGGCTCGTGCGCGGTTTCGACGACGCGATATGGGAGCGCGAGCGGTACGGGATCGTGGTCGCGGGCAGCGTGCACAAGTTCGCGGCGGATCCGGCGCTGCGCCGCTATCTGCTGGCTACCGGGGAGCGGGTGCTGGTGGAGGCCAGCCCGATGGACCGGGTATGGGGGATCGGGCTCGCGGCGGACGACGAGCGCGCCGGGCAGCCGGAGCGCTGGCGCGGGCTCAATCTTCTGGGCTTCGCGCTGATGGACGCGAGGGAGCGGCTGCGTACGGCCGTTGCGGCGGGCTGAGAACGGGGCGCGGCTGCCCGGTCCCGGTCCCTCCCTGCCCCGCCCTGCCCCGGGCGCGTACGGCCGCCCGGGGCAGAAGGCTGCCGACCGCGTCTCAGTGACCGGCGCCGACGATCAGTGAGCTGGGGTAGGTGTCGCCGTCATCGGTGCCGTAATCGGGGGTGGAGTGGTGGGTGTGTGCGAGGCCCCAGATCATCAGGCTGAGAAAGATGAGGCTGAACACGATGCCGATGGGCCCGAGGATGATCCCGGCGAGCGCCATCCCGCCGTTGTTGGCCTGGCCCCGGTTGGCCCGCTTGCGGCCGAGGATGCCGAAGATCAGGGCGAGCGTCCCCAGGATGACGCCCAGACCCCAGGCGCAGAAGATGACGACGCTGAGGATGCCGAGCACCAGCGCCGCCACCCCGAAGCCGTTGGCGGGCGCCGGCTGCAGGGTGTTCCAGCCGCCCTGCCCTCCGCCGTAACCCGGGTAGCCGTAGGCGGCGTTCCCCTGCGGGCCGGGGGCCGCACCGGGATAGGACGGGTAGCCGTATGTACCGGGGGCACCCGGCCCGGAGCCCTGCGGCCCCGGGCCGTTCGGTCCGATGGGCGGCGGCGGTACGGCTCCCGGGGGCGGATACCCGGGAGGCGCGAAGCCCGGAGGCACGGACCCGTGAGGGCCTGCACCCGGCCCCGGCACCCCGGAGCTGTGCTGGGCAGCGTTGTGCTGAGCGGCATTGTGCTGACCGACACTGTGCTGCCCGGCGCCGTCCTGCGCGGGGCCCTGCTGCCCCGGGATGTGCGGGCCGGGTGTCTGCTGCCCCGGATCCGCCGGTACGGGACCGGGCTGCCCGGTGCCCGCGGCCGGGACCGCCGTGACCGTCTGCTGGTCGTGCACCGCCCCGGGCGTCCGCGGCCGGTCCGCCTGCCCGCCCGGCTGCTTGTCCAGCGGCACCTTCCGACCGGGCGGCGCCCAGGGGTCGCTCGGCGGCTCGGGGTCCCCCGAAGGGTGTGGTGCGTTGTCTGACATTGGGCCTCCCCCATCCTCGGCTCGTCATGCTAATGCCGAGGCACCGGTGTCACCGCAGCCAGCGTCCGCCCCGCCACCGGCGCCTGTGTGCCCGGCCCCGGTCCCGGCCTACGATGTTCCCCGACCAGCAGAGCTCGCCGTACCCCGGAGGACCCCGATGACCGATCTGCACCCGTTCATTGCAGGGCTCCCCAAGGCCGAGCTCCATGTGCACCATGTCGGGTCGGCGTCACCCCGTATCGTCGCCGAACTCGCCGCGCACCACCCGGACTCGATGGTCCCGACGGACCCCGAAGCACTCGCCGACTACTTCACCTTCACGGACTTCGGACACTTCATCCAGGTCTATCTCTCCGTGGTGGACCTCATCCGCACCCCCGAGGACGTACGGCTGCTGACGTTCGAGGTCGCGCGCGACATGGCACGCCAGAACATCCGGTACGCGGAACTCACCATCACCCCCTTCTCCTCCACCCGCCGCGGCATTCCCGAACAGGGCTTCATGGAGGCGATCGAGGACGCCCGCAAGGCGGCCGAGGCCGAGCTGGGCACCGTGCTGCGCTGGTGCTTCGACATCCCCGGCGAGGCCGGACTGGAGTCGGCGGCCGAGACGACCCGGCTCGCCCTGGACCTGCGCCCCGAGGGTCTTGTCTCCTTCGGGCTCGGCGGCCCCGAGATCGGCGTGGCCCGCCCGCAGTTCAAGCCCTACTTCGACCGGGCCCGCGCGGCCGGGCTGCACTCGGTGCCGCACGCCGGTGAGACGACAGGACCCGAGACCGTCTGGGACGCGCTGCACCACCTGGGCGCCGAGCGCATCGGCCATGGCACCACCTCGGTCCAGGACCCGAAGCTCCTGGCCCACCTGGCAGAACAGCGCATCCCCCTGGAGGTCTGCCCGACCTCCAACATCGCGACCCGGGCCGTCCGCACCCTCGACGAACACCCGCTCAGGGAGATGGTGGAGGCGGGGGTGCCGGTGACCATCAACAGCGACGACCCGCCGATGTTCGGCACCGACCTCAACAACGAGTACCTGGTCGCGGCCCGCCTGCTCGGGCTGGACGAGCGCGGCGTCGCAGAACTCGCGAAGAACGCCGTGGACGCGTCGTTCCTCGACGCACCGGGCAAGGCGAAGCTGGCCGCGGAGATCGACACCTACACCGCGGAGTGGACCGCCAGGTAGCCGCACCCTCCGGCGGTCGGCAAGGATGGGGCCCATGCGTACCGTCACTGCCGTGGGCCATCGCGGCGACCCCTATCTGTTCCGCGAGAACACCCTGCCCTCCGTCCGCTCCGCACTGGAACGGGGCGCCGACGCGGTGGAGATCGACGTCAGGCTGACCCGGGACGGCGTGCCCGTACTACTGCACGACGCGACCCTGGAGCGGCTGTGGGGCCACGACCGGCCGCTCGGGCTGATCACGGCGGACGAGCTGCGCGGACTGACGAACGGCGGGGTCCCGACGCTCAGGGAAGCGCTCGCGGCCACCGGCGGCCACCGCGTCATGATCGATCTCCCGGGCGCCACCACGGAGGCGGTGCGCACGGTCGTCGGCGTGGTCCACGAGTGCGGCGCGGGCGACCGTACGTACTACTGCGCGGGGCCCACCACCATGCTGGCCGTGCGCGAGACCGACCCGGCCGCCGAGATCGCCATGACCTGGACGACGCTCGCACCCCCGCGGCCCGCCCTGCTCGACACGGTGAAGCCGCGCTGGCTCAACTACCGCTTCGGGCTGCTGAGTCAGGAGCTCTGCGACCGCGTCCACCGGGACGGGCTGCTGGTCTCGGCCTGGACCCCCGACACCAGGCGGTCGATGCGCCGGCTGATCGGCATCGGCGCCGACTCGATCACCACCAACCGCGTCGACGCCCTGCGCACACTCCGCCGCCGGACGCGCCCCGGACGCTGATCCGATACGGGGACCGGCGGGAGCCCAAGGGCGTGGCGGTCCGGCTGCGAAAATCCGCCGTTTACCTTCCGGGGCACGGGGTAGCCGCAGCCCGAACCACCTTGTCCGGGCGCGGACGCCCTCCGGGCAGCCGCGCGGATCGCACGGCAGCATGTCGAGACCGGCTGCCAGGACGCATATCCGCCCGACTGGGGCGCTGCCATGGCCATGTGCCGCGCGCCCGTACGTCGCACCACCAAGGGGCCCGGCGGTGCTATGTCTCTTTCGCCAGGCCTCAGGCCAACGCGAAAGGCACACGTGACCAGGCTGACAACAGAACACCGATGCAGGTACGGCGTCACCGGGAGGGCCGGGCGAACCGCAGCTGAGTCCGGCGCCGCCGGAACGGACCGTCAGGGCCTGCGGAAGGCGGAGAGCCGTGATTAGACTCCCCATAGGCGCCGGCGTCAACAGCGCCGTCAACTTCCTGGAAGACCGGCTGCCCTGGCTCTTCGACTTCCTGCACTCCGTCGGCCAAGGCATGTACAACGGCGTGTACTTCGTCCTCTCCGGCCCCGACGCGCTGATGATGGCGGCGATCCTCGCCCTGATCGCCTGGTGGTTGCGGGGCACGGTGGCGGCCGTCCTCACGTTCGCGGCTTTCTTCCTGGTCGACTCGATCGAGTTGTGGGAACAGGCGATGCAGACGCTGTCGCTTCTCGTCGTGGCAGTCACGATCACCATGGTGATAGCCGTCCCGCTCGGCGTCTGGGCGGCCCGTAACAAGTCGGTGAGCGCGGCCCTCCGCCCGGTTCTCGACTTCATGCAGACGATGCCGGCCTTTGTCTACCTGGTTCCCGGCATCACCTTCTTCGGGGTGGGCGTGGTGCCCGGCATCGTCGCCACGGTCATCTTCGCGATGCCGCCGGGCGTACGGATGACCGAACTCGGTATCCGGCAGGTGGACGAGGAACTGGTGGAGGCCGCGTCGGCGTTCGGAGCCACCCCGCGCTCCATTCTGCTGCGCGTACAGCTGCCACTGGCCCTGCCGACCATCATGGCCGGCATCAACCAGATCATCATGCTCGCCCTGTCCATGGTGGTCATCGCGGGCATGGTCGGCGCCGACGGTCTGGGCACCGTCGTCTTCCAGGCCATCAGCTCGGTGGACATCGGCCTCGGCTTCGAGGCCGGCCTCGCGGTGGTCATCCTCGCCATGTATCTCGACCGCATGACCGGTGCGCTCAACCAGCGCGTCTCGCCTCTCGGCCGCCGTGCGCTGGCGAAGGCTGCCGCTGTCAGGTCGGGCCATGCCCTGCGGTGGAGGCCCAGCACGACATTCGCGGGCATCGGTGTGCTGGTCCTCGCGCTCGTCGCCGGCGGGCTGCAGTTCTCCGGCTCGGACGACGGCCACCCAGGGGTGAAGGAGAAGGACCTGGGGAAGGACGCCGGCGCGGCTCCCGACATCGGCTTCTTCCCGTGGGACGAGGACGTGGCCATGACGTACCTGTGGAAGAACATCCTGGAGCGGCGCGGCTACAAGCCCAGCATTCACCAGTACGACGTCGGGTCGATGTTCACCGCGATGGCCGGCGGCCAGGTCGACGTGGAGTTCGATGCCTGGCTGCCGAACGCTCAGAAGCAGTACTGGGACAAATACAAGGACAACCTGGTCGACATCGGCCCGTGGTACGACAAGACCACGTTGGAAGTGACGGTGCCCAGCTACGTCAAGGGCATCCACACGATGGCAGACCTCAAGGGAAGGTCGAAGGAGTTCGGCGGCAGGATCATCGGCATCGAGCCCGGGACCGGCCAGATGAACATGCTCAAGAACAAGGTGCTTCCCGGATACGGGCTCGACAAGGAGTACAAGGTCACCGACGGCAGCTCCCCCAGCATGATCCTGGAACTCCAGAGGGCGTTGAAGAAGCACGAGCCGGTCGCGGTCGTCCTGTGGTCACCCCACTGGGCCTACAGCAAGTACAAGTTGACCAAGCTCAAGGACCCGAAGAAGCTGTGGGGCGATGTCAACCAGATCCGCTCGCTCGGCCACAAGTCCTTCCCGAAGAAGTTCCCCGAGTTCTACGGCTGGCTCAAGCACATGCATATGTCGGACGCGCAACTCGCGGACCTGGAGGCAGCCATCCAGGACGAGGGCACCGGCCATGAGGAGAAAGCCGTGGAGAAGTGGATCGCCAAGAATCCGGGCATAGTCGACAAGATGGCGCCGCTCTCCTCCTGACCCGGAGCCTGCGGTAACGAACCGGGGCAGGCCACTTGGTCGTACATCCCCGCCGGGGGCGGGCGCCGTGCCGCGCCCGCCCCCGGCAGCAGCCGTCCGCTCAGAACGGGCGGTCTCCCGCGATGGCGACCCGCTCGGCGACCCGCCGGTGCGAGGCGTAGTCGTTCACGGCGTAGTGCTGGGTGGCCCGGTTGTCCCAGAAGGCTATGTCGCCCGGCTGCCAGCGGAAGCGCACCTGGTACTCGGGTATATGCGCCTGCTGGAACAGGAAGCGCAGCAGACGGTCGCTCTCCGCCCGGTCGAAACCGACGATCCGGGTCGTAAATGAGGTGTTGACGAAGAGCATCCGCCGTCCCGACTCCGGGTGCGTGCGCACGACCGGGTGCTCGACCGGCGGGAACGCTTCCTGGTGGGGGGCGAGCTGCTCGGGCCGGTAGAAGCGTGCGAAGCCGGGGATGAAGTCGTGGACGGCGCTCGCCCCGTCGATGCGGTCCTTCACCTCCTGCGGCAGGTTGTCGTACGCGGCAGCCATGTCGGCCCACAGGGTGTCTCCCCCCAGCGGAGGCACCTCGCGCAGTTGCAGGACGGCACCGAGCGCCGGGCGTTCACGGAAGGTGACATCCGTGTGCCACACGTTCTCGAAGGTCCTCGGTGCGCCCGCCGCCTTGTCGAAGCGCACGACGTCTTCGCTGTCTCCCCTGGCCAGCAGCGGGTTGACCTCAAGCTCGCCCCAGTTGCGTGCGAAATCGCGCTGGGCGGCCGACGTGAGGTCCTGGCCTCGGAAGAAGAGCACCTTCCACTCCAGCAGGGCACGGTTCAACTCTTCGCGCAGCGCGGGCTCCAGCGGCTGCGAGAGGTCCACTCCGTGGATCTCGGCGCCGATCGTGCGGGCCTGCGGGACGACGTCGAAGAGGGTGTACGGGTGCGCCGTCGCGCCGGCCGGCAGCCGTTCCAGGACGCGGTCCCCCTCGTACAGGCCGTCCTGCGGGATGCGTGCCTCACGCAGGACAGGCGGGGTGGCGGCGGGCCGGCCGGTGGTCGTGGCGGCGCCGGGCCCGGCGGTCACTTGGGGGATGGTGGTGGTCATACGGTTCCTCCTTGCGGGAAGGCGAACCGCCAGGGGCCCCGGCGAGCGGGTCCCGGGTACCCGGAGAAACGGCGGGGCCCGCGACAACGGCCGAGGGCTTCTGGGCCGAGGCTTCTGGCGGTGCGGTGCGGTGAGGGCGGCGGGCGACGAGGTGGCTCATGGGCGTTCGCACCGGGTGCCTGCCGGTGCGGGGCAGGGCGGGTCGTCCACGGATCGCGAGAGACCGGGGAGAGACAACACCGGCGTTCCGGTCCCGGCTTCATTCCGGGAAGTGGCCGAGCGGCTGACGACCGCTCAGCGCGAGTGAACGCCGTCCCGTCCGGGCGGCGAGCCGATACGGCCGCGGCGGCACAGACAGGTGGCGGACCGCGGAGCACACTCGCCGCGAGGCTCCGTCATCCGCAGGGCGACGGTGGTCAGCGAGTGCAGGGTCATGCGCGCATTGTGGGTGGCCTCCGTCCATGCGGTCAAGACCGCCCCTGGCACGACCCGCTTCCGGACACCGCGGTCGCCACCACCCCGGCACGACGCCCGGAACTGCCGTGACGACAGCCCGGCCACCCGACGGCCGTGACCGAGCCGACCGGCCGGCCGGCCGGGGACCCTGGTCGCGACCCACCGCGGCCCCGCCTACAGCCCCACGATCCGGTTCCAGCGCTTCGCGTACTCGACCCGTTCCGCCGATGTGATGTCGCGGGCGATGGCGAGGCGCCGGCGCATCCGGTCGTCGGGGAAGATCAGCGGGTCATCGGCGAGGTCCGCCAGTTCCTTCTCCTTCGACGAGGCAAGCACCTCGCGTGCGGCGGGCACCGGGCAGACGTAGTTGACCCAGGCCGCCAGCTTCGCCGCCACCGCGGGCTCGTAGTAGTAGTCGATCAGCTTCTCCGCGTTGGCCTTGTGGCGGGCGAGGTTGGGGATCATCATCGACTCGGCCCACAGCTCGCCGCCCTCCTCGGGCACGACGAACTCGATGTCCGGGCTGTCGGCCTGGAGCTGGATCACATCACCGGAGTACGCCTGGCAGGCGAGCACATCGCCGGTGGACAGGTCCTTGATGTAGTCGTTGCCGGTGAAGCGGCGGATCTGCTTCTCCCGTACGAGCTTCTCGACCTGGTCGCACATGGCGTCGAAGTCCTTGGCGGTCCAGCGGGTGATGTCGGTGCCGTTGCCCTGCATGAGCAGGGCGAACGCCTCGTCGAGACCGGAGAGCAGGGTCACCTTGCCGCGCAGGTCGGGGGCCCAGAGATCACTCAGGTGCTTGATCTCGTGGCCGACCTTGCGCCGGTTGTACGCGATACCGGTGATCCCGGACTGCCAGGGGACGCTCTGCTTGCGCCCCTTGTCGAAGGCGGGCGAGCGGAGCTGCGGGTCCAGGTAGCGGGCGACGTTGGGCTGCTTGGCCCGGTCCATCTCCTCGACCCAGCCGAGCCGGACGAACCGGGCGGCCATCCAGTCGCTGATGACGATCAGGTCCCGGCCGGTCTCCTGGTGGTTCATCAGCGCGGGGCTGATCTTCCCGAAGAACTCGTCGTTGTCGTTGATCTCCTCGGTGTACTTGACCTTGATCCCGGACCGCTTCTGGAAGGTGTCGAGCGTGGGCCGCTTCGAGGGGTTGTGGTCGTCGGTGTCGATGTAGAGCGGCCAGTTGGCGAAGACCAGGCTGCTGTCCTGCGCCGACCTGTCGCGCCCCGCCCGCTCCCCCGGCTTCACATACGCCGCGGGGACCCCGCATCCGGTGAGCGCGGCCAGCGCGCCCACCGCGCCGGAACCACGGAGGAGGGAGCGCCGGGAAACACCAAGATCTGCCATGCGCCCACCCTCACCTCCGCGGGCGGCGGCGGGCAATGGACGCTGCGTACGGAGCACCGGCCCCGGCCGCGACACCTTGTCGGGGCCTGGCGTCCACGGGGTGCCCGGACGTGCGCCGCCCCCGTACGGCGGACCGTACGGGGGCGGCGGAACAGCGGTGGACCAGCGGCCGAACAGCAGTGGTGCGGCGGCGGGCAGCTGCCGGAGCAAGCGGCCTGAACGGGCGCCGGGCGCCCGGGTGTTCAGCCGTCCAGCGAGGTCATCACGTGCTTGACCCGCGTGTAGTCCTCGAAGCCGTAGGCCGAGAGGTCCTTGCCGTAGCCGGACTTCTTGAATCCGCCGTGCGGCATCTCGGCGACGAGCGGGATGTGGGTGTTGATCCACACACAGCCGAAGTCGAGGTTCTTGGACATCCGCATGGCACGGGCGTGGTCCTTGGTCCACACCGACGAAGCCAGCGCGTACTCCACGCCGTTGGCGTGCGCGAGGGCCTCCGCCTCGTCCTGGAAGGGCTGGACGGTGATGACCGGTCCGAAGACCTCCTGCTGGATGATCTCGTCGTCCTGCTTGAGGCCGGACACGACGGTCGGGGCGTAGAAGTACCCCCGGTCGCCGACCCGGTGGCCGCCCGCCTCGACCTTGGCGTGTGCTGGGAGCCGGTCGATGAAGCCGCTGACCTGGGCCAGCTGGTTGGCGTTGTTGAGCGGCCCGTACAGCACGTCCTCGTCGTCCGGCTGCCCGGTCTTCGTGTCGTCGGCCGCCTTGGCGAGCGCCGTCACGAACTCGTCGTGGACCGAGGCGTGGACCAGCACCCGGGTCGCCGCCGTACAGTCCTGCCCGGCGTTGAAGTACCCGGCGACCGAGATGTCCTCGACGGCCTTCGCGATGTCCGCGTCCTCGAAGACGACGACGGGGGCCTTGCCGCCCAGCTCCAGATGGACCCGCTTGATGTCCTTGGCCGCGGACTCGGCGACCTGCATCCCGGCCCGTACGGATCCGGTGATGGACGCCATCGCCGGCACCTTGTGCTCGACCATCGCCCGGCCGGTGTCGCGGTCGCCGCAGACGACGTTGAAGACGCCCTTGGGTGCGACGGCCCCGATGATCTCGGCCATCAGGACCGTGGAGGCGGGCGTGGTGTCGGAGGGCTTGAGGACGACGGTGTTGCCCGCGGCGAGCGCCGGGGCGAACTTCCAGACGGCCATCATCATCGGGTAGTTCCACGGCGCGACCTGGGCGCAGACACCGACCGGCTCGCGGCGCACGATGGAGGTCAGCCCCTCCATGTACTCACCGGCCGAGCGTCCCTCCAGGAGCCGTGCGGCGCCCGCGAAGAAGCGGATCTGGTCCACCATCGGCGGGATTTCCTCGGTACGGGTCAGCCCGAGGGGCTTGCCGGTGTTCTCGCTCTCGGCCGCGATCAGGTCCTCGGCCCGCTCCTCGAAGGCGTCGGCGATCTTCAGCAGCACGCGCTGGCGTTCGGACGGCGTCGCGTCGCGCCACGCGGGGAACGCCGCGGCCGCGGCCTCCATGGCGGCGTCGACGTCGGCCTCCCCGGAGAGCGGCGATGTCGCGTACGCCTCGCCCGTGGCCGGGTTGACCACGTCGATGGTCCGGCCGTCAGCGGCGTCCCTGAACTCCCCGTTGATGTAGTTACGCAGCCGGCGCAGCTCGGTGGTCACAGTGGTTCTCCCTCTCCGATGCCCGATGGATATGTCCCGACGGACGGTGCCCGGTGATGCCCGGCGGATGTCCCGATGGGTGAGACACCACCCTAATCGCAAAGCCGACGCTTTCGACATACCCAGCCACCCGGAACTTCGGATTCAGTTCCCAAAATAGCTTTCGACAACGAATTACATCGCTCCGGGCTTGCATGACGGGCGAGACCTCATGCACAGTGTGGGCGTGGCCAGTCGCAGCGCAGATTCCAGAAACGGGAACGGCACCCCCCCGATCGACGCCGTCTCCCTGGCGATCATCGAACAGCTCCAGCAGGACGGCAGGCGGCCGTACGCCGCTATCGGGAAGGCCGTCGGCCTCTCCGAGGCGGCCGTCCGCCAGCGGGTGCAGAAACTCCAGGACCAGGGCGTCATGCAGATCGTCGCCGTCACCGACCCGCTCACCGTGGGGTTCCGGCGCCAGGCCATGGTCGGCATCACGGTCGAGGGCGATCTCGACCCGGTCGCCGACGCGCTGGCCACCATGAACGAGGTCGACTACGTGGTGATGACCGCGGGCTCCTTCGACCTGATGGTGGAGGTCGTCTGCGAGGACGACGACCACCTGCTCGACCTGATCAACAAACGGATCCGCGCGCTTCCGGGGGTGCGGGCGACCGAGAGCTTCGTCTACCTCAAGCTGAAGAAACAGACCTACCAGTGGGGCACCCGATAGTCATGACCAAGGACCTGAGCCAGACCGCGTACGACCACCTGTGGATGCACTTCACGGACATGTCGTCGTACGAGAACGCGCCCGTTCCCACCATCGTGCGTGGCGAGGGCACCTACATCTACGACGACAAGGGCAAGCGCTACCTCGACGGTCTCTCCGGCCTGTTCGTGGTCAACGCCGGCCACGGCCGCCACGAGCTGGCCGAGACCGCCTACAAGCAGGCCCAGGAGCTGGCCTTCTTCCCGATCTGGTCGTACGCCCACCCGAAGGCCGTCGAGCTGGCCGAGCGGCTCGCGAACTACGCGCCCGGCGACCTCAACAAGGTCTTCTTCACCACGGGCGGCGGCGAGGCCGTCGAGACCGCCTGGAAGCTGGCGAAGCAGTACCACAAGCTCACCGGCAACCACCAGAAGTACAAGGTCATCTCCCGCGCGGTGGCCTACCACGGCACCCCGGCCGGTGCCCTGTCCATCACCGGCCTTCCGGGCCTCAAGGCCCCCTTCGAGCCGCTGGTGCCCGGTGCGCACAAGGTCCCCAACACCAACATCTACCGCGCCCCGATCCACGGCGACGACCCGGAGGCCTTCGGCCGCTGGGCCGCCGACCAGATCGAGCAGGAGATCCTCTTCGAGGGCCCCGAGACGGTCGCCGCCGTCTTCCTGGAGCCGGTGCAGAACGCCGGCGGCTGCTTCCCGCCGCCGCCCGGCTACTTCCAGCGCGTGCGCGAGATCTGCGACAAGTACAACGTGCTGCTCGTCTCGGACGAGGTCATCTGCGCCTTCGGCCGACTCGGCACGATGTTCGCGTGCGACAAGTTCGACTACGTGCCGGACATGATCACCTGCGCCAAGGGCATGACGTCGGGCTACTCCCCGATAGGCGCCTGCATCGTCTCCGACCGGCTGGCCGAGCCGTTCTACCGCGACGGCAACACCTTCCTGCACGGCTACACCTTCGGCGGCCACCCGGTCTCCGCCGCTGTCGGCATCGCCAACCTCGACATCTTCGAGCGCGAGGGCCTCAACCAGCACGTCCTCGACAACGAGGGCGCCTTCTACTCGACGCTGCGGAAGCTGACCGACCTGCCGATCGTCGGCGATGTCCGGGGCAACGGCTTCTTCTACGGCATCGAACTGGTCAAGGACAAGGCGACCAAGGAGACCTTCAACGAGGACGAGACCGAGCGCATCCTCTACAACGCGGTCTCCAAGGGCCTCTTCGAGGCCGGTCTGTACTGCCGGGCCGACGACCGCGGCGACCCGGTCGTCCAGCTCGCGCCGCCGCTGATCTCCGACCAGTCGACGTTCGACGAGATCGAGTCGATCCTGCGCGGGGTCCTCACCGAGGCCTGGGCCAAGATCTGACCGCACCCCTGCCCAGCAGCGACGCGGCCCGGCCGCACCCGTACGAGTGGACACGGGTGCGGCCGGGCCGCGTGCTGTCCGCGCACCAAGGTCCCGAGTCCCTACGGTGCCCAGTGACCCATCGGAACCGAACCGAGGTGTGCTCGCCATGGTGGCCCCACCGGACAACGACGTGCTCTGGGCGCGCTCCGCGCACTACTCCCACAGCGGCTCGCCCGCGCTCGCCGGTGTCTCGCTCGGCGTGCGCGACGCGGAGATCCTCGCGGTGCTCGGCCCGCGCGGCAGCGGCAAGACCACGCTGCTGCGCTGCCTGTCGGGCCAGCTCGTTCCCCAGCAGGGCGAGGTGTGGTTCAACAGCAGCCCCGTGCACACCCTGGGCCGGGTGGCACGCGAGCGGCTGCGGGTCTCCCGGTTCAGCTGGATCGACCCCGAGCCCCTGCTCGTACCCGAACTGACGGCCTGGGAGAACACGGCCCTGCCGCTGCTGCTGACCGGTGCTCCGCACCGCGCCGCCAAGCACACGGCTGTCCAGTGGCTGGAGCGGCTCGACCTGGGCGCGTACACCGGCAAGCGCCCGCACGCCCTGCTCCAGGTGCAGCGCCAGCGGGTCGCCGTCGCCCGCGCGCTGGCGGCCGGGCCCGCGGTGCTCTTCGCCGACGAGCCCACGGCCGTGCTGCGGGGAGCGGAGGGCATCCGGCTGCTGCGCACGCTCGTCGCGGCGGCCCGTTCGCACGGGATCACCGTCGTGCTCGCCACCCATGACCCCGAGGTCGCCGCCTGCGCCGACCGCACGGTCATGCTCAGGGACGGCCGGCTCACCGCCTCACTCGACGGCCCGGGTGCCATCGGCGACGAGGGGCGCTCCGCGTGCTCGCTCTCCGTCTAGCCCGCGGTTCCGGACCCCTCATCCTGCTGCGCAGACTGCTGGTCGCCGTGGCGTCGGCCGGTGTGGGGCTGCTGCTGCTCTGTGCGCTCGGTTACGCGGTGGGGCACCCGGCGCGCACGGCCGGAGCGGGGCTGCGGCTGCTGGGGTGCCTGGTCCCGCTGGCGGCGACGGTGCGTCTCGCGGCGGCGGTGGCCCGTACCGATCCGGGCATCCGCCCGAGTCGCGGGGCAGCGGCCGCCGGGCTCGGGACGGCCGGGCGCGCCGTCCTGTCCGCGGTGTCGGCAGCGCTGACCTGCGCACTGGGCAGCGCGGTGGCGCTGCTCCTCTTCTCACATCTGCGGCACGGCGCCGGTGAGGTGCGGTTCCACGGAGCCGCCCCCCGGGTGCCGGGGGCAGGCGGCCCGCTTCCGCTGCCCGCGGCTCTGCTCCTGCTGGCCGCGGTCCCGGTCGCCGCCGCGGTGAGCAGCGCCTGCGCGGTGCGGCGGCGCAGGCCGGTGCCCGAGGGCTCAGGCCCGCGGGGGCTCACCGGGGGGACCCTGCTGATCCTGGCGGGCCTGGCGGCCGAGGCGTACGGAAGGGCCAGGTCCGGCGGTGCGGCGCTGCCGGTCCCTGGCCGCTTCGGCAGCGGCCACGCGGTAGTGGCGGCCGGCTGGTCCCTGACCGCGCTGGGGCTGGCCGTCACGGCTCCCGCGCTGGCCCATCTGTGCGGGCGGGTTCTGCAGTCCGTACGGCCCGGGGCCGTACGCCTCCTCGCGGGCCGGGTGCTCCAGGCCGATTCGGCCCGGATCGGCCGGCCGCTCGGGGTGTGCTGCGCGGTGGCATCGGGGGCCGTCGCCGTCTCACTGCACGGCGCGGGCTCCCGGTTCGCCGGTCCGCTGCCCCTGCTGGCCGCCTCGCTCGTGGTGGCCTGCTCGGCGGCCACGCTGCTCAGCGTCACGGTCGAGGCCCGTCAGGACCGCGCGGCGACGACCGCCGCGCTGGTGCGCGGCTTCGCCCCCGCGGGGCTGGCACGGTCGGCCGCCGTGCTGCGCGTGGCCGCCCTGCTGGTGGCGTTCGCCCCGGTGACCTGGGGTGTCGCGGTGCTCGCCGCGACACCCCTGTCCGGGTGAGAGGGCCGCACCCCTACGATGACCGGATGCCCACCACACCTGAGCGTGACCGCGAGATCGAGACCCTGGACGCGTTCCACCGGGCCGCTGCCCGGGGGCCGCTCGGCGGTTACCGCGTTCAGGCCGTCGACCTGACGGGCCGTACGGAGACACTGCTCACCGCGGACACGGCGGGCGCGGTCTTCCTCGGCTGCCCTATGGCGCCCGAGGCCGAATCCGCGGTGGGCGCGGCCGGCGCACTCGTCTTCCCGACCGTCCCCGGTCTGCCCTTCGCCCCGTACCGCGGGCTGCTGTACTCGGCGGACGAGCTGTTCGCGGGCCTGGACGACGGCGGTTACGACGCCACCCCGGACGCCCGCGCGTACGCCTGGTTCCGGCGGACCGGGAACGACGGCGACATATTCGCCTCGATGCTGCGCTCCCTCCATGACGACGCAATGTCGGACGCGCTGGACGAACACCTCGACGGCGCACGGGTGGTGGGCGTCATGGGCGGTCACGCCATGGCCCGCGGCACGGCCGGGTACGCGGGGGCGGCGCGGCTGGGCCGTACGCTCGCCCGCTCCGGTCTGACCGTCGCCACCGGGGGCGGGCCCGGCGCCATGGAGGCCGCCAACCTCGGTGCGTACGCGGCGCCCTTCCGCGACGGGATGCTGGACGAGGCGCTCGAACTCCTCGGCAAGACACCGTCGTTCGACCCGTCCGTCTCCGACTGGGCGGACGCGGCCTTCGAGGTGCGCGGACGCTGGCCGGACGGCGGGGACTCCGTCGGTATCCCCACCTGGTTCTACGGCCATGAGCCGCCGAACGCCTTCGCCGGGCACATCGCCAAGTACTTCGCCAACGCCACCCGCGAGGACGGGCTGCTGGCCCGCTCGACCGCGGGCGTGGTCTTCCTGCCCGGTGCCGCCGGGACCGTCCAGGAGATCTTCGACAACGCGACCCCGAACTACTACGGCTCGCACGGCGGACCGGCCCCGATGGTCCTGGTGGACCGCGCCCACTGGACCGAGGACCTGCCTGCCTGGCCGCTGCTCAGGGCGCTGGCCAAGGGCCGGCCGATGGAGTCACGTATCGCCCTGGTCGACACGGTCGACGAGGCGCCCGACGCACTGGCCCGGATGGGCTTCTGACGGACCCGGGCCGGGCTCCGGGGGCCGCCCTCACTCCTCCGCGGTCAGCAGCACCACATCGGCCTCCTGGAAGACCGCCCCCACCGCCTCGCCCGCGTCCGGCGCCGTCAGCAGCGGACACTCGGCCTCCAGTTGCGGCCCGTGCTCCGGGCGCAGCCGTACGGCCACATGACTGCCCCGGAACGTGCGCGCCTCCACCGTGCAGCGCAGCCCCTCCTGCGGCGCCGCGAGCCGCACCCCCGCGGGCCGCACCAGCAGCAGGCCCTCCCCCTGCGCCGAGCCGTCCGGCACCGGGATCCTGCCCCAGGGGGTGTCGGCAGCCCGGCCGGTGACCGTCGCGGGCACCACGTTGTCGAAGCCGAGGAACCGTGCCACGAACTCCGAGGCCGGCCGCTGCCAGACCTCCAGCGGGGTCCCGGTCTGGGCGATCCGCCCGTCCCGCATCACCACGACCCGGTCGGCCAGCGCGAACGCCTCACCCTGGTCGTGGGTGACGGCGAGCACCGTCGTACCCAACCGGCCGAAGAGAGCGCGCAGTTCGACGACGAGACGTTCGCGCAGACTGCGGTCGAGCTGGCCGAGCGGCTCGTCGAGCATCAGCAGTTTCGGGCGCGGGGCCAGCGCGCGGGCGAGCGCGACGCGCTGCTGCTCGCCGCCGGAGAGCGCGCCCACCGCGCGCCGCCCCGCACCGGGCAGCCCGACCAGCTCCAGCAACTCCTCGACCCGGTGCGCCTGTTCGGCCCGGGGAACGGACCGCATCCGCAGCCCGAAGGCCACATTGCCCGCCACATCACGCTGCGGGAAGAGCTGGTGGTCCTGGAACATCAGACCCACTCCGCGCCGGTGCGCCGGCACCCCGCCCTGCTCGGCGCCGTCGAGCAGCACCCGCCCGGCGGAAGCGGGCTGCAGCCCCGCCACCACCCGCAGCAGCGTCGACTTGCCGCTCCCGCTCGGCCCGAGCACACAGACCGTCTCGTGCTCGGCGACCGACAGGTCCACCGCGTCCAGCGCCGTCCGCTGCCCGAAGCGGACCGTCACACCGTCCAGTTGCAGCATCAGAACTCTCCAGAGCGGTCGGTACGGACGCGTTCGAGCACCAGCAGCGATACGGCGCACACCAGCATCAGGATCGTGGAAAGGGCCATCGCCTGCCCGTAGTTGAGCTCACCTGCCCGCCCGAGCAGCCGCGCCACCGCGACCGGGAGCGTCGGGTTGTCGGGCCTCGCGATGAAGACGGTCGCCCCGAACTCCCCCAGCGAGACGGCGAACGCGAACCCGGCGGCGACCAGCAGCGCCCTGCGCACCAGCGGCAGGTCCACCTCGCGCCAGGCCCGCAGCGGCGAGGCCCCGAGCACCGCAGCCGCCTCCCGTAGCCGCCCGTCCACGGCGCGCAGCACCGGCAGCATCGTGCGTACGACGAAGGGCACCCCCACCAGCGCCTGCGCGAGCGGCACCAGGAGCCAGGACGAGCGCAGATCGAGCGGCGGCCTGTCGAGGGTGATCAAAAACCCGAAGCCGACGGTGACCGCGGAGACCCCGAGGGGAAGCATCAGCAGGGCGTCGAACCCGCGTACCAGCCGGCCGGCCCGCCGGGTGAGCGCGGCGGCCGCGAGTCCGCCGACAACCAGGGCGATCCCGGTCGCGACCACGGCGTACCGCACGGAGTTCCAGACCGCTTCGAGGGGCGGGACCGGAAACGTTCCACCGCTCGCCCCCTGCGACTGGAGCGCCCGGTAGAAAGCGAAGCCGTACCCCCCGGGCCCGTCGAGCGAGCGCGCGACCAGTACCCCCAGGGGCAGCAGGATCAGTACGGCGATCACCGCGAGCACCCCGCCGACCAGCGTCCACTGGCCCGTGCCCGCCGGACGGCGCGAGGTGAGCGCCGGGTCGACGAGGCTCAGCGCGCTCTCCCGGCGCCGCACGGTCCAGGCGTGCAGCGCGAGGATCGCCCCGACCGCGGCGAACTGCACCAGGGTCAGCACGGCGGCCGTCGGCAGGTCGAGCAGTTCGGCGGTCTCCCGGTAGATCTCCACCTCCAGCGTGGAGAAGGTGGGTCCGCCGAGGATCTGCACCACACCGAAGGAGGTGAAGGTGAAGAGGAAGACCATCAGCGAGGCCGCCGCGAGGGCGGGCGTCAGTGCGGGCAGAGTCACCCGCCGCCAGGCGGCGAACCGGGAGGCGCCGAGCACCCGCGCGGCCTCCTCCTGGCGCGGGTCGAGCTGCGACCAGAGGCCGCCCACGGTCCGTACGACCACCGCGTAGTTGAAGAAGACGTGCGCGAGCAGGATCGCCCAGACGGTGGTGTCCAGGCGTACGCCCCACAGCTGGTCGAGCAACCCGCCGCGGCCGAGCAGCGCGAGGAAGGCCGTCCCGACGACGACGGTGGGCAGCACGAACGGCACCGTCGCCACCGCGCGCAGCAGCTGCTTGCCGGGGAAGTCGAAGCGGGCGAAGACATAGGCGCCGGGGAGCGCGATCAGCAGCGTCAGCCCGGTCGACGCGCACGCCTGCCAGGTGGTGAACCACAGGACGTGCAGGATGTCGGGCCGGTCGAGGACCTCACCGAACCGCCCCAGCTGCCACGAGCCGCCCGCCCTGAGGCCCCGGCCGACGATTGCTGCCACCGGGTAGGCGAAGAAGACCGCGAAGAAGGCGGCGGGCACGGCCATCAGCGCGAGCCGCACCGCGGTCCCGCGCCGGGCCGTCCCCCGCGCGGACGGCCCGGCGTGCGGCGGGGTGGCTACTTCAGGACGATCGAGGACCACGACTTGACCCACTGATCACGGTTCTTGGCGATTGTGCCCGGTGCGACCGTCTCGGGGTGGCCGACCTTCGCGCCGAACCGCGTGAAGACCGCGGGCTCCTTCGCCCCGTTCACCACCGGGTCAACGAACATGTTGAGCGGCATGTCCTCCTGGAACTTTTTGCTGATGAGGAAGTCGATCAGCGCCTTGCCGCCCGCCGCGTTCCTCGCGCCGTCGAGGAGCCCGGCGAACTCGGTCTGCCGGAAGCAGGTGGCGGTGGCCACGCCGGTCGGGGCGGTCTTCGGCTGCGGCTTGGCGTACAGCACCTCGGCGGGCGGGCTCGACGCGTACGAGACGACGAGCGGCCGGTCGCCCTTGGCCTTTCTGCCGCCGGCCGAGCCGGAGAAGTCGTTGTTGTACGCCTGCTCCCAGCCGTCGTCGACCTTGACGCCGTTGGCCTTGAGCTTCTTCCAGTACGCCTGCCAGCCGTCGTTGCCGTACCGGGCGACCGTGCCGAGCATGAAGCCGAGCCCGGGTGAGGAGGTGGCCACGTTCTCGGTGACGAGGAGGTTCTTGTACTGGGGCTTGATCAGGTCGTCGAAGCTGTGGGGCGGGGCGATGCCGTGGTCCGCGAAGTACTTCTTGTCGTAGTTGACGCAGAGGTCGCCGCTGTCGATGGGCGTGACCCGGTGCTTTCCGGCGTCGAGCTGGGCGGCGGGCTCGACCTGGTCCAGGCCCTTGGCCCGGTACGGCGTGAAGAGGCCGTTGCTCAGGGCCCGGGACAGCAGGGTGTTGTCGACGCCGAAGAAGACGTCGCCGCGCGGGGAGCCCTTGCTCAGGATCTCCTGGTTGAGCGCGGCACCGGCGTCCCCGCTCTTGAGGACGTGGACGGTGTAGCCGGTCTCCTTGGTGAACTCCTTGAGTACGGCGGGAGACGCGGCGAAGGAGTCATGGCTGACGAGCGTCACGACCTTCGAACTCCCGGCGTCCGAACCGGAGTCGCCGGAACTCCCGCAGGCGGCGAGCGCCGTGACGCCCAGCGCGGCGGCCAGCGCGGTCGCGGCCGGCCTGGTGATGCCGGGCTTTCGGGTGCTCGGCGTTCTGCCGGACTCACGCGCCCGCTTGGTGGTGCTCACTGATTCCTCCTGGGATGGGACATCCAGGAAGAGACGCGGCCCTGCCCACGGGAAGCGGGCAGGGCTGAACAGCTTGAGTAGTGACCGAACTTCCTACCCGGAATGACCCGGGCAAGGTCCAGAGGGTCTGCGGCGTGGCCGCACTCTCAGCGCTGTGGCGCTCCCCTGTCGGAATATGAAAATGTGCCGCCCACGTTACACGGCCCCTCCCTCGGCGCCACGGGCACTACCGCTCGGCGACCGGGCGGTGACCGTGACCGGGCCGGGCGCTACCGCTCGGCGGCCGCCAGCTGCCCGCACGCTCCGTCGATCTCCTGGCCGCGGGTGTCCCGTACGGTCACGGGAACCCCGTGGGCGGCGATGGCCGCGACGAACGCCTTCTCGTCCTCCGGCCTGGAGGCGGTCCACTTGGAGCCCGGTGTCGGGTTGAGCGGGATCAGATTGACATGGACCGGCTTCCCCTTGAGCAGCCGTCCCAGCCGGTCGCCGCGCCAGGCGTGGTCGTTGATGTCGCGGATGAGCGCGTACTCGATGGAGACCCGGCGGCCGGACTTCGCCGCGTACTCCCACGCCGCGTCCAGCACCTCACGGACCTTCCACCGGGTGTTCACCGGGACGAGGGTGTCGCGCAGCTCGTCGTCCGGGGCGTGCAGCGAGACCGCGAGGCGGCACTTGAAGCCCTCGTCGGCGAAGCGCAGCATCGCGGGCACCAGGCCGACCGTGGACACGGTGATCCCGCGCTGCGACAGCCCGAGGCCGTCCGGCTCGGGGTCGGTCAGCCGCCGGATCGAGCCGACCACCCGCTTGTAGTTGGCGAGGGGCTCGCCCATCCCCATGAAGACGATGTTGGAGAGCCGCGCGGGCCCGCCGGGCACCTCGCCGTCACGCAGCGCGCGCATGCCGTCGACGATCTGGTGCACGATCTCGGCCGTCGAGAGATTGCGGTCGAGACCGGCCTGGCCGGTGGCGCAGAAGGGGCAGTTCATACCGCAGCCGGCCTGCGAGGAGATACACATCGTGACCCGGTCCGGGTAGCGCATCAGCACCGACTCGACCAGCGTGCCGTCATGCAGCTTCCAGAGCGTCTTACGGGTGGTGTCGTTGTCACAGCTGATGTGACGCACCACGCTCATCAGGTCGGGGAGCAGCGCCTCCCGCAGCTTCTCGCGCGAGGCGGCCGGGATGTCGGTCCACTCGGCGGGGTCGTGGGCGTACCGCGCGAAGTAGTGCTGCGACAGCTGCTTGGCACGGAACGGCTTCTCGCCGGTCTCGGCCACGGCGTCCTTGCGCTCGGCTGGCGTGAGGTCGGCGAGGTGGCGCGGGGGCTTCTTGGCTCCGCGGGGCGCGACGAAAGTGAGTTCTCCGGGCTTAGGCATGGTCCATCCAGTGTCGCAGACACCGGAGGGAGGGCCCGCCGCCCTGTGGACGACGGCCCTCCCTCCGGTGAAGACGCAGGTCGGACGGGTAGCTCTCCGGTCTCAGGACCCGACGAAGAGCACCAGCAGCAGCCAGACGACGGGCGCGGTGGGGAGCAGGGAGTCCAGCCGGTCCATGATCCCGCCGTGGCCGGGCAGCAGTGTGCCCATGTCCTTGATCCCGAGATCCCTCTTGATCATGGACTCGCCCAGGTCGCCCAGGGTGGCGCTGGCCGCGACGGCGAGGCCGAGCAGCAGACCCTGCCACCACTGCCCGTCGTCGATCAGGAAGTGCATACAGAGGGCGCCCGCCACCATCGCGAAGCTGACCGCTCCGAACAGGCCCTCGCGGGTCTTTCCCGGGCTGATGCGCGGTGCGAGCTTGTGCTTGCCGAAGCGCCAGCCGATCGCGTACGCACCCGTATCACTGACCACGGTCAGCACCAGGAACGTCAGCACCCGCCACGGCCCGTCGTCGGCGGTGAGCAGCAGCGCCACGAAGGTCGCGAGGAACGGCACGTAGAACGCGGCGAACACACCGGCCGTGACATCCCTGAGGTAGCCGTCGGGCGCCTCGGCCATCCGCCAGACCAGGACGGCGAGCGCCGTGAGCGCCATGGCGATCCAGGCGCCCTCGGTGCCCCACGCGTACCCGGCGACGACCATGGCGGCGCCGCCCACCGCGAGCGGGACCAGCGGCGCCTTGATGCCCTTGCGCTCACCGAGCCGGGAGGTGAGCTCCCAGAGGCCGACGACCACCGCGACGGCGATCACGATGACGAAGGCGGCCTTCCAGATGAAGAGGGAGGCGATCACCACCACGCCGAGACCGAGACCGACCCCTATCGCCGAACGCAGATCGCGGCCGGCCTTCTTCTTCTGCGGAGGCGGCGGGGCTGGCATGGGCTCCTGCGGCATCTCGTCACGGACCGGGGGGCCACTCGGGCGAGCGGCCCCCCGGAAGTGGTCGGCGGGGCCGTGGGGGCCACGGCCGCCGTCCTCGGCTTCTCCGCCTGCGTCGGGCACGATGGGCATGGGCCGAGTCTGCTCAACTTCATGCTCGCCGTACGCGGGACCCGCCGGGACAGCGCCCTGGTCGGGGGCGGGTCGCCATTCCCCGACGGGGTGGCCGCTCTGCGGGGCACCCCAGGAAGAGTCGTTCATCAGACCTCGAGCAGCTCGGCTTCCTTGTGCTTGAGCAGCTCGTCCACCTGCGCGACGTACTTCGCGGTGGTGTCGTCGAGCTCCTTCTCGGCACGGCGGCCCTCGTCCTCGCCGACCTCGCCGTCCTTGATCATCTTGTCGATCGTCTCCTTGGCCTTGCGGCGGACGGAGCGGATCGAGATCTTGGAGTCCTCGGCCTTGGTCCGGGCGACCTTGATGTACTCCTTGCGGCGCTCACCGGTCAGCTCGGGGAACGTCACCCGGATGATATTGCCGTCGTTGCTCGGGTTGACGCCGAGGTCCGAGTCGCGGATCGCCTGCTCGATGTTGCGCAGCGAGGTCTTGTCGAACGGGGTCACCACAGCCATCCGGGCCTCCGGCACGGAGAACGAGGCGAGCTGGTTGATCGGGGTCAGCGCGCCGTAGTACTCCGCCACGATCTTGTTGAACATCGCCGGGTGCGCACGGCCGGTGCGGATCGCGGCGAAGTCCTCCTTGGCGACCACGACGGCCTTCTCCATCTTCTCCTCGGCCTCGAGGAGGGTCTCTTCGATCACCACTTGCTCCTGCATGTCTTGAGTGGGCCCGCGTTCTCAGGCCCTGGAGTAAACCCGCGTCTTGCCCTGACCGGTGTCCGACCGGCAGGTTCTTGTCGGTCCTGTTGGCCTCTCGGCCTCGTGACCGCGTGGCCCCTCGGCTCTCCTGAGCGGCCAGTCCCCGGTTCTCAGGCCCGGGTGCCCTGGTCGTTCACAAGAGTCCCGATCTTCTCACCCTTGACGGCCCGCGCGATATTGCCCGAGGCCAGCAGCTCGAAGACGAGGATCGGCAGGCTGTTGTCACGGCAGAGGGTGATGGCCGTAGCGTCGGCGACCTTGAGGTTGCGGTTCAGTACCTCGCTGTACTCCAGCGCGTCGTACTTCACCGCGTCGGGGTTCTTCTTCGGGTCGGAGTCATAGACCCCGTCCACCCCGTTCTTGCCCATGAGCAGCGCCTCGGCGTCGATCTCCAGGGCACGCTGCGCCGCGGTCGTGTCGGTGGAGAAGTACGGCATGCCCATGCCCGCACCGAAGATGACGACGCGTCCCTTCTCCAGGTGGCGGACGGCGCGCAGCGGGATGTACGGCTCCGCGACCTGCCCCATGGTGATGGCGGTCTGGACGCGGGAGTCGATGCCCTCCTTCTCCAGGAAGTCCTGGAGGGCGAGGCAGTTCATGACCGTACCGAGCATGCCCATGTAGTCGGAGCGTGCCCGGTCCATGCCGCGCTGCTGGAGTTCGGCGCCGCGGAAGAAGTTGCCGCCGCCGATGACGACGGCGATCTCGGCGCCGTCCCTGACGACCGCCGCGATCTCGCGGGCGATGGCGTGCACGACGTCGGGGTCGACGCCGAGGCCGCCGCCGCCGGCGAAGGCCTCACCCGACAGCTTCAGCATGAAGCGGCCGTGCCTCTTGCCGTCGCCGGTACTGCCGTCGTCGGCTTTGCCGGCGTTCCTGTCGGCCTGTTCCATGGAGATCTCCTCGTGCGCATACGAAGAAGGCCATTGCCGGGGGTCCTTGCGGTTCCCTGTGCGGCAATGGCCTCCTCGTCAGATCTGCGGCCGTCCGGCGCGGACCCGGGCGGCTGCGTCAGACCCTATCGGGGTCTTCGGTGGATCGCGTACAGACTCAGATGCCGACCTTGATGCGCGAGAAGCGCTTCAGGGTGACACCGGCCTCGTCCAGAACCTTCTGGACGGACTTCTTGTTGTCCAGCGCGTACGGCTGGCCCAGGAGCGTGGCCTCCTTGAAGAAGCCGTTGACCCGGCCTTCGACGATCTTCGGGAGGGCGGCCTCGGGCTTGCCCTCGGCGCGCGTGGTCTCCTCGGCGACGCGGCGCTCGGCCTCCACGACCTCGGCCGGGACGTCCTCGCGGTCCAGGTACTTCGGCGCGAAGGCGGCGATGTGCTGCGCGAGGCCGCGGGCGAGCTCGGCGTCGGCCTTGTCCAGCTCGACCAGGACACCGATCTGCGGGGGCAGGTCGGGCATGGTGCGGTGCATGTACGAGGTGACGTAGACGCCGGAGAACTGCGCGAAGCGGTCCAGGACGATCTTCTCGCCGAGGTTGGCGTTGGCCTCGTCGACGAACGCCTGCACGGTCTTGCCGGCCTCGATCTCGGACGCGAGGAGCGTCGCGATGTCGGCCGGGGAGGTCGCGGCGACGTGAGCGGCGAGCGCGTTGGCGACGGCCTGGAACTTGTCACCCTTGGCGACGAAGTCCGTCTCGCACTTCAGCTCGACCAGGACACCGGAGGTGTTGTCGTCGGCGATGAGGGAGACGACGGCGCCGTTCTCGGCGGAGCGGCCCTCGCGCTTGGCGACGCCCTTCTGGCCCTTGATACGGAGCGCCTCGACGGCCTTGTCGACGCTGCCGTCGGCCTCGTCGAGCGCCTTCTTGCAGTCCATCATGCCGGCGCCGGTGAGCTCGCGGAGCTTCTTGACGTCAGCGGCGGTGTAGTTCGCCATGATCGTGAAATTCTCTCTCGAAGTCTGAAAGATCTTACGGGTGGACGGCGGAGGCCCGGAGGCCTCCGCCGTCGACTACCGGACCGGTGAGGGTCAGGCCTGCTCGGCGTCCGCGGCCGGAGCGGCGGGCGCCTCGGCGGCAGGGGCCTCAGCGGCCGGGGCCTCGGTGGCGGCCTCGGCGACCGGAGCCTCGGCGTCCGCGACCTTCTCGGTCTCGGCAGAGGTCTGGACGACCTCGGCGCCGTCCTTCTTCTCACCGTCGAGCAGGTCACGCTCCCACTCGGCGAGCGGCTCGGCGGCGGCCTTCTCGCCCGGCTTCTGGTCGCCGGTCGCAGCGCCGGAGCGGGCGATGAGGCCCTCGGCGGCGGCGTCGGCGATCACGCGGGTGAGCAGGGTGACGGAGCGGATCGCGTCGTCGTTGCCCGGGATCTTGTAGTCGACCTCGTCGGGGTCGCAGTTGGTGTCGAGGATCGCGACGACCGGGATGTGGAGCTTGCGCGCCTCACCGACGGCGATGTGCTCCTTCTTGGTGTCGACGATCCAGACGGCGCTGGGCACCTTCTGCATCTCGCGGATACCACCGAGGGTCTTCTCCAGCTTGGCCTTCTCGCGCGAGAGGACCAGGAGCTCCTTCTTGGTGAGGCCGGAGGCGGCCACGTCCTCGAAGTCGATCTGCTCAAGCTCCTTCAGACGCTGAAGGCGCTTGTAGACGGTGGAGAAGTTGGTCAGCATGCCGCCGAGCCAGCGCTGGTTGACGTAGGGCATGCCCACGCGCGTCGCCTGCTCGGCGATGGCCTCCTGGGCCTGCTTCTTGGTACCCACGAACATGATGGAGCCGCCGTGCGCGACGGTCTCCTTGACGAACTCGTAGGCGCGGTCGATGTACGACAGCGACTGGAGCAGGTCGATGATGTAGATGCCGTTGCGCTCCGTGAAGATGAAGCGCTTCATCTTCGGGTTCCAACGACGGGTCTGGTGACCGAAGTGGACGCCGCTCTCCAGCAGCTCCCGCATCGTGACGACGGCCATGGCCGTACTCCTTGATGTACTCGGTTGTCGCGACCGCAGGTTTGCTGTCGCGCCTGACGCCCACACGCGCCGTGCCACGAGGGACCGAGAGGCGCGTCCATCGACCGCTGATGGGGTGATGGGGGGCGTGCGAAGTCGACCCGGTGACCCGGATCGCCACCAGAAGTGTACGGGACCCGGTGAGCGCCGGGTGACGGCGATATCCACAACCGCCTGGTGGTCCACAGATACCGGCCATGATCCCCGCGGATCCGTGCGACGGGGGACGGTTTCCCCATGCGCCTGAACGAGACCGCCCCGGGCCACGGCGCCCGCCGGCCGAACGCCCTGCACCGCTTCTGCCCGGACCGTAACGCCCCGAACGTGAGACGCCAGGGCCGGAACACATGGCTGGCCGGGTTGTTCGCGGTGGTGTGCGTACTGCTGTCGGCCGCCGTCCCGGCGTTGTGCTCCGGGTACTCGGCCGCGGTGCCCTCCTGGCATTCGAGCGCCGTGTACTCACGGCCGTCCACGCCGTCGCAGTCGCCGTCGTCGCCGTTGTCGGCGAGAACCACGGCCACGACCACGGTCACGGCGGCGCTCACCGAGCCGGCGCCGAGGCCCGCGCCCTTACCGGCCGCCGACCACGGCGACCGCAGCTGGCCGTTGGCAGGCCGCCCGCGGATCGTCCACGGCTGGGATCCTCCCGCCTCTCCTTACGGGCCGGGCCACCGCGGGGTCGATCTGGCCGCCCCCGCCGGCACACCGGTCCTGGCCGCCGCTTCCGGCCGGATCACGTTCGCGGGGCGGGTGGCGGGGCAAGGGGTGCTCACCCTCGCGGTGTCGGGCACGTCCCTGCGCACGACGTACGAACCGGTCCGGGCGCTCGTCCGGAAAGGGGACGAGGTCACCGCAGGCCGGCCGGTCGCCGTACGGGAGAGCGGACCGTCCCACTGCCCGTCGGGCTGCCTCCACTGGGGACTGCTGCACGGTGACCACTATCTGAACCCGCTGTCGCTGCTCCCACCCGGACTGCTGCACCGGGGACCGTCCAGACTGCTGCCGGTGTTCGGGATCCCGGAGATCAGAGGGAGCCCGGAGATCACGGGGAGCCCGCGGACCACAGCGAGTCCGAAGATCGGAGCCCTCCCAGAGACCTCAGCAAGCCCGGGGATCGCAGCCCGCCCGGGGACCACGGCGCGCCCGGAGATCGCAGCCCGCCCGGGGACCACAGCGCGCCCGGTAGGCGACAGCTCCCGGAGACCACAGGGGTCCGTCACAGGGGCCCCGGCGACGACGGCGGCCCGGGGACGGCACAAGTCCGGGACCGGTGGGGCTCAGCCCCGGACGCCGCCCAGTGCCATCGCGACGGCAGCGTCGGCCACCACGGCGGGGTCCTCGGACGAACCCGCCTCGATACGCCGCACCGCCGCGTCCACCACCCCCTGGAGCAGCATCGCCGCGAGCCTCGGGTGCTCGTGACGCAGGGCTTCGAGCGCCTCGACGATCATCGCGATGAGACCGCCGTGCGCGGCACGGATCTTCTCCCGGGCGCCCGCGTCGAGTTCCCCCGCGGAGATGGCCACCACGGCCCGGTGCCGCTGGTCCCCGACCAGGGCGAGCTGCTGGCGGACATACGCCTCGACCTTGCCCGCGGGGTCAGGAGCCCGCTCCATCGCGGACTCGATCTCCGCAGCCCAGACCGGGAAGTCGACGGCGCAGAGCTCTTCCACCACGGCGGCGCGTGAGCGGAAGTACTCGTACACGGAGGAGCGCGCGAGTCCGGTGCGCTCGGCGAGGGCGGGGAAGGTCAGCGCCTCCGTACCGCCTTCGGAGAGGAGGGTGCGGGCGGCGTCCAGCAGGGCGCCGCGCTGCATGGTTCGGTGTTCGGCCACGGAGGCCGCTCGAATCCTGGGCACGGGGTCACTTTACGGACCCACTCCGGGCAGGGACGATTCGCCTGCGGGATCAGCGTCCGACGTCCGAGAGCTTGGCGCGCAGCTGCAGGACGGATTTGGTGTGGATCTGGCTGACCCGGCTCTCGGTGACTCCGAGGACATGGCCGATCTCGGCCAGGGTCAGGCCCTCGTAGTAGTAGAGCGTGACCACGGTCTTCTCCCGGTCCGGGAGAGTGTTGATGGCACGGGCCAGCAGCCGGCGCAGCTCGCGGCCCTCGGCCAGCTCGACCGGGTTGTCCGCCGCGGTGTCCTCCAGGGTGTCCATCAGGCTCAGCCTGTCGCCGCCCTCACCGCCGACGTGCAGGAGCTCGTCCAGGGCCACCACGTTGGCCAGTGACAACTGGCTGAACACGGCGTGCAGTTCCTCCACCGCGATGCCCATCTCGGCCGCGACCTCGGCCTCGGAGGGCGTGCGGCGCAGCTGGGCCTCCAGCGTGGCGTAGGCACGCTCGACAGCGCGGGCCTTCTGCCGGACCGAGCGGGGGATCCAGTCGAGCGCGCGGAGTTCGTCGATCATCGCGCCGCGGATCCGCGTGATCGCGTAGGTCTCGAACTTGATGGACCGCTCGATGTCGAACTTCTCGATGGCGTCGATCAGTCCGAAGACACCGGAGGAGACGAAGTCGGCCTGCTCGACGTTGGGCGGCAGCCCCACGCTGACCCGGCCGGCGACGTACTTGACCAGGGGCGAATAGTGCAGGATCAGCTGCTCGCGCAGCCGCTTGTCGCCCGTCGACTTGTACGACCGCCACAGCTCATCGAGCGACGACGGCGCGGGGGGCCGGATATGGCCACGTGCCGCCGGTGGCGCTGCCGCGCGGTCGGAACCGGACGTGTGCTGGGGCATTCGTTGCCTTGAGCCGTTCTGCTGGGACCTGCGTAGGACTTGTTTTGAGCCGGATTCCTTGTGAGCGTAGCGTGACTGAAGCATTGCAGGGCGCAATGAGTGCGTCATGGCACCTGTGCGACGCCCTCACGCGGGCGGTGTCCCGGAGGTGATGCCGGAAGGCCCCCGCCGAGGCTGGGACATCACCTTTTCACCCGATTGCCCCAGGTCAAGCATCGCCTCGCCGGGCGCCTGCGATCTGTGGCGCCCCCGGCACCAACTGCCATCCTTCACTTCGCCGTTCAACGAACCCCAACGAGTGGAGTTCGTACAGCCTGGCGAGCGCTTCGTCGGCGGTCGTCCCCGCCTCACGGGCCACCTCGCGTGCGTCCGTCACGCCATGGCCCGGAAGTGCCTCCAACACCCGGGCGGCGGCCGGACCGAGCAGGTCCCTGGGCAGGACGGGGCCGTGTCTGCCGGGTGCCAGATCGCCGATGTTCCCTACCAGCTCGGCGACTTCGGCCGCATCCGTGACCAGGACGCCGCCGCCGCGCAGCAACTCGTGCACCCCGGCCGAGAGCCCGCTGGTGACCGGCCCGGGGACCCCCATCGTGTAGCGGCCCAGCTTCTGGGCGCTGCGCGCGGTGGCCAGTGAGCCGCTGCGGTACTCGGCCTCGACGACCACGGTCCCCCGGGTGAGGGCGGCGATCACCCGGTTGCGGAGGATGAAGCGGCTGGGCGTGGGATGGTCCCCCGGTGGCAACTCGCCGATGAGCAGCCCCTGTTCCGCGATCCGCCCGATCAGCTCGGCGTGACCGCGCGGGTAGACCGTGTCGACTCCGCAGGCCAGCACCGCGATGGTGGCCCCGCCCGCGGCGAGCGCGCCGCGATGAGCGGCCCCGTCGACACCGAACGCGGCGCCCGACACCACGACCCAGCCGAGCTCGGCGAGGCCCGAGCCCAGTGCGGCCGCCATATGCGCGCCGTAGGCCGTACAGGCACGGGCGCCGACCACGGCGACGGATCGCAGCGCCCATATCCTCAGCTGGGGCCGTCCCCGCACCCAGAGCCCGATCGGCCGCGCGTCCCCCAGGTCGTCGAGCTGTCCCGGCCACTCCTGGTCCCCCGGGCAGACGAACCGTCCGCCCCCCGCGTCCGCGTCCCGCAGGTCCTGATCCGGCCGCGCCGCCGCCGCCCGCAACCGGTATCCGGCGAGCCGCCTGGCGCTCATACCGGGGAAGACGGCATCCCCGCCGCCCGCCACGGTACGCAGCCGCCGCCACAGTTCCACGGCGCCCAGTTCGCGCAGCCACCGTCCGCCCGGCTCGTCGCCCGGCTCAAGGACCCGGGTCAGCGCGGCCCGTGCCAGCCGCTCGTCACCGCCCGGCCCCGCACCCGTACTCATCCGTGGTCCTTCCCGGCGGCGAGCAGCGCCCCCCGGTCCACGCCGGTACGCAGTTGGAGAGCGAGCCCGACATCCTGGGCGCCGGGCCGGTCCCGGCCGGCCAGATCGGCGACCGTCCAGGCCACCCTCAGCACCCTGTCGAGACCGCGGGCGGTGAGCAGCCCGCGCTCCATCTCACGCTCGGCCACCGCGAGCGCTCCGGGCGCGGCCGTCCAGCGGGTCCTCAGCTCATGGCCGGGCACCTCGCTGTTGGTGCTCCACTCCGTGCCGGCCAGCCGCTTCGCGGCCCGTTCCCGGCCCTCCCGCACCCGTGCGGCAACGGCCGCCGACGATTCGCCCGCATCGCCCTGTCCCATCAGGTCGGAGCGGCGCACCGGCTCCACTTCGACCCGGAGGTCCACCCGGTCGAGGAGCGGTCCGGAGAGTCTGGCCTGGTAGCGCCGGACCGCCGACGGCGGGCATTCGCACCCCGAGCCGTGCATCGTGTGCCTGCCGCAGGGGCAGGGGTTGGCGGCCAGCACCATCAGGAATCTCGCGGGCAGCCGCACGACCCCCGCGCTGCGCGCGACGACCACGTGCCCGGACTCCAGCGGCTGGCGCAGCGCGTCGAGGACCCGGACGGAGAATTCGGGTGCCTCGTCGAGAAAGAGCACACCGCGGTGGGCCAGGGACACGGCTCCCGGCCGGGGCAGGCCGTTGCCGCCGCCGATCAGCGACTGCATGGTCGCGGAGTGGTGCGGCGCGCAGTACGGAGCGGTGCCGATCAGTGGCTCGCCCGGCGGGAGGATGCCGGCCACCGAGTGGACCGCGGTCACCTCCAGCGACTCGTGTCTGCTCAGCGGTGGCAGGATCGCGGGAAGCCGCTCGGCCAGCATGGTCTTGCCCGCGCCCGGAGGCCCGTGCAGCAGCAGATGGTGGGCCCCGGCCGCGGCGACCTCCAGCGCCTTTCTGGCGGCGGGCTGCCCCGCCACGTCCGCGAGGTCGGCCCCCGCACCGGTCCCCCCGCCCAGGGCGAGCCCGGTGCCGGCCCCGGCGCCCGGCACCATCAGACCGGCCAGCATCGAGTCCGGCCGCCCCTGTGCGGCGGGCGCCTCGTCGGGGACCGGCTCACCGCTCAGCACCGCGATGAGCTGCCGCAGACTCCGCACCCCGAGCACCGAGACGCCCGGCACGAGTGACGCCTCCCCCGCGGTCTGCTCGGGGACCACGACCCGGCGGTATCCCGCTTCGGCCGCCGCCAGCACGGCGGGCAGAATGCCGCGCACCGGTCTGACCCGGCCGTCGAGCCCCAGCTCCCCGATGAGCACCAGGTCGGCGATCTCCCTCGGGTCGACGCGCTCGGCGGCCCCCAGGACGGCGCAGGCGACGGCCAGATCGAAGCCACTGCCGCTCTTCGGTACCGATGCGGGGCTCAGCCCCACCGTGAGTTTCTTCTGGGGCCACTCCGCGCCCGAGTTCACCACGGCGGCCCTGACCCGGTCCCGGCTCTCGACCAGGCTCTTGTCCGGCAGCCCCACCAGCGTGAAGGCGGCGATTCCCGGTTCGAGGTCCGCCTGGACCTCCACCACCACACCGTCCACGCCGACCAGCGCGACCGAACACGCACGGGCGAAACCCATCAGGCCACCCCCCGTGCGTGCTCGACCAGCGGCGCACCGCGCCTGGGCAGCACCACGCCGATGAGATCGATCCGCACCCCGCCGGGCGGCGGCCCGCCGTTCGCCGCGAGCCAGCGCTCGGCGAGACGTCTGAGCCGGTCGGCCTTGACCGGGGTGACCGCGGCCATCGGATGCTCGAAGGCGCCTTCTCTGCGGGTCTTCACCTCACAGACGACCAGCGCGTCGCCGTCGCGCGCCACGATGTCGATCTCGCCCGACCTGCACCGCCAGTTCCGCTCGACGACGGTCATTCCGGACCCGGCCAGCGTCCTTGCCGCCAGTTCCTCGCCGTACCGCCCGAGTGCCCCCCGTGCGTTCATCCGGCACCACCTCCGGCACCGACTCTGCCGTCCGGGCCGCCACCGTGTGGATCTTGGTGGACTACTCGCCGGTTGTGGAAAACCCGGTCACCCGGAAGAGCCGCGGCCACGCATAAAAGCGCAGGCACCCGCACAGACGCGGGTACCTGCAAGAGCCCAGCGGCCTGGCAGAAGCTCAGTCGGCCGGCAAGAGCTCAGCCACTCACAAGAAGTCAGCCGACCGGGACGACCTCAGCCACCCGGAAGTTCGAGATCGCTCTTGTTGAGCTCCTCGATGTTCACATCCTTGAAGGTCAGTACGCGTACCTGCTTGACGAACCTGGCCGGCCTGTACATGTCCCAGACCCAGGCATCAGCCATGGACACCTCGAAAAAGACCTCGCCCTGTACTGAGTGCACCTGCATCTCGTAGTCGTTGGTGAGGTAGAAGCGCCGCTCGGTCTCGATCACATATTTGAACAGGCCGACAACGTCGCGGTACTCCCGGTAGAGCTTCAGCTCCATCTCGGTCTCGTACTTCTCGAGGTCCTCGGCGCTCATGGCATGTTCCCCTTCAGCCGTGCGTCCCCCTATTGTGCGCCGCCCGCCTGCGCCCCTAGACGATTTCCGGGGCCAGGACCACCGGTGCAGCCGGGGGACCCTCGTCGAGCAGCGTGCGCAGCAGCCCGGCGAGCCTGGTCGGGTACACCGTCTCACGCGTCGCGGACAGTTCGGCGGAAGTCCACCACCTCAGCCCCGCGACACTCCGCTGCTCCAGCGGGGTCAGCCCGTCCATGGCGGTCGCCGTCCGAGTGGTTCGACCCAGAAAATACTGTTCGTCCTGGTTCCACCGCCGCCCGTCGAACGGGAAGGAGCACACCCTCGTCCACAGCACAGGGCCGAGTTCGACCGTGTCGATGCCGGTCTCCTCCCGTACCTCGCGGAGCGCGGCCTCCTCGTCGGTCTCCCCCGCCTCGACGCCCCCGCCGGGCGTGAACCACCAGGTGCGTGTCGGATCATCCGGCTCGAACCCGTGCATCAGCAGCACCCGGTCGGCCGGATCGAGCAGGATGACGCGTGCGACCCTGCGCAGCTCAGCCGACATCGGCGGTCACCTTCCGGCTGCGGCCCCGCCGCCGGGCGACCGGTCCGTAGACGCAACCGCCCAGGATCAGCACGATCCCGGCCAGCACAGCCGCCACCACCAGTTTCAGCGGTCCGGGCTGCGAGACCCCGCCGGGCAGCGCCGCGAAACCCTTCGGGCGTTCGATGGTCCCGCCGCTCAGCGGCCAGGCGATGGCGTCCACCCGCGCGGACACCGTCGAGCGCGGTACCGAGCCGTGGTCGGCGTCCTGGAGGTGGACACGGGAGTCCATCGAGTTGGTGCGCTCGTCACCGAGGAGGAAGAGCCGGCCCTCGGGCACCTTCACGGTGAAGGCGGTCGCGGATGCCCGGCCCCCGGAGAACGAATCGGCCTTCAGATACGGCTCGTTGATCCCCTTGCCGTTCACCGTGAGCCGGCCCCTGGAGTCGCAGCAGGCGACCTCGTCGCCGCCGACTCCCACCACCCGCTTCAGCATCGGCATATCGCCCCAGGCGGGATCCTTGAAGACCACCACGTCCCCGCGGCGCACCGCGCTGCTGTCTATTCGCTGTGCCAGCACCCGGTCCCCCACCTGCACGGTCGGGGTCATCGAGTCGGTCGGTACGGTGTACGGCTTGTACTCCACCGCACCCCAGGCGAACCCTCCGAGAAAGAGCACGCAGCCGAGGGCCACGGCCAGACCCGACAGCGCACTGCCGAGCCGGCCACCGCCGCCACTCGTACGTACTGTTCCGCTCATCCCAGCGCTCCCCCATATCGGAGATCGACGATCTGGGAGGGCACCTTACCCGGCAGTACCGTCAGCGGTACCGTCACGGGTCAGCCTGCGCCTGCGCCTGATCACCAGCGGCAGCGCTCCCGCGAGCCCGAGCGCGCCGGGAGCGAGTGAGCCGGCGGCGTTGATGCCCTTCTGGTCGAAGGTGCTCGGAACACCCAGCCACGCCCACCGGTTGACCGGCCAGGCCACGACGAAGGCCCGTCCGACGACCTCCTTGTCGGAGACCGTGCCCCCACCGGGCAGCTGCTGGTGGTAGCGGGAGTCGAGCGAGTCCTGCCGGTGGTCGCCCATCACCCAGATCCGGCCCTTGGGCACATGGATCGGCCCGAACGGCTGGTCGTCGCACGGGGTGTTGCCGGGGTAGATGTACGACTTCTCGGACAGCGCCTTGCCGTTGACGACGACCGGGCCGCCCTTCTTGCAGGAGACCGTGTCCCCGCCGACCGCGATGACCCGCTTGATCAGGTCCTTCTCCTCCGCCGACGGCATCAGGCCGATGAAGCTCAGGAACTTCTGCGCCACGTTCGGGGTGGGCGTCGGTTCGCCTTCGAGCCAGCCGCCCGGATCGTGGAACACCACGACGTCACCCCGCTCCGGCTCCGAGCCGAACCACGGTGTCAGCTTGTCCACCAGCACCCGGTCCCCGCGCTGCAGCGTGTCCTGCATCGAGTCCGAGGGGATCGAGAACGCCTGGACCAGGAATGTCTTGATCAACAGGGCCAGGACCAGCGCGATTCCGATGAGGAGCGGCAGCTCCTTCCAGAAGGAGCGCTGCTTCTTGGGCGCCTTGTCCCGGGTGCTCCCGCCGTCCTCGCCTTCCCCGTCGAGGCCGTCCGGGCCGCCGGGGCCGCCCGGTCCACCCGGACCGTTCTGCGGGCCCGGTGCCCTGTACTGGCCACCGGCCCTGTCGGACCCGTCCGGCCACCCGCTGTCAGAGGTTTCGGTTCCCTCGCCACCAACGGGCGGCCCTGGCCGGTCCTCTGGCTCTTCGTGTCCGGATCGCGCGCCGACCGCCACGTCCCCCACATCCACTCCTCACTCCGTGCCGTCGCCTGCCTCCGGGGAGACGCAGGCCCACCACTCCCATAACGAGCGGAAGTTCCGCAGGAGTCGGGAGCGGGAAGTTTACGTGCCGATCCTGAGCGGCGAGACTCCGCCGACCGGAACCGGCCCGGTCCGGACCGCCCTGGTCCGGAGCGGACGCCACCGACCCGAAGGCCGCGGGCTCCTTGAGCCGGCTCCAGTGCCCCAGCGGCCAGGCGATGACGACCGCCCGTCCCACCACCCCGCTCACCGGCACAGTCCCCTGGTAGGGACCGTCCATGTGGTACCGCGAATCCGCCGAGTTGGACCGGTGGTCCCCCATCACGAAGAGCCGCCCGGGCGGGACCTTCACATCGAACTTCAGCTGGGACGGCGGATTCCCCGGATGGAGATACGGCTCGTTCAGCGGGGTGCCGTTGACGGTGACCCTGCCGTCCTTGTCGCAGCACTTGACGGTGTCCCCGCCCACCCCGATGACCCGCTTGATCAGGTCCTGTTCATTGTCCGAAGGGAGCAGTCCGATGAAGGTCAGGCCGGTCTTGAGCTGTCTGACGAGAAACGGCGAGCTCTCCGTCCTGGTCTCCTCGGGCGGCAGCCAGTGGCCGGGGTCCTTGAAGACCACGACGTCGCCGCGCTGCGGTTTCGAGCCGAACCACGGCGTCAGCTTGTCCACCAGTACCCGGTCACCGATCCGGATCGTCTCCTCCATCGAACCCGACGGGATGACGAACGCCTGCACCAGGAACGTCTTGAGCACCAGCGCGATCACGATCGCCACGATGATCAGAACGGGTATCTCACGCGCTGTGGATCTGCGCCGCCGCCGCTGGACCTTGCGCGCGAGTCTGCGCCGCTCGGCCCTGGTGGGCAGGGACCGTGCACCGGTGGGGCCGCCGGCCGACGCCGGCCGTTCGCCCGTCGGCCCGCCGCCTCGTGCCCTTCCCCGGTTACCCATGGCCGCCGCCGGACGCCGGTACCCGGGCGAAGGCCCCGGACCTCTCCAGCGCGGTCCAGCGGCTGAACGGCCAGCCGATCCAGCGGGCCCGGCCGATCACCTGCTCCACCGGTACCATCCCTCCCCCGGGATCCCCGAGGTGGTCGCGGGAGTCGCTGGAGCGTGAGCGGTGGTCGCCCATCACCCAGAGGGTTCCGGCGGGCACCACGATGTCGAAGGGCACCTGGGACGGAGGGTTGCCGGGATACACATACGTCTCGTCCACCGGCCGCCCGTTCACCTCGATACGCCCCCGCTTGTCGCAGCAGACCACATGGTCGCCGCCCACCCCCACCACACGCTTGACGTAGTCGGTACCGGCGGGCGCCGCGAACCCCAGCGCGGAGGCCGCGCCGCGCGCCACCCGGGTCACGGGGTTCTGCGCGGGTGCCTCCCGTACGAAGGAGCCGGTGCCGTCGAAGACCACGACGTCCCCGCGCCGGGGCTCACCGCCGAACCGGTACGCCAGCTTGTCCACCAGCACCCGGTCCCCGACCTGGAGGGTGGGCTCCATGGAGCCGCTGGGGATGAGGAACGGCTGCATCACATACGTACTCAGCAGCAGCAGGAACGCCACACAGACGAGGGCCAGCAGCCCGGCCTTGCGCCAGGGCCCCTCGATCAGCGCGGCGAGACGCACAGAGCGCGACCGCTGCTCCTCGCCGGACGTGTCCGGTTCGGGTGAGCCGTCGCGCTCTGTCTGCTGTGCTTCGGTGTCCATCGGGGCCAGAGCTTATCCGGCCGCCCTGTGGACTCAGTGGTCGCGCTTCTCCTTGATCTTCGCGGCCTTGCCGCGCAGCTCACGGAGGTAGTACAGCTTGGCGCGACGGACGTCACCGCGGGTGACGAGCTCGATCTTCTCGAAGATCGGGCTGTGCACCGGGAAGGTACGCTCGACGCCGACCGAGAACGAGACCTTGCGGACCGTGAAGGTCTCGCTGACGCCCGCGCCCTGGCGGCGGATGACGACACCCTTGAACTGCTGGATACGCGAGCGGGTGCCCTCGATGACGCGGACGTGGACGTTGACCGTGTCACCGGCGCGGAAGGCCGGCAGGTCGGACCGGAGCGAAGCGGTGTTGACGCTGTTGAGCAGGCTGGACATGATCTTCTGCTTTCTTCGCCGATGCCACAGGTCATCGACGGAATCATCGTGATGAGTTTCGAGAGCTGATCGCGTCGGACGGTCGTCGTTCCCCCTGTGGCAGGGGCGCACGCCGGACGTACAGCAGCGGCCTATTCTTCCACGTCCTCGTGCTCTCGCCCAAATCGCCCTCCGGGCCCCTGCTTCCAGCCCAGGATCGAGAGCATTTCGCGGTCCTTCTTGCCGAAGGACGCCGGGTCGCTGCGCTCCAGCAGATCCGGCCTGTTGAGGTCCGTGCGACGGAACGCCTCGTCCCGGCGCCAGCGGGCGATCCTGCCGTGGTGGCCGCTGAGCAGGACGTCCGGGATGGACCGGCCGCGCCACTCGGGCGGCTTGGTGTAGACCGGCCCCTCCAGGAGGTCGGCCATCGCGCCGGTGGCGAAGGAGTCGTCGCGGTGCGACTCGGCGTTGCCGAGCACGCCGGGCAGCAGCCGGGCGACGGCTTCCGTGATCACCAGGACGGCGGCCTCCCCGCCCGCCAGGACGTAGTCCCCGATGGAGACCTCGTACACCGGCATCCGGGTCGCGTACTCGTCGACCACCCGCCGGTCGATGCCCTCGTACCTGGCGGGTGTGAAGACCAGCCAGGGGCGCTCGGAGAGTTCGACCGCGACCTGCTGGGTGAAGGGGCGGCCGCTCGGGGTGGGCACGACCAGGACCGGGCCGGACGCACCCGCCTCGTAACCGGTGGCCAGGACCTCGTCCAGCGCCTCACCCCAGGGCTCGGTCTTCATGACCATGCCGGGGCCGCCGCCGTAGGGGGTGTCGTCGACCGTGTTGTGCCGGTCGTACGTCCAGTCGCGCAGGTCGTGTACGTGGACACCGAGCCGGCCGCGGGCGCGTGCCTTGCCGACCAGCGAGACGTTCAGCGGTTCGAGGTACTCGGGGAAGATCGTGACGACGTCGAGCCGCATCAGTCGTCGTCCCGGGCGCCGGCGATCTCGGCCCGGCTCTCGTCGATCAGGCCGGGCGGCGGGTCGATGACGGCCCGCTGCTCATCCAGGTCGATCGAGGTGACGATCTCCTCGACGAACGGGATCATGACCTCGCTGCCGTCGGGCCGCTCCACGATGAAGAGGTCCTGCGAGGGCAGGTGGGTGATCTCGGTGATCCGGCCGACCTCGGTGCCGTCCGCCAGCACCACGTCGAGGTCCATCAGCTGGTGGTCGTAGAACTCCTCGGGGTCCTCGGGGGTCTCCCGCGGGTCGACGTCTGCGATCAGCAGGGTGTTGCGGAGCGCCTCGGCGGCCGTCCGGTCCGTGACCCCCGCGAAGCGCAGCAGCAGCCTGCCGCTGTGCACCCGGCCGGTCTCGATGGTCAGCGGCCCGGTGGCCGCGGGGTCGGTGGCGAGTACCGCACCGGGTCCGAGCCGCAGCTCGGGCTCGTCCGTGCGCACCTCCACGGTGACTTCGCCCTTGATCCCGTGGGCGCGCCCGATCCGTGCGACTACCAGTTGCACGCTTCGCTCCTCATTCCGCTGGTTCCTGCCGGTCCTGCCGGCCGGGGTGGTCCAAGTGTTGCCGCGCTCACCGCGGACGACAAAGGCCGGGGACGGCTTCTCAGCCCTCCCCGGCCCGAGCCGGTGTTCAGCTACTGCTCAGCGGACCTGGTCCACGTCGACGAGGTCGACCCGGATGCCACGGCCGCCGATGGCGCCCACGATGGTGCGCAGGGCGCGCGCGGTGCGGCCGTTGCGGCCGATCACCTTACCGAGGTCGTCGGGGTGCACCCGGACCTCCAGCACCTGCCCGCGACGGAGGTTGCGTGAAGCGACCTGTACGTCGTCGGGGTTGTCGACGATGCCCTTCACGAGGTGCTCGAGAGCCTCCTCGAGCATGCTCAGGCCTCGGTCGACTCGGTGGAGTCAGCAGCCGGAGCCGCCTCGTCCGCCTTCTTGTCGGCCTTCTTCGCCTTCGGGGTGATGGCCTCACCCTTCGGCTCGTCGCCCTCGATCGACTTGGCGAACGCCTCGAACGCGGCGCGCTTGTCGGCCTTCGGCTCCGGCTGCTGGAGCGGCGCGGGGGCCGGGAGGCCCTTGTGCGCCTGCCAGTCACCGGTGAGCTTCAGGATCGCCATGACCGGCTCGGTCGGCTGGGCGCCGACGGACAGCCAGTACTGCGCACGCTCCGAGTTGACCTCGATGCGCGAGGGGTTCTGCACCGGGTGGTACAGGCCGATCTCCTCGATGGCCCGGCCGTCACGGCGGGTACGGGAGTCGGCGACGACGATGCGGTAGTGAGGCGAACGGATCTTGCCCAGACGCTTCAGCTTGATCTTGACTGCCACGGAAGTGGTGTCTCCTGGTCTTGACGTGGTTGGGCACAACGAGATGCCACGTGGGGTTGCGGTACTCGGGTGCCCGATGGACGCGTCAGCCGGAGGACGAGAGGGTTCCTGTGCGGCTGTCGAGTACAGCTAGCCATTGTGCCATACGTTGCGGGACCCCGGGTCAGCCGGCCGCGGCCACCACTTCCGGGATACGGAACGCCTTTCCGCAGCCACCGCAGACGATGGGCGCCTGGGCCAGTACGGACGGGACGACCCGGACGTTGCGGCCGCAGTCGCAGACCGCCTTCACCCGCACCCCGCCACCGGATGAACCGTGCCGGGCGGCAGGCCCGCGGAAGGAGCGTTTGGTGTCGGCGGCCGTCGCCGCGGTGTGCGCCTTGAGCGCACGCTGCAGCCGTTCGGCCGTCTGCCGGTAACGGCGCTTCGCCTCGGGGTTGAGCGAGACCAGCGAGAAGCCGCTGCTGGGGTGCGGCTCCTCGGGGTGGTCGAGGCCCATCTCCTCGGCGATCGCCAGGAACCTGCGGTTGTGGTAGCGGCCGGCGCGCGAGGTGTCGCGGACACCTCGCGCTGCGGCGATGCCGTGGACTGCCTCATGGAGCAGTCGCTCGAAGGAGAGTTCAGCGCCGCAGGCGGACGAGGACTCACCGATCAGGGACTCGGGCGCGGCTAGATCCGGCAGCTCGGGGTGGTACCGCTGAATGTCGGCCCACGCCTGCGCCAGCTCTGCGGCGAGGACAGTTGGTGTCGTGCTCACGTCGTGACAACGAGCCGGGGTACCGCTGTGTTCCTATTCCGGGGCATCCCAAATAATTTGCACGTACCCGTCAGTTGCCCTTGATGCGTCCGGACGAGGGCGGGTGCGCTGATCTGCGGAGAAGCCTCACAGCTCGCACCAAGGTGGTACGTAGGGTCGCGTGCGCCCCGGCGCGTAGCCAGGGGTACCGCGCCTGCCGCATCGCACCGGCCGCCGCGCAAGGGGCGTTTCGGCCGATTCGACGGCCGGATCGGCCGGTCATCGGCGGCCACCGTTCCCACCTGCCGCCGTTCACGCCGGCCGCCGTACACAAGCACCGCGGTCCGGCCGGATCCGGGCCGCCGCCCGTACACGCGGCCCGCCACAGCGACCGTACCGGGAGCACCGCACGGGTCCGGCACCGGCCCGGCCACGCGGGACGGAACCGCGGATGGCTCGCACGATCGACCGGCCCGGTATGCGTGTAAAGCAGGCTTGACATTCGCCGATGGGTGACAAGTAAGCTTGACAGGTGAGAAACACGGTCAGAGCACTGCGGTCGTCACGAGGGCTCTCCCAGGGGCAGTTGGGCACGGCCCTCGGGGTCTCGCGTCAGACGGTCAACGCCATCGAGACCGAGCGGTACACACCGTCCTTGCCGCTCGCCATCTCCCTGGCCAGGTTCTTCGAAGTCAGCGTTGAGGAGATGTTCCATGTCGACAGGTGACCAGCGGATGGACAGAGCCCCGGCGAAGGGGTCGATCCCCGCCTTCTTCCTCGGGATCGGAGTGGTCTGCCTGGTGACCGCCACCGTCGGTGGCCACCTCGGAGTCGGCCTGGCGGTCTTCGGGGTGATGGCGGTGTGCAGCCTTGTCCTGGTCGTGCTGCGCCGCCGGAGCGAGACCTACCGGGGCCTCACCGAGGAGCCCGACGAGCGCTTCGCCCTGATCGGCCGGCGCGCCTGGGCGGGCACGGGCGTGGTGCTGACCCTGGGGAACCTCTGCGCGTTCATCGGTGACCTGGCCTCCGGGCGGAGCGGTGATCCGTACTACTGGCTGCTGGCGACCGCCGCCCTCTCGTACATCACGTTCGTCGCCATCCTCCGCCGGCAGACCTGAGGCGGGACCGGCCCGGAGCCGAGCGCGTTCCTCTGCCCCGCCGTGCCCGTCGGCCCCTCGCCGGGATCACCCGTCCGGCTCAACGGGGCGCCCGGTGGCACGGATCTCCCGACATGCCCGAGCGCGCGAGTCGGGTAAGACTGGGGGCCGGGAGCGGGGCGTGGACGCAGGCGTTCCGAGGGCCCGCCGCCTTGATGCGGGCGTCCGGCTCCTGCCGCATCCGCTCGCCCGGAGGCGCACGGCCGGACCGCATATTCCGGGAACGCAAGCATTGCCTCGCCACCCCTGGACTTGCGCGCGGATGCGGAGTTCTCTGGCAACGGGACAGTGCGCGCACATCTGCACGGGGGTTTGGCACACAGGGCACAACTGATCTCTCGGCGAATTGGGGCGCTTCGATGTCATCAACACTCGTCCGGAACCACCGGTCCGTGGCTGCGACTTCCCCGGAGGAAGCGGTCGCACGCGCCCGCGACTGGGCCGAGATCCAGGAACGGATGCTGGTGCCGCTCTACGAAGCGGTCTACAAGCGCCTTGACGCGGGCAGCGCCACCCGGCTGCTCGGTATCGGCTGCGGCTCGGGGCTCGCCCTGCTCATGGCCGCCGCCCGCGGCGCGAGCGTCACCGGTGTGGACACGCACGCCGAGCGCATCGCGCTGGCCCGCGAGCGGCTGCTGCCCGAAGGCCCCGACAGCACGAACAGCACCGATGCCGCGCCGGGCGCCCCGCGCGGGCGGGCCCGGCTGGTGCACGGCAGCCCCGCCGACGCTTCCGGCGGCATGGCGGCGCCGTACAACCTGCTGACCGCCTTCGAGCCGATGGGCGGCGTCACGGACGACCCGGACGGGCCGGTGCCGGCCGTCGAGGACGCGGTGCCGCTGATGGAGCGCGGCAGTGCGGTGGTGCTGACCGGCTGGGGGCCGCCCGAGCGCTGCGCGGCGGCGGGCGTCCTGCGGGTCGCCACCCGACTGGCCGATGCCGTGCGCAGGCCGCGGAGGGACGATCTGGAGGAGGTGGCGGCGCGTGCCGGGCTGAAGCTCGACGGATCGGGCCGGGTGGCCTGCCCGTTCGGCTACGCGGACATCCGGAGCGCGGTACGCGGGCTGCTGTCGACCGGGCTGTTCGACGCGGCGATACGGGCGACCGGCCAGGACCAGGTGAAGAAGGAGGTCGCCGAGGCGCTCCACCCCCATCTGCGGCGCGACGGCACGGTGTGGCTGCCGAACATCTTCCGTTACGTGGTCGCCCGGACCGCCTGACCACCGGACGCCGGGGCACCTCCCCGTAGCCGCCCCACCACCGTCGCACCACGCGGAAGCGGCCCGTGCCCCCGGATGTCCGGGAAGTACGGGCCGCTTCGGCGTCCGGGACGGGTCAGCCCATGAACTTCTTGAACTCGTCGGGGAGTTCGAAGTTCTTCGCATCCTCACCGGACGGCAGGCCCGGCGCGCTCCCCTGCTCCCGGCGGGCCGCGGCGGCCTGCTCCTCCGCCTTGCGCTTCATCGGGTTACCGCTCTTGCGCTTGCCCTTGGCCTGCTTCTGCTGCTTCTTCTGGCGGCCGGGGCCGCCACCCATGCCCGGCATCCCCGGCATCCCCGGCATGCCGCCGCCCTGGGCCATCCGCGACATCATCTTGCGTGCCTCGAAGAACCGCTCGACCAGGCTCTTCACGGCGCTGACCTCGACACCCGAGCCCTTGGCCACCCGGGCCCGGCGCGAGCCGTTGATGATCGTCGGGTCCTGGCGCTCGGCCGGGGTCATCGACTTGATGATCGCGGCGGTGCGGTCCACGTCCCGCTCGTCGATGTTGTTGATCTGGTCCTTCATCTGTCCCATGCCGGGCAGCATGCCGAGCAGCTTGGAGATGCTGCCCATCTTCCTGACCTGCTCCATCTGAGCCAGGAAGTCGTCGAGCGTGAAGTCCTTGCCGCCCTTGCTGCTCGCCAGCTTGGAGGCCATCTGCTCGGCCTCGGCCTGGCTGAAGGTCTGCTCGGCCTTCTCGATCAGGCTGAGCATGTCGCCCATGCCGAGGATCCGGGACGCCATGCGGTCCGGGTGGAACGTGTCGAACTCGTCCAGCTTCTCGCCGTTGGAGGCGAACATGATCTGCCGGCCGGTGACATGCGCGATGGAGAGCGCCGCACCACCGCGTGCGTCACCGTCGAGCTTGGAGAGCACCACACCGTCGAAGCCGACGCCGTCGCGGAAGGCCTCGGCGGTGTTGACCGCGTCCTGGCCGATCATCGCGTCGACCACGAAGAGGACCTCGTCGGGGCTGACGGCGTCGCGGATGTCCGCGGCCTGCTGCATCAGCTCCTGGTCGATGCCCAGACGGCCCGCGGTGTCGACCACGACGACGTCGTACTGCTTGGACTTGGCGAACTCGATCGAGTCCTGTGCGACCTTCACCGGGTCGCCGACGCCGTTGCCCGGCTCGGGGGCGTACACGGCGACGCCGGCGCGCTCGGCGACCACGCTCAGCTGGTTGACGGCGTTGGGACGCTGGAGGTCACAGGCGACCAGCAGCGGGGTGTGGCCCTGGCCCTTGAGCCAGAGGCCGAGCTTCCCGGCGAGGGTCGTCTTGCCCGCGCCCTGGAGGCCCGCGAGCATGATCACGGTCGGCGGCTGCTTGGCGAAGCGGAGGCGGCGGGTCTCGCCACCGAGGATGCCGATGAGCTCCTCGTTGACGATCTTGATGACCTGCTGGGCCGGGTTCAGCGCCTGGGAGACCTCGGCGCCGGCCGCGCGCTCCTTGATCTGCTTGATGAAGGCACGGACGACGGGCAGCGCGACATCGGCCTCAAGCAGGGCGATACGGATTTCGCGCGCGGTGGCATCGATGTCCGCCTCGCTGAGGCGCCCTTTGCCCCGGAGGTTCTTGAAAGTCGCGGCAAGGCGGTCGGAGAGGGTATCGAACACGGCGGTCGCGGATCCTCGGGTCGGGGGCGGGGGGACGGTTGGACCCCAGGGTATCCGGACGCGGCGGGTCGGGTCTGCCCCTGCCCCCGACCGGGGTCCTGAGCAGGGGGCGGAACCGGGGCGGGACCAGGGTGACCAGCGGGTGGACCGGGGCCACCGTGGCTGCCGCCGCCCCGCCGCTCACTTCCGCAGCCCGGCCTCCACCTCCCGGGCAAGACCGGCCGCGGCGTCCGCCCCGAGCGGGCCCCCGTCGGGTCCCGTCACATAGAACGCGTCCACCGCGCTCGCCCCCAGCGTGGAGACATGTGCGCTGCGCACCGTCACCCCGGCCGCCTCCAGTACCCGGCCGATCCGGTACAGCAGGCCCGGGGCATCCTGGGCGCGGACCTCGATCACCGTGGCCAGCCGGGACCCCGCCGGGGCCACCCTCACGCTGGGCGGCGGGGCCTGGATGCCGCGGCGGCGCGGGTGGGCCGCCTCGCGTTCGGCCAGTCTGGCGCGTACGTCGAGTGAGCCGTCCAGCGCCCGTACGAGATCGGCGCGCAGCCGGGCGGCCTGCGGCAGCGACCCGTACTCGGCCGCCACCCGCCAGGTCAGCAGCAGCACCGCCGACCGGCCGTCGTCGGGGCCGGCGGGCGGCTCGACGGTGCGCAGATCGGCCGCGCGTACGGTCAGCCGGTGCAGCGCCAGGACCCCGGCGACGGCGGGCAGGACGCCGGGCCGGTCGCGGAGCGCGATGAGCAGCTCCGCGCCCACCGGCTCCGGTGCGCCGTCCTCCTGCGGCTCCTCGGCCCTGGTGTGCAGGGCCAGCGCGGGACCGCCGGTGCGCAGGGCCTCGACGGCCAGCCGTTCGTGCTCGGCGCCCGGCGCTCCGGTCTCCGGTTCCTCGGGTTCCTCCCCCGCCAGGACCGCGGCGGCCCGTGCGACCAGCTCTGCCACGAGCGAGGCCCGCCAGGACGACCAGGCCGCGGGGCCGGTCGCCAGTGCGTCCGCCTCGGTCAGCGCGTGCAGCAGCTCCAGGGTGGCGGCGGACTTCACCGCCGCGGCGACCGCGCGCACGGTCGCCGGGTCGTCCAGGTCGCGCCGGGTGGCCGTCTCGGCCAGCAGCAGATGGTGGCGTACGAGCGTGGCGAGCACCTCGGTGTCGGCGGCATCGAAGCCGATCCGGGCGGCCATGTCGCGTGCGATGGTCTCGCCCGCCACCGCGTGGTCGCCGGGCCAGCCCTTGCCGATGTCGTGCAGCAGGGCGGCGACGAGCAGCAGGTCGGGCCGGGCCACCCGGCGGGTCAGCGCGGAGGCCCGCACGGCGGTCTCGACGAGGTGCCGGTCGACCGTCCAGGTGTGCACGGCGTTCCGCTGCGGCCTGCACCGCACCCGCTCCCAGTCCGGCAGCACCCCGCTGATCAGCCCTTCCGCCTCCAGCGCCTCCCAGACCTGCACCGTGGACGGGCCGGCGCCGAGCAGGGTCACCAGCTGTTCACGTGCCTCGGCCGGCCAGGGCACCGGCAGGGGGCGTGCGCCGCCCGCCAGCCTGCGTACGGCGTGCGGGGAGACCGGCAGCCCGGCCTGGGCCGCCGCCGCTGCCGCCCGCAGCGGCAGTACGGGGTCGCGCTCGGGTCGCGCGGTGCGGGCCAGCACCACCTCGCCCTCCAGCTCCACCACGCCTTCGGCGAGCGGGGTCCGCGGGGCCGCCGCGGTCCTGCCCGCGCCACCGCCGAGCAGGGCGCGCAGCCGGGGACGTGCGGAGCGGGCGCGCAGCACCCGGTTGACCTCGCGCCAGGTGACGTCGGCGGCGTACGAGATGGTCCGCGCGGCTTCGTACACCTCGCGCAGCAGGGCGTCGGCGTCCAGCAGGCCGATCTCGGCCGCGACCTGGTCCTGTTCCTGGAGGGCGAGGCGTTCGGTGGCGCGCCCGGTCACCAGATGCAGCGCGTCCCGGGCGTCGAGGAGCTGTCTGCGGGCGCCGTCGAGCCCCTCGCGGGGCGCGTCGGCCAGCCAGGACGCGGCGACGGCCCGCAGCGCCGTGGCGTCCCGGAGTCCGCCTCTGGCCTCCTTGATGTCGGGTTCCAGGAGGAACCGCAGCTCGCCCTGGCGTCCGGCGCGCTCCTGGCACAGCTCGTAGAGCTCGGGCAGCCGCTTCGGGGCCTGGTTGCGCCAGTCGGCGCGTACGGCGGTGCGCAGCCCGGCGGTGAGCCCCGGGTCGCCCGCGACATGCCGGGCGTCGAGGAGACCGAGCTGAACCCTGAGGTCATCGCCCGCCGTCCTGCGCGCCTCGGCGGGGGTCCGTACGGAGTGGTCGAGGTCCAGCCCCAGATCCCACACCGGGTACCAGATCCGGTCGGCGAGCGAGGCGATGGCGCCCGGCTCGGCCTTCCCGTCGTGCAGCAGGAGCAGGTCCAGGTCGCTGCGCGGGGAGAGCTCACCGCGTCCGTACCCGCCGACGGCCACCAGGGCGGCGCCGCGCACCCCGGCGGCCTCTGCGGCCGGGGTGAAGAGCGCGGCCGTCCACGCGTCGGTGAGCCGGGCGAGGGCCGCGCGGCGGGGCGGCCCCGGGTCCGTCTTCTCCTGGAGGAGGCGGAGCCGGGCCGCCGCGTAACCGCCGGATTCCCGGTCGTCGTCCTGCTGACCGGTCGTGTCGGTCATGTCGTCGGCACTCGTCACCCGGCAGTTCCCGTCTCTCGTCGTTCAGAGCGCGTCAGGCTCTCGTCGTCAGAGCGCGTCAGGGCCGCGTTCGCCGGTCCTGACCCGGATCGCGGTCTCGACCGGGACGCTCCAGACCTTGCCGTCGCCGATCTTGCCGGTCCTGGCCGCCTGCACCACCACATCGATGAGCTGTTCGGCCTCCGCGTCCTCGGCCAGGACCTCGATCCGGATCTTCGGGACCAGGTCCACGGTGTACTCGGCGCCCCGGTAGACCTCGGTGTGGCCGCGCTGGCGGCCGTAGCCGCTGGCCTCGGTGACCGTGAGGCCCTGGACGCCGAAGCCCTGGAGGGCCTCCTTGATCTCGTCCAGCCGGTGCGGCTTCACGACCGCGGTGATGAGCTTCATGCGTCCACCTTCTTGTTCGCGGGGCCCGACCCGGTCGGCTTCCTGTCCGTGGGGCCCGGTCCGGCCGGGGGGCCCGCATCGGCCGGCCGGCCGGTTCCCTGGCCCGGGGCGGTCGCGGCTGTCCTGGAGCCGCCGCCCGCTCCGCTGTGGTCGTACGCCGTCTCGGCGTGTTCGTGCTGGTCGATGCCTGCGACCTCGACCTCGTCGGTGACCCGCATCCCCATGGTCCGGTCGATCAGGAAGGCCAGTCCCGCCGATACGGCGAGCGAGTAGCCGAGGACCGAGAAGACCCCGACGGCCTGGATGCCGAGCTGGTGGAAGCCGCCGCCGTAGAAGACGCCCGCCACGTCGGACTGCACTCCGCCGGTGGCGAAGAAGCCGATGAGCAGGGATCCGACGACGCCCCCGACCAGATGGACGCCCACCACGTCGAGCGAGTCGTCGAAACCGAAGCGGTACTTGAGGCCGACGGCCATGGCGCACAGCACCCCCGCGATGGCACCGACCGCGATCGCGCCGAGCGGGCTGACGGCGCCGCCGGACGGGGTGATGGCCACCAGTCCGGCCACGGCCCCGGAGGCCGCTCCGAGCGTGGTGCAGGAGCCGTGGCGGAGTTTCTCGTACGCGAGCCAGGCGAGCATCGCCGCCGCGGCGGCGACCTGGGTGTTGATGAACATCACCGCGCCGACGCCGTCGTCGTTGCCCAGCCACGATCCGGCGTTGAACCCGAACCAGCCGAACCACAGGAGCGCAGCGCCGAGCATCACCAGCGGGAGGCTGTGCGGGCGCATCGGGTCCTTTCTGAAGCCGATGCGCCTGCCGGTCACCAGGATCACGCCGAGCGCGGCCGCGCCCGCGTTGATGTGGACCGCCGTACCGCCGGCGAAGTCGATGACGCCCTTCGTGAAGAGCCAGCCGTCGGACGCCCAGACCCAGTGCGCGACCGGGAAGTAGACGACGGTCACCCAGCCCACGATGAACAGCGCCCAGGCGGTGAACTTCACCCGGTCGGCCAGCGCCCCGCTGATCAGGGCCGGGGTGATGATCGCGAACATCAGCTGGAAGACGGCGAAGACATAGACCGGGATGGTGTAGCCCGGCCAGAGCTGGGTGAGTCCGATGCCGCTGAGTCCGATGTACCCCTTGGACCAGCCGAGGAATCCGTTGCCCGATCCGAAGGCGACGCTGAATCCGTACAGCACCCAGAGGACCGTGACGATCCCGAGGCTGATGAAGCTCATCATCAGCATGTTGAGGGTCGATTTGACCCGGACCATGCCTCCGTAGAAGAAGGCCAGGCCCGGGGTCATGACCATCACCAGGGCCGAGCAGATGAGCATGAACCCGGTGTTGGCGGGGGACAGCTTCGAGGCTTCTGCAGCAAGGGTCATGCCTCAGAGACTGACGCCGCGCGGTTTCGGCGGGCGCCCCGTGATGTTTCACCGCGGTGACGAAGAGGCGCGGCGTGTTACGCCCGGATGAAGCGCGGGGCCGGACGGGTGATCGGAGGCCCTGCCGTATCCCCCCGCCCCGGGGTGGAGAACCGGCCACGACGGTCACCCTGTTGACCTGGCATGGGGGAGCCGAGTCGGGCATCACGGGGTGACTGTCGCGGCCGGGGCCTTGGGGTCCTGCTGCGGCGCTCTGCTGTTGTGTCCTGCGGCGGTGTCCAGCAGTCGTGTACTCCTGCGGTGTCCCGCAGTCGTGTACCGCCGCCCGCCTCAGACCGCCTCGGCGGTCTCGGGCAGCTGCGCGGCGAGCCGCTCGGTGAGGTCGATGACCGCCGGGACCTCGCCGAAGTTCCTGACCGCCGTGTCGACGGTCTTGCGGAGCCTGGTGTTGACCCGCTCGGAGCGGACACGGGTGGCGATGTCCAGGGCCTGGGCGGCGAACGACGTGGAGTGCTCCGGCTCCCGCTTCAGCAGATGGACGGTGGCCATGCCGACGAGGTTCAGGGCGTACGAACGCTGGTGCTCCTCGTCCTTCTCGAAGAGCGCGACCGCGTTGTCGAGTACCGGCTCGGCGAGCGAGGCGTAGGTGGGGCTGCGGCCCGCCACATAGGCGAGGTCGCGGAACGAGTGGCCGTTCTCGCCGTTCAGCTCGGCCTCGGAGAAGAAGCGGATCCAGTCGGGCTCGGGCTCGCCGTCGACGCCCGCGTCGGAGAAGGTGTCCTCGGCCATCCGCACGGCTCGTTTGCACTTGCTCGGCTGGCCCATGTTGGCGTAGGCGCGGGCCTCCATCGCATACAGCATCGCCTGGGTGCGGGGGGTGGCGCACTCGCGGCTGCCGTACTGGGCGAGGTGGACGAGTTCCAGGGCGTCGTCGGGGCGGCCGAGATGGATCATCTGGCGGCTCATCGAGGACAGGATGTACGAGCCGAGCGGCTTGTCCCCGGCCTCCTTGGCCGCGTGCAGGGCGAGCACGAAGTACTTCTGGGCGGTGGGCTGGAGACCTACGTCGTAACTCATCCACCCGGCCAGCTCGGCCAGTTCGGCGGCGCACCGGAACAGCCGCTTCGACGTGGCCCCCGGCTGCGGTTCCTGCAGCAGGTCGGTCACCTCGTGCAGCTGCCCGACGACCGCCTTGCGGCGCAGCCCGCCGCCGCACTGGGCGTCCCACTGGCGGAACATCACCGTGGTGGACTCCAGCAGTTCGAGCTCGGGCCGCGACAGCCGGGAGGGGCGCCGTGCGTGGTCGGCGGGGAGTTCGGCGGCGGTCTCGCCCGGGGGCGTCGGCACCAGCCAGCGCTGCATCGGCTCGATGAGCGTGGGGCCCGCGGCCAGGGCGAGCGAGGCGCCCAGGAAGCCGCGCCGGGCGAGCATCAGGTCGCTGCGGGAGAACTCACTGAGCAGCGAGACGGTCTGCGGGCCCGCCCAGGGCATGTCGACGCCGGAGACGGACGGCGACTGGTGCGCCGCACGCAGCCCCAGGTCCTCGACGGCGACCACACTGCCGAAGCGTTCGGAGAACAGCTCCGAGAGGATGCGCGGAATGGGCTCACGCGGCTGTTCACCGTCGAGCCAGCGCCGCACCCGCGAGGTGTCGGTGCTGATGTGGTGCGCGCCCATCTGCCGCGCCCGTCGGTTCACCTGGCGCGCCAGCTCGCCCTTCGACCATCCGCTGCGCACGAACCACGAACCGAGCTTCTCGTTCGGGCGTTTGCCGGCACCCGTCTCGCCGTCGCCACTGCCGCCCACTGGAACGCCCCCATCCCGCTGAAGCCTCGTTACGCCAACCCATATCAGAATGCCGTGAGTTGAGGTCTACTGTCCGGCACTTCGCACCCTGTCGAACAGAGAACCGGCTTGCCCCCGGCATACCCGTGAACGCATCCGACCCGAGGGTTCGTGCACTGAAAGTAATCCTACGATCACGCGCCTGGCGAGGCGATCCCGGAAACGCCACCATTCGCCACCCCTTCACATGAACGCGCCTGCCGCCAGGCGCGATTCACTGGAAACTCGACGATCAGGATCGGGTGGAGCGATGCACGCCGGGGCGCGTGAACCGTTCCGCACCACCCCCAACGTCCCCCCACGCCTCCCCGACCAGGGTGTTTGCGACACAGGGTGACGGAGAGGCTCCAGGTCGTAACCACCGGCGCGTACGACCCGTTGGAGGGGGCATGGGCTTCACTATCGGCGGCATCCGGGACATCCGCTCCGGCACCCGGCGTCGCGGCCGCACATCGGAGAGCACGACCGTGGCCGAGTTCACCGGACTCTGGGGCTGGGACGTGGTGCCCGGTGCGCGCGCGGCGGCGGGCAACTGCTCCTGCGGAGAGGCCGGGTGCGCGTCCCCGGGCGCCCATCCCCTCGGGTTCGCGCCCGAGGTGCCCGCGGGGGCCACCCTCGGTGAGGCCGCAAGAGCCTGGTCGCTGACGCCGGGCGCCGCGGTCCTGCTGCCGGTGGGCCGCTGCTTCGACATCATCGACGTCGCGGAGCCCGCGGGGCGCACGGCCCTGATCCGGATGGAGCGGATGGGGCTCCCCCTGGGCCCGGTGAGCGCGACCCCGGACGGCCGGGCGCAGTTCTTCGTGGCCCCCGGCGCCGCCCGCGAACTGCCCGAGCTGCTCTACCGGATGGGCTGGGACGACGCGGACCTCGACCTGCACGGCCTGGGCCCCGGCGAGCACATCACCGCCCCGCCGTCGAACCACCGCGGCCTCGGCCCGGCCCGCTGGCTGCGGCCCCCGTCGCCCGGGACGGCCGGCGGCCCGCCCCAGGCCCGGCTACTGCTCGGCACTCTCGCCTACATCTGCCACCGTCACGTACCCGCCTGACCCGCCTTCCGTGCCGGCCGGCGCCGGTGCGGGAGAGCGCGAAGGGCCCCGCCACATCTGCACCGTGTGGCGGGGCCCTTCGCGTGGTACGGGGTCGTCCGGCGGTGGCTCACCGCCGGATACCGGTCCGGGGTCAGTCCCCGACCAGCGCGTCCACGAACGCCTCGGGCTCGAAGGGGGCCAGGTCGTCGGCGCCCTCACCGAGGCCCACCAGCTTGACCGGTACGCCCAGTTCGCGCTGGACCGCGATGACGATGCCGCCCTTGGCCGTACCGTCCAGCTTGGTCAGCACGATGCCGGTGATGTCCACCACCTCGGCGAACACCCGCGCCTGCACCAGGCCGTTCTGCCCGGTCGTCGCGTCCAGCACGAGCAGCACCTCGTCCAGCGGGCCGTGCTTCTCCACGACCCGCTTGACCTTGCCGAGCTCGTCCATCAGGCCGGTCTTGGTGTGCAGCCGACCGGCGGTGTCGATGAGGACGACATCGGCGCTCTCCTTGATGCCCTCCTTCACCGCGTCGTACGCGATCGACGCCGGGTCGCCGCCCTCAGGGCCGCGGACCGTGCGCGCCCCGACCCGTTCGCCCCAGGTCTGGAGCTGGTCGGCGGCGGCCGCCCGGAAGGTGTCGGCAGCGCCGAGCACCACACTGCGGCCGTCGGCCACCAGGACCCGGGCGAGCTTGCCGGTGGTGGTGGTCTTGCCGGTGCCGTTGACCCCGACGACCATGACGACGCCCGGGGTCTCCAGACCGCCCTCGGTTCTGACCGCGCGGTCGAAGTCCGTACCGAGCAGATTCAGCAGCTCTTCGCGCAGCAGGACGCGGAGGTCCTCCGGGGTGCGGGTGCCGAGCACCCGGACCCGCTCACGCAGCCGCTCGACCAGCTCCTGGGTCGGCGCGACTCCGACATCGGCCGTGAGCAGGGTGTCCTCGATCTCCTCCCAGGTCTCCTCGTCGAGGTTGTCCCGGGAGAGCAGGGTGAGCAGTCCCTTGCCCAGCGAGTTCTGCGAACGGGCGAGCCGGGCACGCAGCCGTACGAGACGGCCCTCGGCCGGTTCCGGGATCTCGATCCGCGGCGGGGCCGGCTCCGCGACCACCGGGTCCTCGACGGCGACGGGGGCGCCCACGGCCTCGTCGGCGGGCGGGAGATCCACCTCCTCGATGGTGCGGCGCGACTCGTCGCGCGGTGGGGCAGCGTCCTCGCCGACCTGGGGTTCGGCGGGAGGCGCTGTGATGGTCGGCGCACTCGGCGGTGCTGTGGGGGGCAGCTGCTTCTTCTTGCGGCTGCTGACCACGAGCCCGCTGATCGCGCCGACAGCGACCAGGGCGATGACTACAGCAAGGATCACGATTTCCATAACCCACCCAGTATCAGTCACGGCTCGGCGTTCGGTCACAGCCCGGCCGTGCGCACCTTCGTGGGTTCGCACAAGGGACTAAATCCTCTATTTGAAATTTTCCCGCCGCCCCTACCATGATGTCGCTGTCTACGCGCGTCACATCACTTCTCGCCCCGTCCCCAACTCCCCTCACACGTGCACGGAGTACCCCATGCCCCACGCCTCCGACGTCGAAGGCGCGGTGGAGACCCGCGGTCTCGAACCGGTCCCGGACAATGAACGCAAAGGCCGTGTCCGCGACCTGATCCCGACCTGGGTTGCCGCCAATATCAGTGTGCTGCTGCTCGCGATGGGCGCGAGTCTGGTCGTCGCCGACAAGCTGAACTTCTGGCAGGCGCTGATCGCCGCCTTCGCCGCCCCGGTCATCAGTTACGGGCTGGTCGGCTTCATCTCCATCGCGGGCAAGCGCGGCGGCGCCCCCGGCATGGCCCTGTCCCGCTCGGTCTTCGGCCAGCGCGGCAATCTGCTGCCCGGCTCACTGATCTGGATCGCCCGCTGGGGCTGGGAGACGATCAACGCGGTGACCGGCGCGTACGCGCTGCTGACCGTCCTCGACATCTGTTTCTCCATCCACAGCAGCACGCCGCTGATCATCGTGACCCTGCTGCTGTTCGTCGCCGCCACCTTCCTGATCTCGGGCCTCGGCATCAACGCCCTGCACCTGTGCAACAAGTGGTCCACCTATCTCTTCGGGATCTTCTCCGTCCTGGTCCTCGTCTATCTGATCGCCGACACCGACTGGTCCGCCGTCTTCGCCAAGCCGGCCGGCACCACGGCCTCCCTGGTCGCGGGCATCGGCCTGATCGCGGCCGGCGGTCTCAGCTGGGTCCCGTCAGGGCCGGACTTCGCGCGGTATCTGCCGCGGCGCTCATCGGGCGGGGGCATGATCGGGGCGTCCATCGGCGGTGCGGGCATCGTCGTCCTGCCGATGGTGCTGATGGGCGCGGTGATGGCGGTCTCCACGCCGGACCTCGCGCACGCCGCCGACCCGGTCTCCTTCCTGGGCAAGGTGCTGCCGATGTGGATCGCGGTGCCGTATCTGCTGATCGCCGTGGTCGGCATGGTCCTGATCAACGCGATGTCGATGTACTCGGCCGGCTTCACCGCGCTGACCCTCGGCATCCGGGTGCCGCGGGCCTGGGCGGTCTCGGTGAACGCGGTGATCAGCGTGGTGCTCGGGCTGATCCTGATGCTCGCGGCGACCAGCTTCCTCGGCTCCTTCGTCGCGTTCCTCTCGCTGCTCGCGGTGGCCTTCTCCGCCTGGATCGGGGTGTTCGGCGCGGACATGCTGCTCGGCCGCGTCTACGACCCGGTGGCCCTGATGGACACCACCAGGACCAGCGCCTACTGGTACCGGGGCGGCTTCAGCCCCGCCGCCGTCATCGCCTGGCTGGCCGCGCTGGTCACCGGATTGCTGTTCACCACGGCGGGCACCGCGGACTCCGCCTGGTTCAGCGGCCCCTTCGCCGACAGCTGGCTCGGCCGCAACGGCCTCGGCTGGGTGGTCACCATCCTGGTCTCGGGCGTGCTCTACGCCGTACTGCCGAAGCCGAAGGCGCGGTCCGGTACGCAGGGACCCGGCCCGGACGCGGACCGCGAGGCCGCACCCCTACCTATCTGACGCCGCGTCAGCTACCGTCCCCCTTCGCCAGCTCCCACCCGGCGAAGGGGGATTTCCCGTCATGGCCTTCACAGTCGTCAGGTTCAATCTCGTCGATCCGCGGGCGACCCCCGAATCGCTCTCCGCCCGCTACCGCACCGCCCTGGAGATGGCCGCGTACGCCGACGACCGAGGCGTCGACACCGTCCAGACCGAGGAACACCACGGCGCCGGAAACAACTGGCTGCCCTCCCCCTTCGTCTTCGCGGGCTCCGTCTTCGGGGCCACCCGGCGGATCGCGGTCACCGTCTCCGCGATCATCGGCCCGCTCTACGATCCGCTGCGCCTCGCCGAGGACATCGCCGTACTGGACCTGATCAGCGCGGGCCGGCTGGCCACGGTCGCGGGCATCGGCTACCGGCCGGAGGAGTACGCGCAGCAGGGCGTCGAGTGGAGCAGGCGCGGGCGGCTCCAGGACGAGCTGCTCGAAACCCTGCTGACGGCGTGGACCGGCGAAGCGTTCGAGTACCGGGGGCGTACCGTCCGGGTCACCCCGCGCCCGTACACCACCCCGCACCCGCTGCTGCTCGTCGGCGGCTCGTCCCGGGCGGCGGCGCGCCGGGCGGCCCGGCTCGGGCTGCCGCTCTTCCCGAGCGCGTATCTGCCGGAACTTGAGACGTACTACCACGAGCAGCGCGCGGAGCACGGGACCGAGGGCTTCTGCATGATGCCGGAGGCCGAGACGCCCCTGCTGCACATAGCCGAGGACCCCGACCGGGCCTGGGCCGAGTACGGCGAGCACTTCCTGCACGAGGCGCGTACCTACGCCTCCTGGCAGTCGTCCGACATCCACTCCGCGGTCCGTTCGGCGGCGGAGACGGTGGAGGGGCTGCGCAAGGAGGGTGTCTACCGGATCGTCACCCCGGACGAGTGCGTGGCCCTGGCCGCGGGCGGCGCCGGAAGTCTCGTACTGCATCCGCTGTGCGGCGGGATGCCGGTGGACGAGGGCTGGCGCAGTCTGCACCTCTTCGCGGAGCGCGTGCTGCCCCGTATCGGGGACTGAGCAGCGGACCGGGCCGGGGGGGTCAGCCCATCTCCTCCAGGGTCTTGCCCTTGGTCTCCTTCACGAACAGCAGCACGAAGGGGATCGAGAGCACGGCGAAGAGGGTGTAGATCACGTACGTCGCCGAGAGGTTCCAGTCGGAGAGGCTCGGGAAGCTGGCGGTGATCGCCCAGTTGGCGATCCACTGGGCCGAAGCGGCCACCCCGAGAGCGGCGGCACGGATCTTGTTCGGGAACATCTCGCCGAGGAAGACCCAGACGACGACACCCCACGACATGGCGAAGAAGAACACGAACCAGTGGGCGGCGACCAGCGCGACCCAGCCCTGGAGGGTCGGCAGCTTGCCGCCGACGAGATGGTACGAGAACGCCCAGGCCTCCAGGGCGAGTCCGATGACCATGCCGACCGAGCCGATCAGCACCAGCGGCCGGCGGCCGATCCGGTCGACCAGGAGCATGGCGACCACGGTGCCGATGATGTTGATGATGGAGGTGGTGAACGAGTACAGGAACGAGGTCGACGGGTCGATACCCACGGACTGCCAGAGGGTGGCGGAGTAGTAGAAGGCGACGTTGATACCGACCAGTTGCTGGAAGGCCGAGAGCCCGATGCCGATCCAGACGATGCGCTTGAAGTAGAAGCCGCCGCCCAGCAGGTCCCTGAACGTCGACTTGTGTTCGCGCTTCATGGCGAGCCGGATCTCCTGGACCCGTCCTTCGAGGTCGATGTGGTCGCCCTCGACCTCGGTGAGCACCTTCTTGGCCCGGTCCGGTTTGCCGGCCGAGATCAGATAGCGGGGTGACTCGGGGATCGCGAAGGAGAGCAGACCGTAGATGACCGCCGGGATCACCATGACCCCGAGCATCAGCTGCCATGCCTCGACGCCCAGCAGCTTCCCGCGCTGGTTTCCGTTGGCCGTCTGGAGGATGCCGTAGTTGACGAGCTGTGAGACGGCGATGCCGATGACGATCGCGGCCTGCTGGAAGGAGCCGAGCCGGCCGCGGTAGGCGGGCGGCGAGACCTCGGCGATGTAGGCCGGACCGATCACGGAGGCCATCCCGATGCCGAAACCGCCGATGATGCGCCAGAGGGCGAGGTCCCACAGGGCGACCGGCAGGGCGGAACCGACGGCGCTGATGGTGAACAGCACGGACGCGATCTGCATACAGCGGATACGGCCGATGCGGTCGGCGATGCGGCCGGCCGTCGCCGCGCCGATCGCACAGCCGATCAGGGCGATGGCGATCACCTGCGCCAGCGTCGCCGAGCCGACGTTGTACTTGTCCCGGATGCCCTCGACGGCTCCGTTGATCACGGAGCTGTCGTAGCCGAACAGGAAACCGCCCATCGCGGCTGCCGCCGTGATGAAGATGACGTGCGCGAGGTGGTCGGGGGCAGCCGGGCCGCCTCCGGCCTGCGGTGTGTGCGCCGTGCTGGTCACATGAGCTCCTCGGGCCCGTCCTCGATGACGGCCATGGGGTACGGGCCCCTCCAGTTGCGCACAGCTTCCGTGCACGCACCACTTGGGGACCCGCCGGGCGAGGGACCGCTCTCCCCGGGCGGGACCGGCGTGGCGGATGCGCCGGGCCACGGCTCTCAGCGGAGGCGCTGGCTGATGACCTTGGAGACCCCGTCACCCTGCATGGAGACGCCGTACAGCGCGTCGGCGACCTCCATCGTGCGCTTCTGATGAGTGATCACGATGAGCTGGGAGCTCTCCTGGAGCTCCTCCATGATCCGGATCAGCCGCTGGAGGTTGGTGTCGTCGAGCGCGGCCTCCACCTCGTCCATCACATAGAACGGACTGGGCCTGGCCTTGAAGATCGACACCAGCAGGGCCACCGCGGTCAGCGACCGCTCCCCGCCGGAGAGCAGCGAGAGCCGCTTGACCTTCTTGCCCGGCGGCCGTGCCTCGACGTCCACTCCGGTGGTGAGCATGTTGTCCGGGTCGGTGAGGATCAGCCGTCCGTCGCCGCCCGGGAAGAGCCGGGCGAAGACCCCTTCGAACTCGCGTGCGGTGTCGCGGTAGGCCTCGGTGAAGACCTGCTCGACCCGCTCGTCGACCTCCTTGACCACGAGGAGCAGGTCGGCCCGCGTCTTCTTCAGGTCCTCCAGCTGCTCGGAGAGGAATTTGTGCCGCTCCTCCAGCGCGGAGAACTCCTCCAGGGCGAGCGGATTCACCTTCCCGAGTTGCTGGTACGCCCGTTCGGCCGACCTGAGCCGCTTCTCCTGCCCGGCCCGGTCGAAGGGCACCGGCCGGTTCCGCGGATGGTCCGGATCGCCGGGCAGCTCCTCGCCCTCGGCGGCCGGGGACGGCGGCACCGGCTGATCGGGGCCGTACTCGGCCACAAGCCCGGCGGGCTCCACGCCCAGCTCCTCCAGCGCCCTGGTCTCCAGCTGCTCGATCCGCAGCCGCTTCTCGGCCCCGAGCACCTCACCGCGGTGCACCGAGTCGGTGAGCCGGTCGAGTTCGGCCTTCAGGTCCCGGCCCCGGTTGCGCTCCTCGGTCAGCTCCTGCTCGCGCCCGGCCTTCGCCGCATCGGCCGCGGTCCGCTCCTGCCCGGCGCGGACCAGCGACACCTCGACATGGGCGAGCAGCTGACGCGCCCCGTCCGCGACGGCCGACGCGACCGCCGCCTCATGGCGCAGCCGGGCGCGGCGCCGCTCGGCGCGCGCCCGCGCCTCACGCTCGGCGCGCGCTCCCCAGTCGAGTGCCTCGGCCCGCCCCGCGAGCCCCTTGACCCGCTCCTCATGGGTACGGGCCTGGAGCCTGGCCTCCATCTCGGTCTGCCGGGCATTGGCGCCGTCGGCGGCGAGCCGGTCCCGTACGGAGGTGTCCGGCTCCTCCTCCACCGGTGACTCCTCGGCCACCAGCAGGCGTTCCGCCAGCTCCTCGGCCTCGCCGGTCGCGCGCTCCAGGGCCTCCTGGGCCTTGGCGGCGGCCGCCGCCGACCGCTCGGCCTCGCCCGCGGCGCCGCGCGCCTGCCCGGCGAGGCGCCCGAGCTGCTGGGCGACGCCGGACTTCTCCCGGTCGGCCGCCCGCCGCGCCTCAGCCAGCTCGTCGACGAGCGCCGCGCACTCCGCGCGCCGGGCGGCGGCGGCCCGCTGCGCTCCGGCCAGTTCCTCGCACCGGACGGCCAGCTCCGCCAGACCCGCGGCGGCCTCGTCCACGGACGCCTGCACCTCCAGCAGGCTGGGCACACCGGCCGACCCGCCGTGTGCGAAGTGCGCGCCCAGGACGTCGCCTTCGGCGGTCACCGCGGTGAGGCCGGGCCGCCTGGCGATCAGCTCCTCGGCGTCTTCGAGGGTGGGTACGACGACGATGTCGCGCAGCAGCCGGTGCACCCCGGGCAGCAGCTCGGCCGGGCCGCCGACCAGATCGACGGCGAAGGGCGCGGCGAGCGCGACGGCGGCGCGGTCCGGGCCGGGCCGCGGCCCACCGGACGTGCTGCCGGACCCCCCGCCCTGAGCGCGGCGGGAACCGGTGCCGCTGTCCCCCCGCTCCCCCGGGCTCCCGTCCGCCCGGTCACCCGGGGCGGTCTGCGTACCGTCCTCGCCGTGCCGGGCATCCGGCACCTCCGAAGCCGCCTGCTCGCCCTCGCCCCGCCGGGCATCCGGCACCCCCGAAGCGGGCGGCTCCGTGCTCTCCGCGCTGTGCCCGGCGCCGGGTCCCCCTGAAGCGACCTCCGTACCGTCCCCGCCCTGCCGGGCGCCCGGCATCTCCGGGGCCGCCTCCCCGCCTTCGCCCTCGCCCCGGCGGGCATCCGGCACCTCCGCAGCCCCGTCGCCCGATGGGCCTCCGGCCCCCGTACGCGCCTGGCCCGGCAGCCCCCCGGCGCCGGAATCCCGCGGCACCGCCGCGGCGGTGCCGGGCAGCAGCGTCGCGCGGCCCGCGTCCTGCTTGCGGAGGCGGCGGATCGCGTCCGCCGCGGTGGCCGTGTCACGTACCGCGAGCGCGTCGGCGGCCAGGCCCAGTGCCGCCGCCACCGGGACCTCGTAACCCGCGGCCACTGTGAGCAGCTCCGCGACCGGGCCCAGCAGACCGGCCGGACGGTCGTCCGCGCCGAGCAGCACACCGGTGCCGTCCTTGCGGCGCAGTCCGAGCGCCAGCGCCTCGTGCCTGGCCGACAGCGCGGCCCGCTCCCGCTCGGCGGCCGTGGCCGCCTCCCGGGACGCGGTCAGCCCGCTCTCCGCCTCCGCCAGCGCGGACTTCGCCGCGCCGTGCCGGTCGGCGAGTTCCCGGTCACCGGCGTCGAGCCCGTCGACTTCGGCTCTGAGCTGCTCGTACTCCTGCTGGGCCGCTTCGGCGCGCTCCTGGGCACCGTCCCGTGCCTCGGCGAGCCTGTCGATCTCGGCCTGCGCCGAACCGGCCCTGCTGCGGGCGGCGTTGACCTGTCCGTTCAGCCGGGCGAGCCCCTCGCGCCGGTCGGCGATGGCACGTGCGGCGTCCCTGAGCCTGCGTTCCTCGGCGGCCAGTTCCCGTTCCAGTTCGGCCCGGTGCGCCGAGGTGTCCTCCAAGGCCCGCTCGGCGGACTCCAGGGCGGCCTCCAGCTCCGCCTCCTGTTCCCGGATCCTGGCCGCCTCGCGCTCCATGTCCTCCGGGTCGCGGCCCCGCCGCTCCTCATCGGGCGCGGCGGACGCGCTCTTCACCCGGGCGTCGGCGAGCGAGACCGTGCCACGCACCCGCTCGGCCAGCTGCGACAGCTCGTACCAGGTCTGCTGGGCGCGCTGGAGCCGGGGAGCGAGCTGTCGTACCTCTTCCTCCAGACCGGCCTCACGGGAGAGCGCGGCCCTGAGCGCCGCCTCCGCCGTCTCCCGGCGCTGCTTCAGCGCGGCCTCGTCGGCGATCTCGCTGCGCAGCGCCCGGCGCATGGTCACCAGGTCGTCGGCGAGGAGCCGCAGCCTCGCGTCCCTGAGATCGGCCTGGATGACGGCGGCGCGCCGGGCGACCGCGGCCTGCCGTCCCAACGGTTTGAGCTGGCGGCGCAGTTCGTCGGTGAGGTCCTGCACCCGCGCGAGGTTGGCCTGCATCGCGTCCAGCTTCCGCAGCGCCTTCTCCTTGCGCTTGCGGTGCTTCAGTACGCCCGCGGCCTCCTCGATGAAGGCCCGGCGCCCCATCGGATCCGCGTGCAGGACCGAGTCGAGCTGCCCCTGTCCGACGATGACGTGCATCTCCCGGCCGATCCCGGAATCCGAGAGGAGTTCCTGGATGTCGAGGAGCCGGCAGGTGTCGCCGTTGATCTGGTACTCACTGCCGCCATTGCGGAACATGATCCGGGTGATCGTGACTTCCGCGTACTCGATGGGCAGCGCACCGTCGGAGTTGTCGATGGTGAGCGAGACCTCGGCGCGGCCCAGCGGTGGCCGTCCCGTCGTCCCGGCGAAGATGACGTCTTCCATCTTTCCGCCGCGCAGCGATTTGGCGCCCTGTTCTCCCATGACCCAGGAGAGCGCGTCGACCACATTGGACTTGCCCGATCCATTGGGCCCCACGACACAAGTGATGCCGGGCTCGAACCGGAGGGTGGTGGCCGAGGCGAAGGATTTGAACCCGCGGAGGGTCATGGCCTTGAGGTGCACGCCGCCGGACTCTACCTTTCACTGCCGGTTTCGCCCCTGAAGGTGCAGGGCACATCAGACGGTAAAGGAAGCCTGGGCGGGGGTGTGTGACCGGGGGAAGGACCGGGGCGGGCCGGGGGAACAGAAAGAAGGGACGCCGAAGCGTCCCTTGCATATCCTTGCGCATTGGATTTCAAGCGGCTTTACGGATCAGCCCGCCCGTACCCTTGTGGGGTGTGGGTCAGGTGAGCGCAGGCTCCGCCTGGGGTACGTCCATGTCGATACCGTCGAGCAACGAGTCTCCGTGGTGCTGGACTGCGGCGGCCAGCGCGTCGTTCTCGGACTGGATCCGTACGAGCTCGGATTCGAGGTCCTGGACGCGCTGCTGGAGCCGTCGCATCTCGGAGAGAAGTCGCGGGTCGGAACCGCCGACGTAACCGAGAAGCGCCTTTGCCATGATGGATGGTCCTCCACACTGAGTGACCGACCGTAGAGTGGTGGGTCGTAGGGGGAATCGCACCCGCGGAACTCGGCAGCCTCTGTTTCCCTGCTGTGTTTCCTGTTTTCTCTGCGTTTCACGCTGCCGAGCAGCTGAGGTGCGCGGGGCTTCCAGAGTCTCACCAAAAAGTTTGACGGTCAACACGATCACAGCCCGTATCGAAGGGCAGACCCGGGGGCACACGCCGGACAGCGTCCGGTGCGGCTCTCCTGCGGGGCCCAGGGGCGTGGAGATCATTCCTACTGCGGCAGCCTGGCACGGAGCGCCGTCATTGGCAACCACCAGGCTTTTTTCTGCCTCTCCCCTTGGCCGGGGGCGGATGAGCGGGCCCTCCGGGACGCCGCAGGGGCCGACCCTTTCAGCGGATCTCGAAGCTCTGGTAGACACCGCGGGGAGTGTCCCAGATCTCAGTGACACCGTCGACGCGTCCGGGTGTGTCGGCCGACCTCAGCCACTCCAGGAGAAGGTCGCAGTTCTCCCGCGGCCCCTCGGCGACGACCTGCACCCTGCCGTCCTCCAGATTGAGCGCGAATCCGGTGAGCCCGCCAATCCGCAGAGCGTTCGCCCTGGTGAACCAGCGGAACCCCACGCCCTGGACCTTGCCGCGCACCCAGGCCGCGAGCCGTACGTCTTCGTTCATGTCTGCACGCTAACCGGCCGATCGCCCCGGTGGCACTTCGCCCCCGGGCCTCATGGGCTACAGTCCCGAGCCAGTGAACTTCACCCGTACGGGTGAGTCACGCCGACGCCGACGCCGAGCACGAGGAAGGGCACCGCGCATGGGACGCCACAGCCGCTCCGCCGCCGGACCCGACGCCGCCGACGATCCGGCGGCCACCGGGAACCGGCGGCCGGACCGGGCGCACGGCAGAGGCCGGCGCTCCTCTCCCGTACGCACCGGTCTGCTGGGAGTCTCGGCGGCCGTCGCGGTGGGCGCCGTGGCGGTGGCATCGGGGCTGCTGCCCGGGGGCGACACCTACACGGTGGGCGGCTCGGGCGGCAGCGACCAGGTCCGCGCCGACCCGGTGCCCGACCTCCAGACCCAGGGTGGCTCATCGGCCACCCCCACCCCGGGTGCCCCCTCCACACCGGCCGGCTCGGCCGCCGCACGGGCGCACACCCCTTCGGCCTCCCCGTCCCCGCACCGGCCGAAGACCTCCGCCGTGCCGTCGCAGCGTACGAAGAGCGGACTCGCCGCACGGAGCGGATCAGCCGGCACCCCGTCCACCCACAGGGCGGCCCCCACCACCGCGCCCCGCACGGAGGCCGCGCACACCGAAGCGGCCACCGGCGCCGAGAGCACGGCGGCGGCCGCGGTCCTGAACCTGGTCAACAAGGAGCGGGCCCAGGCCGGCTGCCGGCCGGTGCGGGCCGACGCGGATCTCGCCTCACTGGCCGGGGACTTCAGCGACGAGATGGCGTCCCGGGGCTTCTTCGACCACACCGATCCCGACGGGGCCACCCCGTGGGACCGGGCGGACAAGGCGGGTGTGAAGGGGCTGGGCGGCGAGAACATCGCGCGCGGCCAGGCGGACGCGGCCGCCGTGATGGACTCCTGGATGCACAGTCCCGGCCACCGCGCGAACATACTCAACTGCGACTTCACGACGCTCGGTGTGGGGGTCCACTTCGGCACCGGCGGCCCCTGGTGGACCCAGGACTTCGGCTACTGAACGGCTGCTGAACCGGCTCCGGCCGCCTGGACGCACACCGAGCCGCCCCGGCCGGCTCCCCGGCCGCACCGGCGCTCAGGCGCGCGGCGCTGCGGGCGGGCGCTGGCAGCGCGGGCAGAAGTAGCTCGACCGGTTCATCCAGGGGCGGCGGCGCATCGGTGTGCCGCAGCGCCGGCACGGCTCGTCCTCCCGCCCGTAGGCATCGAGCGAACGGTCGAAGTAGCCGGATTCGCCGTTCACATTGACGTAGAGGCTGTCGAAGCTGGTCCCGCCGGCCGCGAGGGCCTGGTTCATCACATCCCGTACATGGCCCAGGAGTTCCGCGGTCCGGGGGCGGGTGAGGGTGGCGGTGGGGCGCTCGTAGTGCAACCGGGCGCGCCAGAGCGCCTCGTCCGCGTAGATGTTGCCGACCCCGCTGATCAGCGACTGGTCCAGCAGGGCGCGCTTGACCGTGGTGCGGCGCAGCCGCAGCGCCGTGTAGAACGCGGCGTCGTCGAACTCCTCGTCCAGGGGGTCGCGGGCGATGTGCGCGATGACGTCGGGCAGCCCGTCAGGGGTGTTCGTATGCAGCGAGAGCCCGCCGAAGGTCCGCTGGTCGACGAAGCGCAGCTCGGTGCCCTCGGTGTCGTCGAAGCGGATACGGATCCGCAGATGCTTCTCGTCGGGGGCCGTCAAGGGCTGGACCAGGAGTTGTCCGCTCATCCCGAGATGGCCGAGGACCGAGTACGCGGCGCCGGGCTCCCCGCCCCCGGGTGCGGCAGGCGCGGCGGCCGGGGTGGCACAAGCCCCGGTACCGGCCGCGGCCTCCAGCGGCAGCCAGAGGTACTTCCCCCGGCGGCGGGCCGCACCGAACCGGTGCCCGCGCAGCGCCGCGGCGAAGTCCTCGCCCCCCGCGGTGTGACGGCGTACCGCACGGGGGTGCAGCACCTGCACATCCGCGACGGTGCGGCCGGCGACCCAGCGCTCCAGTCCGCGCCGTACGACTTCGACCTCGGGCAACTCGGGCACGCTGCTCCTCAGGGGTGGTTCATCAGGGGTGGCTCACCGGTGGGCGGTGAGGGGACGGGGAGGGACCATGAAAAGAACCGCCCGCCCCCCGGAGGGGACGGGCGGGAAAGAAACCGGCGTCAGGCCGAGGCCGTACCGGCGGCCGGAGCCGAAGAGGTGTCGGCGTCCTCTCCGTCAGCCGCGGGAGCGGACTCGGCCGCCACCGCGCGCTCTTCCGCCGCGGCGCTGATCGCACGCCACGCGGACTCCGCCGCCTGCTGTTCCGCTTCCTTCTTGCTGCGGCCGGTGCCGGTGCCGTACGAGACACCACCGACGCGAGCGGCAGCGGTGAAGGTCTTCTCGTGGTCCGGACCGGTCTCACTGACCAGATACTCCGGGACCCCGAGACCTTCGCTCGCGGTGAGTTCCTGGAGGCTGGTCTTCCAGTCCAGGCCCGCACCGAGGTTGGAGGACAGCTCGATGAGGGGGTCGAAGAGCCGGTGCACCAGCTCGGACGCCGCTTCGAGGCCCTGATCGAGATAGACGGCGCCGATCACCGCTTCCAGTGTGTCGGCGAGAATGGATGCCTTGTCCCGCCCGCCCGTGCCTTCTTCGCCCCGGCCGAGCCGGATGAAGAGACCGAGTTCGAGCCCGCGGCTCACCCCTGCGAGCGCACGCGAGTTGACCACCGCCGCCCGGAGCTTGGCCAGCTGGCCCTCCGGGAGGTCGGGGTGGGTGCGATAGAGCGTGTCCGTGACCACCAGACCGAGCACGGAGTCCCCGAGGAACTCCAGCCGCTCGTTGGTGGGCAGACCGCCGTTCTCGTACGCGTACGACCGGTGGGTCAGCGCACGCACCAGAAGGGCGGACTCGAGGGTGTACCCGAGCCGCCCTTCCAGAAGCGTGTGGGACGAGGCATTGTCCGTCTTGTTGACGTCAGACATTGCGCCTCTCACCAGCCGCTCAGACCTCGAGGACCTGGCGCTTGTTGTAGGTGCCGCAGCTCGGGCACGCGATGTGCTGGAGCTTCGGCTCCTGGCAGCGCTCGCACGCAACCAGGGTGGGGACCGCAGCCTTCCACTGCGACCGGCGGTGGCGCGTGTTGCTGCGCGACATCTTCCGCTTCGGAACAGCCACGGCTACTTCTCCTGCTTCTCGTCGACGCCAGGTTCGGCGCCGTCAACGTTGTCCTTCTCGCCGACCTGGCCGGTCCCGACGAGTCCCTGCAGCGCCGCCCAACGTGCGTCGACGGCGTCATGGTGGTGACCGGGTTCGTCGTCCAGCCTGATCCCGCATTCGGAACACAGACCGGAGCAATCCTCCCGGCACACCGGCTGCATCGGCAGTGCGAGCACCACCGCATCACGCAGCACGGGTTCGAGGTCGAACAAGCCGTCCTCAAGGGGGGTGATTTCCTCGTCCTCGTCGTCGGCACTGTCAGCCGGGTCCGCCTTCTTGCTGCGGCCCCGGTCGTCGGCTTCGGGGTACGAGAACATCTCCTGGAAATCCGCTTCGAGCTCTCGCTCCAGCGGCTCCAGACACCTTACGCACTCCCCCTTCGCGGTCGAACGGGCGGTGCCTGTGACAAGCACCCCGTCCATGACCGACTCAAGGCGGAGCTCCAGTTCTACGGGAGTGCCCTCCGGCACTCCGATGACCCCGTCGATACCGAAGTCCTTGGGGGCCGCGACCGAGCGGGTGAGCCGCTGGAGCGCACCGGGACGCCGGCCCAGCTCGTGTGTGTCGAACACGAGGGGGTTGCGGTGGTCGAGGCGCGCGTTCAGGGCTCTTCCTGCTTTCGGATCACTGAGGTCTGGGGGTGGGGGCGCCGCCGCGTCGGGGACCGTCCTGGGACCGTCGGAACGGGCAGCACGGATCACGGAGGTACGGGCGACCGAAGAGCCAGGATACTGGACCGGCCGCCGTAGACCCAATCGGCCCCTTCGGCCCCGGGCTACCGCCCCTGTTCGTACGCGCGCAGCTGATCCAGGTCGATCATGCTGGTGTCGAAGAGGCTGGTCTCGTCGAGGGCGCCCTGCTGCTGGGGCTGGTGTGCCTGCTGCTGGTGCTGGAGCTGGTCGGGCCCCGGGTAGCCGTAGCCGTCCTGCTGCTGGACGTGCTGCTGGTACGCGTACGGGTCGTGCTGGTAGGCGTACTGCTGCTGCTGGTACGCGTACGGGTCCTGCGGCTGCTGCTGGTAGCCGTACGGATCGTACTGCTGGACCGGTACGTCCGCCGGGTGCTGCGCCATCGCGTCCGGCTCCAGCTGGGCGGCCATCGGGACGGGCGCCTGGGCGGGCGGCCGGTCGGCGGCCGGGGCCTGCGGCTCGGCCAGGTCCGAGAGGAAGTCCGCGTCGCTGCTGTGCCTGCGGCCCATCTCGTCCTGCTCGGCCATGTGCAGACCCAGTTCGTCGGACGCGACCCGGCCGTGCAGCTTCTGCCTGCCGCGCCCCACCGCCTCCAGGGTCTTGGCCATGACGGCCTCGAAGGCGCCGAGCTTGGTGTCGACGTACTCGTCGGCGCGCAGCCGCAGCGTCTCGGGGTCCTGGCTGCGCTCCGGGGCCTCCGGGTCCTCGTAGCCCTCCTCGTCCAGGCCTGGGCCGCGGCCGAGCAGCTTCTCGCGGCCGCGGTCGACGGAGCCGATGGTCTTGGTGAGGACGACCTCGAAGTTCGCCAGCTTGGAGTCGACGTAGTCGTCGGCCTCGGCGCGGATCTCCTCGGCCTCCCTGCGGGCCTCGGCGAGCACCCGGTCGGCCTCGTCCTGGGACTGCCGGGCGACCTCGGTGTCGGAGATGAGGGAGCCGCGCTGGGCGTGCGCCGCCTCGATGATCCGCTCGGCCTCGTCCCTGGCCTGCTCGACCAGCTGCTCGCGGCCGCCGATCAGCTCCTCGGCCTGGGCCAGGGAGCCCGGCAGGGCGTCCCGCACCTCCTGGAGCATCGCCAGCAGCTCGGCGCGGTTGACCACGCAGGAGGCGGACATGGGCATGGACCTGGCACTGCCGACCGTGTCGACGATCTCGTCGAGCTTCTTCTGCACGTCCACCGTGTGCGCCACCTGTTCTTCCGGCCTGGAGACGGACGGGGACGACTGTACGGCCAGTGGGCGCCCGCCCGACACCTGGTGACGGTTCGTCAGTTCACCGTGCGGCCGTCATCCGGGCCGCCGCCGGCCGTCAGCCGGCGTCCCGCTTCTCACGGAGCCGCTGGGTGAGGGCCTCGCGGACCAGCGGGGGCAGCAGGTGCGAGACGTCGCCGCCCCAGGTCGCGACCTCCTTGACCAGGCTGGAGGAGAGGAAGCTGTACGTCGGGTTGGTGGGGACGAAGAGCGTCTCGACGCCGGAGAGCCCGTTGTTCATCTGGGCCATCTGCAGCTCGTAGTCGAAGTCGCTGACCGCGCGGAGCCCCTTCACGATGGCGGGGATGTCGCGCTGCTTGCAGAAGTCGACGAGGAGGCCGTGGAACGACTCGACCTCGACGTTCCCGAAGTCGGCCGTGACCTCCCGGATCAGGTCCATCCGCTCCTCGACGGAGAAGAGACCCTGCTTCGACTGGTTGATCATCACGGCCACGTGTACGACGTCGTACAGCCTGGAGGCACGGGCGATGATGTCGAGGTGTCCATTGGTGATGGGGTCGAATGACCCCGGACAGACGGCGCGGCGCAACTGAAGTCCCTCGCTCCCGGGTCCGGTCATCGTGCGTCTTCGCACGGAGAGGCGGCGCGACCGTACCAAAGCGTGGCCTCGCCGTACCGGCGGGCCCGCAGCGGCTCAAATCCCCTGGGCCACGTGAACTCCCCGCCTCTTGTGCTCCGTTCCACCGTGCCGAGGGCGCCCTCGGTGAGCCACCCCTGGGCACGGAGTGTGAGCAGGATCTCGCGAAGATCGTCATCGGTGACGGCGTACGGCGGATCCAGGAAGACCACGTCGTACGGGGCCTCCGGTGCCGGTCCCGTCACGATCTGCTCCGCTTTGCCGGTCCGCACCTCGGCCCCGGGGAGACCGAGCGTGCGGACGTTGTCGCGGACCGTGGCCACGGCCCGGGGGTCCGCCTCGACCAGCAGGGCGTGCGCCGCACCACGGGAGAGTGCCTCAAGGCCGACGGCGCCCGACCCGGCGTACAGATCGGCGATCCGGGCCCCGTCCAGGGTGCCGAGCAGCGCTCCCCAGGTGGAGAAGAGCCCTTCGCGCGCACGGTCGGATGTGGGGCGGGTGCCGTTGCCCGGCGGTACGGCGAGGCGGCGCCCGCCTGCCGTACCGGCGATCACGCGGGTCATCTCAGTCCTTCTCGGTGGGGCGGAGTCTCTCCTGGTGGGGCTCCTGTCCCGGCCAGTGTCTCAGCCCTTGTCGAGGTACCGCTCGCGCTCCTGGTCGAGGAGGGCGTCCAGGGCGGTGCGCAGGGCGGGCAGCCCGGTGAGCTCCGGGTCGGCGGCGACGACCTGGGCGGCCTCCTCGCGGGCCGCCGCGATGATCTCCTCGTCGTCGATGACGGCGAGCATCCGCAGCGATGAGCGCACCCCGGACTGGGCCTGGCCCAGCACATCGCCCTCGCGGCGCTGTTCGAGGTCGATACGGGACAGCTCGAAGCCGTCGAGCGTGGCGGCGACCGCACCGAGCCTGGCACGCGCGGGACCGGCCTCGTGGGCCTCGGTCACCAGGAGGCAGAGGCCGGGCGCCGAGCCCCGGCCCACCCGGCCGCGCAGCTGGTGCAGTTGCGATACGCCGAACCGGTCGGCGTCCATGATCACCATGACGGTGGCGTTGGGCACGTTGACCCCGACCTCGATGACGGTCGTCGCGACCAGTACATCCACCTCGCCGGCCGCGAAGCGGCGCATGACGTCGTCCTTGTCGTCCGGCGCCATCCGCCCGTGCAGCACCTCGACGCGCAGCCCTTCGAGCGGCCCGGACCTGAGCTTCCCGGCGGTCTCGACCACCGCGAGCGGGGGCCGTTTGTCGGCGTCCGGGCCGGCGTCGGGCGCCTCGGTCACCTCCTCGGACGCGGGCTTCCGCTTCCCGGGCTCGTCGTCGCCGTCCCCGATGCGCGGGCACACCACATACGCCTGGTGGCCGTTCTCCGTCTCCTCGCGCACCCGCTCCCAGGCGCGGGCCAGGAAGTGGGGTTTGTCGCTGGCCGGTACGACATGGGTGGCGATCGGTGAACGGCCCGCCGGGAGCTGGTCGAGCACGGAGGTCTCCAGGTCCCCGAAGACCGTCATGGCGACCGTACGGGGAATGGGCGTGGCCGTCATGACCAGCAGATGGGGCGGCTGCTTCCCCTTGCCCCGCAGTGCGTCGCGCTGCTCCACACCGAAGCGGTGCTGCTCGTCCACGACGACCAGGCCGAGATCGTGGAACTGGACCTTGTCCTCGATGAGCGCATGGGTGCCGATGACGAGCCCCGCATCGCCGGTGACCAGATCGAGCAGCGCCTTGCGGCGGGCGGCGGCCCCCATGGAACCGGTCAGCAGCACGACCCTGGTGGAGTGCTCGGCCCCGCCGAGCATCCCGCCTTCGGCCAGCTCGCCCATCATCTCGGTGATGGAGCGGTGGTGCTGCTGGGCGAGCACCTCGGTGGGCGCGAGCAGGGCGGCCTGGCCGCCGGCGTCGACGACCGCGAGCATCGCCCGCAGGGCGACCATGGTCTTGCCCGAGCCGACCTCCCCCTGGAGCAGCCGGTGCATCGGGTGCTCGGTCGCGAGACCGGTGAAGATCTCCGCGGTGACCTTCCGCTGTCCCTCAGTGAGAGTGAAGGGGAGCCTGGCGTCGAAGGCGTCGAGCAGCCCGCCCGGTACGGGCTTCCTCGCCACCGCGGGCAGCTGGGTCTCGGCGTGGCGCCGCCGGGCCAGCGCGACCTGGAGGACGAAGGCCTCGTCCCACTTCAGCCGGGACCGCGCCGTCGCGACATCGGCCTTCGACCGCGGGCGGTGCACCTTCTGCAGCGCGTCGGGCAGTGTGGTCAGCCCACGCCCGTCGCGCAGCGCGGGCGGCAGCGGGTCGGCGGCCTCCAGGGCCGCGGGCAGTACGGCGTCGACGGCCTTGGCGATCTTCCAGGACTCCAGGCCCTTGCAGGCCGGATAGATGGGGATCAGCTCGTTCGCCCAGGCCTCGACGGCGCCCGCGTCGGTGTCGGCGTCCAGCAGTTCGTACGTGGGGTGGGCGAGCTGGAACCTCTGGTTGAACTGGGAGACCTTGCCCGCGAACATCGCACGGCGGCCGGGGAGCAGCTCCTTGTGGGGCTTGTGGATGCCCTTGCCGAAGAAGACGAGCTGCAGCCGGCCGCTGCCGTCGGTGATGTTGACCTCCAGGCGCCGCCCCCTGCCCTGGTTGAAGGTGAGCACCCGGGCGTCGGCGACCTGGGCGAAGACGGTGACGTGTTCGTCCAGGGGCAGTTCGGTGAGCCGGGTCAGCTCACCGCGCTCCGCGTATCTGCGCGGGTAGTGGTGGAGGAGGTCGCCGACCGTGTGCAGGTCGAGCTGGTCGGCCATCACCTTGGCGGTGGGGGCGCCGAGCGTGTTCTTGAGAGGTTCATCGAGCGCGGGCACGCGGTCCATTGCACACCATGGGTCCGACAGCGGGGGTGCGGCGGCCGCGGATTGCCGCTACTCGACCCCGATCAGCAGCGGGGCCGCCTGGCGGCCGCCGTCGTAGACCACCGTGTCGACCGCCAGGTGCCCGCCGCGAACGAACCCCTCAAGGCGGTCGGCGAGCGAGGCCGGCACCCCGTCGCCCAGGACCAGCGTGACCAGTTCGCCGCCCGCGGAGAGCATCCGGTGGAGGACGGTCTCCGCCGTGGTGGCCAGGTCCGCGCCGATCACCGCCACATCGCCGTCGATCAGCCCCAGTACGTCGCCGGCCTGGCAGATGCCCGCCGACGTCCAGGACTGCCGCTCGGCGAGGGCCAGTTCGGCGTAGCGGGTGGCGCCGGCCGCCGCGGTCATCGCGACGACGTCCTCGTCGAAGCGCCGCTCGGGCTCGTGCACGGCCAGCGCGGCGACGCCCTGGACCGCGGCCCGGGTGGGGACGAGGGCCACCCGTACGCCCTCCGCCCTGGCCTGTTCGGCCGCCGCTGCCGCCGTGTGGCGCAGCTCGGCGTCGTTGGGCAGCAGCACCACCTCGCGGGCGTGCGCGCGGCGGATCGCGTCGACCAGTTCGCCGCTGGCGGGCGGCTCCCCCGGGCGGGCCAGCACGGTGGCGGCCCCGGCCTCCTGGCACAGGGCCGCCAGCCCTTCGCCGGGGACGACGGCGACCACCGCGCGCTGGACCCGCTCGGGCGCCGGGGTCCCGGCCGCGCCGAAGTGGGTGATGCGGATCCGGTACGGACGGCCCGCGTCGACTCCGGCCTCCACAGCCGCCCCGGCGTCGTCCACATGGACATGGACGTTCCAGAGGCCGTCGCCGCCGACGACGACGAGGGAGTCGCCGAGGCCGTCCAGCCGGGTGCGGAGCCGGTCCACGGCGTCGTCGCCGGCCTCCAGGAGGTAGATCACCTCGAAGGCGGGGCCGCCGTCGGCCGGGCACTCGTCGGTGAAGTGCGGGGGCAGCACGGCGGGGGCGCGCCGCCGCTCGGGTGCCGGGGTCTCGCCGGAGAACGCCCCGGCCAGCGCGGCGAGCACGTCCACAAGTCCCCGGCCGCCGGCGTCCACGACGCCCGCGCGGCCGAGCACGGCGAGCTGTCCGGGGGTGGCTTCCAGCGCCGTGCGCGCCCCTTCGTACGCCGCCCGCGCCACCGCCGTGCAGCCGGCGCGGGTACGTGCGGGAGCGGACCCGGGAGCAGGGACGGGAGCGGACGCAGGAGCAGGGACGGGAGCAAGGACGGGGGCAGAGGCGAGGGCGGCGGTGTCCGTACGGGAGGCGGCGGAGGAGGTGCCCGTACCGGCGGCCGCAGCGGCTTCGGCCGCCGCGGTGGCCACGGTCAGGACCGTGCCCTCCACCGGGTGCGCGACCGCCCGGTACGCCGATTCCGCCGCCCGCCGGAGCGCCTCGCCCAGCAGCCCCGCGTGATCATCATCACCGCCCGGGGACCCGGGTTCCCCCCGGGGCGCTCCGAGCACCTCGGCCATTCCGCGCAGCAGCTGGGCCAGGATCGTGCCCGAGTTGCCGCGGGCCCCGATGAGCGCGCCGTGTGCCATCGCCCGTACCGCGTCCGCGAGTGCGGGGACCGAGCCTCCGGCGCCGGGACCGTCGGCGGTGCCGGAACCGCCCACGGTCCCGTGTGCCACGAAGACCGCCTCCACCGCCTGGGCCGCGGATTCCATGGTCAGGTAGAGGTTGGTCCCGGTGTCCCCGTCGGCGACCGGATAGACGTTGATCGCGTCGATCTCCTCGCGGTCCCTGCCCAGCGCCTCCAGCGCCAGTGAGCACCAGGTGCGGACCACGACCGCGTCCATGGTGTCGGGCGGCTGCGGCACCTGAACCTCCTTGAGCAGCGGGGTTGCACCGCAGGGTAGCCCCCGGCCGGGAGGCGGGACGGGGCCAGGACCGGGAAGGGGGCGGTGCCGGCCATGGTAGTTTCGTTCCACCGGCGCAGTCGTTGTATGCTGCTTCGGTTGCCCGATGAGAATCGGGCCATTCCTCCGGTACCGCCACTTCAGTCAATGATTCCGGCGCGCCGGAATTCACTGTAAGTGCACCTGAAGTCTTTGGAGTGACCCGTGGCTGCCAACTGCGACGTCTGCGGCAAGGGGCCGGGCTTCGGCAACAACATTTCGCACTCGCACCGCCGTACTCCGCGTCGCTGGAATCCCAACATCCAGCGCGTGCGTGCAGTGGTCGGTCGGACGCCGAAGCGGCTCAACGTCTGCACCTCGTGCATCAAGGCCGGCAAGGTCTCGCGCTAATTCGTGGTGCTCCCCGCCTGTGCGGGGACTGGCCCCGCCGACGTTTCGTCGTAGCGCAGCCCCTTGCGGTTGCCTTGAAAAGCCGGTCCACCTCGGTGGACCGGCTTTTTCGCGTGCCCGTGCGGGGAATTCAGCGCTTCACCGGCGGAACCGCCAGCCGTGGTCGACCGGTCCGATGCCCGAGCCGAGCGGGAATCCGGCCGCGATGGCGCCGGTGACGTACTCCTTGGCGGCGGCCACCGCGCCGGGCACGGTCAGACCGTGTGCCAGCTGCGCTGCGATCGCCGAGGCGAGTGTGCATCCGGTGCCGTGCGTATGGCGGTTGTCGAACCGGGGCGCCCGCAGCCAGTGCTCCTCGCTGCCGTCGGTGAGCAGGTCCACCGCGTCACCCGCGAGATGACCGCCCTTGACCAGCACCCAGTCCGGGCCGTGGGCGAGCACGGCCGCGGCCGCCCGCGGCAGATCGGCCTCGCTCTCCACCCGGACCCCGGTGAGCTGCGCCACCTCGTCCAGGTTGGGGGTGGCGACGGTGGCCACCGGCAGCAGCAGCTTCCGTACCGAGTCGAGCGCCGAAGCGGCGAGCAGCGGGTCGCCGTGCTTGGAGACCCCCACCGGGTCGACGACCACCGGGGCGCGGGTCCCGGCCAGCAGACCGGCCACGGTCTCCACCAGTTCGGCCGACGCCAGCATCCCGGTCTTCACCGCGTCGACGCCGATGTCGTCGACGACCGCGCGGTACTGGGCGCGTACGGCGTCGGCCGGCAGCTCCCACGCACCCTGCACGCCCTGTGAGTTCTGGGCCGTGACCGCGGTGAGCACGCTCATGCCGTGCACCCCGAGTGCCAGCATCGTCTTCAGGTCGGCCTGGATGCCGGCGCCGCCGCCGGAGTCCGATCCGGCGACGGTGAGGACCAGCGGTGGCGCGGTCATGACGGGTCCTCCCCGAAGTGGTCCCAGCCGCCCTTGCTGGTCCACGGCGCACCGTCGACCGTCACATGGGGCAGCGCGGAGGGGTTGACCACCTCGCCGATCACCTTCCAGCGTGCGGGCAGTTTCACCTCCGGCGGGAAGGTCGCGACGATCGCGTGGTCCTCTCCCCCGGTGAGCACCCACTGGAGCGGGTCCACACCGACGGCCTGGCCGATGTCGCTCATCTGCGTGGGGATGTCGATGAGCCCCGCCCGCAGGTCGATCCGGACCTTGCTGGCCTCGGCGATGTGCCCGAGGTCGGCCACCAGCCCGTCGCTGACATCGGTCATGGCGGTGGCGCCGAGTCCGGCGGCCGCGGGGCCCGCGTGGTACGGCGGTTCGGGGCGCCGGTGCGCCTCCACGAAGGCGCGGGGCGAGCGGAATCCGCGGGAGAGCACCGCGAACCCGGCGGCGGACCAGCCGAGCCATCCGGTGACGGCCACCACGTCGCCCGGCCCGGCGCCTGATCTGGTGACCGGTTCATGGCCGCGCAGATCGCCGAGTGCGGTGATGGAGACGGTGATCGTCTCTCCGCGTACGACATCGCCCCCGACCACGGCCGCCCCCGCCACCTGGCACTCGTCGCGGATCCCGTCCATCAGCTCGGTGGGCCAGGTGACCGGGAGGTCGGCCGGCACGACGAGCCCGAGGAGGATCGCGGTGGGGACCGCGCCCATGGCCGCGATGTCCGCGAGGTTCTGCGCCGCGGCCTTGCGGCCCACGTCGTACGCGGTGGACCAGTCCCGGCGGAAGTGCCGCCCCTCCAGCAGGATGTCCGTGCTCGCCACGACCCGCCGGTCGGGGGCGGAGACAACCGCGGCGTCGTCGCCGGGCCCCAGCCGTACCGCCGGGGTCGTCGTGAGCCGGGAGGTGAGCTCTCCGATCAGCCCGAACTCCCCGAGCTCCCCCACAGTGCCCTTCATCGCCCGTCGCCTCTCCTCATGATCCGGACCTCGTGTCCGGGCCGCCCGCCGGCCTGTCTGCCAGGGGATGTGCCCCTGTGCCCGGTACGCCCCGGTCGGCTTGCGCTCGCGGGCCCCCACCGCCGTGGGTACCGTCAATCAGGTACGTCAACTCTGTATCCCTTGCGCCCCGTACGCGTGTGACTGCCGGGTGCGCGGGTCTCCCCGCCGCCCGGAAGGACGCGATACCGTGGCGTCCCTTTCTCTCCCCCACATGATCCTCGTGGCCGCCTTGGAGGTTCCGTGGTACAGGCGTACATCCTCATTCAGACCGAAGTGGGCAAGGCGACAGCCGTCGCCGGGCTGGTGGCGAAGCTCCCCGGGGTGATCCAGGCCGAGGACGTGACCGGCCCGTACGACGTGATCGTGCGCGCCCAGGCCGACACCGTCGACGAGCTCGGCCGCATGGTGGTCGCCAGAGTCCAGCAAGTGGAAGGCATCACCCGCACCCTGACCTGCCCGGTCGTCCATCTGTAGCCCCCTCTACGCTGAGCCGGTGAAGTTCCGTCGCCTCCGGCTCCTGTCCCTTTCCGCCGCTGCCCTGCTGCTGGCGGCCGCGGGCTGTTCCTCGACCGACGACAGGGCGTCCGTCGCGGTTCCCGAACCTCCCGCGGCCCAGGTGAAGCTCTGCCGGGCGCTCGACAAGGAGCTGCCGAAGACCGTCGCGGGGCTGACCCGCGGCGATCCGGAGCCCGCGTCCGAACTGACCGCCGCCTGGGGGGATGCGGCGATCGTACTGCGCTGCGGGGTACCGCGCCCCGCGGAGATGGACGACTCCCAGGCCAAGGCCGTGGACGCGAACGGGGTCAACTGGCTGCTGGAGCAGCGGGACAGCGGACCCCGGTTCACGACCACATACCGCAAGGCGTACGTCGAGGTGACCCTCGGGCAGAAGTACGCCCATGACGCCACCCCGCTCTCGGAGTTCGCGGCGGCCGTCAGGAAGACGGATCCGTCCAGCCTCTGAGGGCAGGGCGGCGGACGGTCTCAGCGCAGCCCCGTGGAGCGGCTGACCGCGGCCTGGATCAGCCGGTCCACCAGCTCCGGGTAGCCGACGCCGCTCTCCTGCCACATCCGCGGGTACATCGAGATCGGTGTGAAGCCCGGCATGGTGTTGATCTCGTTGATGACGAACCCGCCGTCCTCGGTGAGGAAGAAGTCGGCGCGCACCAGGCCCTCGCAGGACACCGCGTCGAACGCCTCGACCGCGAGCCGCTGCACCTCGGCGGTCTCCTCCGCGGTCAGCGGTGCGGGCACCATGCCCTGCGCCGACTCACCGGGGATGTACTTCGCCTCGAAGTCGTAGAAGTCGTGGGAGGTGACCGGGGGGATCTCGGCGGGCACGCTGGCCCGGGGCCCGTCTTCGAACTCCAGCACCCCGCACTCGATCTCTCGGCCGCGCAGCAGCGCCTCGACCAGCACCTTGGGGTCGTGGCGCCGGGCCTCCTCGACGGCCTCGTCGAGACCGGCCAGTGAGTCGACCTTGGTGATGCCCATCGAGGAACCGCCGCGGGCAGGCTTGATGAAGAGCGGCCAGCCGTGTTCACCCGCGAAGTCCACGATCTTCTTGCGGGCGGCGGCCGGGTCCAGGCTCCACTCGCGGGGGCGGATCACCTCGTACGGGCCGACCGGCAGCCCGCAGGAGAGGAAGACCCGCTTCATGTACTCCTTGTCCTGGCCCACGGCGGAGGCGAGGACACCCGCGCCGACATAGGGCACTCCGGAGAGTTCGAGCAGCCCCTGCAGGGTGCCGTCCTCGCCGTAGGGGCCGTGCAGCACCGGGAAGACCACGTCGACTTCGCCCAGCGCCTTGGGCACCGCGCCCGGCTCGCTGTAGACGACTTCGCGGTTGCCGGGGTCGACGGAGAGCACCACGGCGCCCTCGGCACCCTCGGCGATCGCGGCCACCGACGGCATGGCGCGGTCGGTGATGGCCATCCGCTCGGGATCGTCCGCGGTCAGCGCCCAGCGGCCGTCCGTGGTGATGCCGATGGGCAGTACGTCGTACTTCGTCCGGTCGATGGCGCGCAGGACGGCGCCCGCTGTGACCACCGAGATGGCGTGTTCGGAGCTGCGCCCGCCGAAGACAACCGCCACACGCGGCTTACGACGCTGCTGCTCAGGGCTCTGGGATGAGTTCTCGCTGCTCATATCGCGTTGAGGGTACCTGCTGGTACCTGCCGAGTCAGCGCCGCTCGGCCTTGGCGCTGCGGGACATCAGTTCCCTCAGCGCGACGACCGGCGCCTTCCCGTGGTGGACGATGTCCACCACCGTTTCCGTGATGGGCATTTCGACGCCGTGCCTGCGGGCCAGATCGGCCACCGACTCACAGGACTTGACGCCCTCGGCCGTCTGGCTGGTGGCCTCGATGGTCTGCTGGAGCGTCATGCCCCGGCCGAGGTTGGTGCCGAAGGTGTGGTTGCGGGAGAGCGGCGACGAGCAGGTGGCCACCAGGTCGCCCAGACCCGCGAGTCCGGAGAAGGTCAGCGGATCCGCGCCCATCGCCAGGCCCAGACGGGTGGTCTCGGCGAGTCCCCGGGTGATCAGCGAACCCTTGGCGTTGTCACCGAGCCCCATGCCGTCGGCGATGCCGACGGCGAGGCCGATCACGTTCTTGACGGCGCCGCCCAGCTCGCAGCCGACGACGTCGGTGTTGGTGTACGGGCGGAAGTACGCGGTGTGGCAGGCGGTCTGGAGCCGCTGCGCGACCGCCTCGTCGCTGCAGGCGACGACGGCGGCGGCGGGCATCCGGCCGGCGATCTCCTTGGCCAGGTTGGGCCCGGTGAGTACGGCGACGCGCTCGGCGGGGACCTTGCCGACCTCCTCGATGACCTCGCTCATCCGCTTGGCCGTGCCGAGTTCGACGCCCTTCATCAGCGAGACGAGGACGGTGCCGGGGTGCAGCAGCCCGGTCCAGTCGGCCAGGTTGGCGCGGAGCGTCTGCGAGGGCACGGCGAGCACGGTGAACTCCGCGTCGCGGGCGGCCTCCGCGGGGTCGGCGGTGGCCCGTACCGACGCGGGGAGTTCGATCCCCGGCAGATAGTCGGGGTTGGTGCGGGTGGTGTTGATGGCGTCGGCGAGAGCGGCACGGCGGCCCCAGAGGGCCACCTCGCATCCCGCGTCGGCGAGGACCATGGCGAAGGCCGTGCCCCAGGATCCGTTGCCGAAGACCGCTGCTCGCGTCACGTGGTGCCCTCTCCTGCGGCCTTGCGGCGCTCTGCGGCGCGGGCCTTGCGGTGGTCGTACGGTTCGGCGGGGGCCTGCTCGCCCCGCAGCTCCTCCAACAGGGCGGTGACGGCAGCCATGATGGCCTCGGTCGCCTCCCGCAGCACCTCGGGCGTCGGGTCCTTGCCGTAGAACCGCGCCAGGTCCACCGGCGGCCCCGCCTTGACCTGGAGGGTCTTCCGCGGGAAGAGCCGGAGCTTCTTCTCCTTGGCGTACGGCGGCATCGCGAGGTTGGCGCCCCACTGGGCCACCGGGATGACCGGCGCCTTGGTGAGCAGCGCCGCCCGTGCGACCCCGCTCTTGGCGGTCATCGGCCACTGACCCGGGTCGCGGGTGAGGGTGCCCTCGGGGTAGAAGGCGACGCACTGTCCCTTCTCGACCGCCGTCACGGCGGCCCGGAAGGCGCCGAAGGCGTTGGAGGACTCGCGGTAGACGGGGATCTGGCCGGTGCCGCGCAGCAGCGTTCCGACGACGGGCACCTTGAAGAGCGCCGATTTGGCCAGGAACCGGGGGACCTTGCCGGTGTTGTACTGGAAGTGGCCGTAGGAGAACATGTCGAGATACGAGTTGTGATTGACAGCGGTGATGAATCCGCCATCATCCGGAATGTGTTCCATTCCGCTCCAGTCCCGCTTGAACAGAACCAGCAGCGGCGGTTTAGCAATGACCGCCGCGAGGCGGTACCAGAAGCCGATTCTGCGGCCGGACACTCGGACACCTTCCTCTTGAACCTCAACGCTGCCTGGCTGCCGGACACCGTCTGTCGCCCCAGGCCCCTGCTCTGTCGAGAACACCGTACGCCCGGCCCGGCCCGCCCGGTATCGCGGGCCCGGGCGACAATGGGGCCGATGCCGAACACGGAGCGGACCGTCAACTGGTCCCTGGTCGTACCCCTGAAGCCCTTGTCGCTGGCGAAGAGCAGACTCGCGCCGACCGCCTCCGACACGGTGCGTCCCGGACTCGCGCTGGCCTTCGCACAGGACACCGTGGCGGCGGCGCTTGCCTGTTCCGCCGTGCGCGATGTGGCCGTCGTCACCAACGACGCGGTGGCCGCCGCCGAACTGACCGCGCTGGGTGCCCGGATTGTGCCGGATACGGCGGCGCCGGGCCTGAACCCCGCACTGGCACACGGCGCGCGTGCGGTCCGCGCGGTGCGCCCCGGGGCCGCCGTGGCGGCACTGAACGCCGACCTCCCCGCGCTGCGCCCGGCGGAATTGCGGCGGGTGCTCGACCGGGCCGCTGAATTCCCCCGTGCATTTCTCACGGATGCCGCCGGAATCGGTACGACTTTGCTGACGGCGCGGCCCGGTACGGAATTGAGCCCGGCATTCGGCGGGCTGTCACGGGCCCGGCATTCCGCGTCGGGGGCGGTGGAAATTCTGCTCGGGGACGTCCACTCGGTCCGCCAGGACGTGGACACCGGTGCGGATCTGCTGGCCGCTGCCGCCCTCGGGCTCGGCCCTTACACGGCCCGCCGGTACGCGGCGTTCACCGGGGAGCAGGGGATCACGGGCCCGCCGGGCGGCCCCGTGGACACCGGGACCGCGGGGCCGCCCCCGGCGGATCCTGCGGCCCGCGCGTAGCCGCCTCGCCCCTATCCGTCCGTGCCCGCCCTGCCCGCAGCCGCCCCGCCCGCAGCCGGGAGAGCCGTGACCGGACGCCGTAAGCTGCGCACATGCAGGCGACCGCGTACACGTACGACCCCGAGACCCGCAGCGGCAGTGTGCTGCTCGACGACGGCACCCCGGTGGATTTCGGCGCCGCGGCCTTCGACGCGGGGGGCCTGCGACTGCTGCGGCCCGGACAGCGCGTACGGATCGAGACCGCGGAGAGCAGCGGTGACGGTGGCAGCGCCCCGCGGGTCACGCTGGTGACGCTCCAGACGTTCTGACCCCGGGGGCTCTCCCCGGGCGTTGTACCACCAAGCGTCCTCGGACGCACCGCGGGCCGGACTCCCCGAGGGAGTCCGGCCCGACGCGTGGTTGGCCCTGCCGCTCACTTCTTCCGGGCGGTGGCCTTCTTGGCGGTGGTCTTGCGCGCCGTGGTCTTCTTGGCCGGGGCCTTCTTCGCCACGGCCTTCTTGGCCGGCGCCGTCTTCTTCGCGGTCGCCTTCTTGGCGGTGGCGGCCTTCTTCGCCGGGGTCGCCGACTTCGTGGCCGCCTTCTTGGCGGTGGTGGCCTTCTTCGCGGCGGTGGCCTTCTTGGCCGCCGTCGTCTTCTTGGCGGCGGTCTTCGCCGTCGTGGTCTTCTTCGCGGCCGTCTTCTTGGCGGCGGTGGCCTTCTTCGCTGCGGCCTTCTTGACTGCCGTACGGGTGGAAGCACCGCCCGAGAGGCTGCCCTTGGGGGCCTTCTTCACGGCCACGTCGTTCTTCGGGAGCTTCTTCGAGCCGCTGACGAGGTCCTTGAAGCCCTGGCCCGCCCGGAAGCGCGGCACCGAGGTCTTCTTGACCCGTACGCGCTCACCCGTCTGCGGGTTGCGGGCGTAACGGGCCGGACGGTCGACCTTCTCGAACGAGCCGAAGCCGGTGACCGACACACGGTCCCCGCCGACAACTGCGCGGACGATCGCGTCCAGTACGGCATCGACAGCGTCTGCGGCCTGCTGGCGGCCACCGACCTTGTCGGCAATGGCCTCTACGAGCTGCGCCTTGTTCACGTCTTCCCCTTCGGAGACATTGCCCGAACGAAACTGTTCAGGCTTTTTCGCACGTTAGGCAGATATATACCGCAAATCAAACACGAAACGGTCTAATCACCCTTGTGCCGCAACGAACTCAACCGTCACGGAGATCCACCAAGGGAGTTGCCATCGGGGAATCGACCCTCGTCGAGGTCCTTCATCAGCCGATCCAGCCGCGTTGCTGCATCGGTGAGATCGTGCTTCGCCGCGGCCGTGATGACCAACAGCTTCCGGGACAGCGCCATCCGTACGCCCTCCGGGACTTGCAGTTCACGCACCCTCGCGTGCGCTTCTTTCAATTGTTCGGCGACTTCCGCGTAAAGCTTGAGTTGGTTGTCGCGTTCCATGCGCCGATTGTGCCATCTGGGGCGAGTTGTCGCCCGGCGGGGGCTCAACAAGCGACTGCGCCCCCTGCCGGGCGGCAGGGGGCGCAGTCTTGGGAACGTGCTGCTCAGACCTCAATTGTGCGTGGTTTGAAGGCGGGTCGGGCCGCCTCGTAGGCCGTGATGTCCGCTTCGTTCTGAAGGGTGAGGCTGATGTCGTCCAGGCCGTTCATCAGGCGCCAGCGGGCGTTCTCGTCCAGCTCGAAGTCCGCGGTGATGCCCTCGGCGCGCACCTGACGGTTCTCCAGGTCCACGGTGACTTCGGCGGCCGGGTCGGCCTCCGTCAGCGTCCAGATGGCCTCCACGACCTTCTGGTCGAGAACCACGGTCAGCAGACCGTTCTTCAGCGAATTGCCGCGGAAGATGTCGGCGAACCGGGACGAGATGACGGCCTTGAAGCCGAAGTTCTGCAGGGCCCACACGGCGTGCTCACGGGAGGAGCCGGTGCCGAAGTCGCGGCCCGCCACCAGCACCGTGGCGCCTGCGCGCTCCGGGCGGTTGAGCACGAACTCGGGGTCTTTGCGCCACGCCTCGAAGAGCCCGTCCTCGAAACCGTCGCGGGTGACCTTCTTCAGCCAGTGGGCCGGGATGATCTGGTCGGTGTCGACGTTCCCGCGGCGCAGCGGGACGGCCCGGCCGGTGTGCTGGATGAAAGCTTCCATGGAACTCAGGCCTCCACGAGGGTCGGGGAGTCGGACAGGTCGGCGGGCGATGCCAGATGGCCGAGGACCGCGGTGGCTGCGGCCACCTGCGGGGAGACCAGGTGGGTACGGCCGCCCTTGCCCTGCCTGCCCTCGAAGTTGCGGTTGGAGGTGGAGGCGCAGCGCTCACCGGGTGCGAGCTGGTCGGGGTTCATGCCCAGGCACATCGAGCAGCCCGCGTGCCGCCATTCGGCGCCCGCGGCGGTGAAGACCTTGTCCAGGCCCTCCTCGACGGCCTGCAGCGCGACCCGTACCGAACCGGGGACGACCAGCATCCGCATGCCGTCGGCGACGGTGCGGCCCTTCAGCAGGGCGGCGGCGCTGCGCAGGTCCTCGATCCGGCCGTTGGTGCAGGAACCCACGAAGACCGTGTCGACCTTGATGTCGCGCAGCGGCTGGCCCGCGGTCAACCCCATGTACTCCAGGGCCTTTTCGGCGGCCAGGCGCTCCGATGCGTCCTCGTACGAAGCCGGGTCGGGGACGCTGGCGGAAAGCGGTGCGCCCTGGCCGGGGTTGGTGCCCCAGGTGACGAACGGGGCCAGCTCGGAGCCGTTGATGAAGACCTCGGCGTCGAACACCGCGTCGTCGTCGGTGCGCAGCGTCTTCCAGTACTCGACCGCGGCGTCCCACTCGGCGCCCTGCGGGGCGTGGTCGCGGCCCTTGAGGTAGTCGAAGGTGGTCTGGTCGGGGGCGATCATCCCGGCCCGCGCGCCCGCCTCGATCGACATGTTGCAGATGGTCATCCGGGCTTCCATCGACAGCTTCTCGATGGCGGAGCCGCGGTACTCCAGGATGTAGCCCTGTCCGCCGCCGGTGCCGATCCGGGCGATGGTCGCGAGGATGAGGTCCTTGGCCGTGACGCCCTCGGCCAGTTCGCCCTCGACCGTGATGGCCATGGTCATGGGGCGGGCCATCGGCAGCGTCTGGGTCGCCAGCACATGCTCGACCTGGGAGGTGCCGATGCCGAACGCCAGCGCGCCGAACGCGCCGTGCGTGGAGGTGTGGCTGTCACCGCAGACCACGGTGGTCCCCGGCTGGGTCAGACCCAGCTGCGGTCCCACGACGTGGACGACGCCCTGCTCGACGTCGCCCAGCGGGTGCAGACGTACGCCGAAATCCGCGCAGTTCTTGCGCAGCGTCTCCAGCTGGACACGGGAGACCGGGTCCGCGATCGGCTTGTCGATGTCGAGGGTGGGGGTGTTGTGGTCCTCGGTGGCGATGGTGAGGTCGAGGCGCCGCACCGGCCGGCCGTTCTGGCGCAGACCGTCGAAAGCCTGCGGGCTCGTCACTTCGTGCAGCAGGTGCAGATCGATGAAGAGAAGGTCGGGCTCGCCTTCGGCGCGCCTGACGACATGGTCGTCCCAGACCTTCTCCGCGAGTGTCCTACCCATCGCTTTCCCTCCGGCCGGCGTCCTCGCCGGCCCAACTAGAAATCGGGCGTCCCCGTCCGGACCCCCGTACCGGGCGCGCAACTGCGAACCGTCGTACGGCCGCCCCTACAGGTTGGCAAGTTCCCTGGAAAATTGAACTTGCGTTTCACAGAGTGAGACGCGAGTATCGTTGCATGGACAACTCTAGCGGCGTCGGCGTTCTCGACAAGGCAGCTCTGGTATTGAGCGCTCTGGAGTCCGGCCCGGCCACCCTCGCCGGGCTGGTCGCGGCGACCGGGCTCGCACGACCCACGGCACACCGGCTCGCCGTGGCACTGGAACACCACCGGCTGGTGGCGAGGGACATGCAGGGCCGGTTCATACTCGGCCCACGCCTCTCGGAGCTGGCCGCAGCGGCGGGCGAGGACCGCCTGCTCGCCACGGCCGGACCCGTACTGACGCATCTGCGCGATGTCACGGGCGAGAGCGCCCAGCTCTACCGCCGCCAGGGCGACATGCGGATCTGCGTGGCGGCGGCCGAGCGTCTCTCCGGGCTGCGGGACACCGTCCCGGTCGGCTCCACGCTCACCATGAAGGCCGGTTCATCGGCGCAGATCCTGATGGGCTGGGAGGAGCCGGAGCGGCTCCACCGCGGGCTCCAGGGCGCCCGGTTCACCGCGACGGCGCTCTCCGGCGTACGGCGCAGGGGCTGGGCCCAGTCGATCGGCGAGCGCGAGCCGGGGGTGGCGTCCGTCTCCGCCCCGGTGCGCGGCCCATCGAACCGGGTGGTCGCCGCCGTCTCGGTGTCCGGCCCGATCGAGCGGCTCACCCGCCACCCCGGCCGGATGCACGCCCAGGCGGTCATCGACGCCGCAGGACGGCTCTCCGAGGCCCTGCGCCGCACCAGCTGACACGCACCCCGCCCCTCCCCAGGTCTCCCGGCCGCTCAACCCGCCCCGGCGGGCCGCCCCAGCGTCGTGGCAGCCCGCGCAACGCGCCGCTCAGCCCGCGTCGGACCGGGTGCGCGCCCCCGAGCGGTGCGCGAGACGGTCCGCCGCCGCGCGGCCCCGCCCCTCGACCGGCAGCACACCGGTCGCCGCCGCCAGCCCACGGACCGGCATATCGGCGTAGATGGATTCGTACGACCCCTCCGGCACGATGTACGTCTCGTGCCAGAGCCCCACATGCTGGCGGGACTTGCGCTCCTTGCGGTTGACCATGGCCCACGCCCTGCGGTGGAACATGTCGGGAGCGCTCGCGTACGCGTACAGCTTCTCCTTGGACTCCCAGTACTGCACGACGTAGTACGTGCGCGGTGACGCCGTCAGGAGCGTGTAGCCGAGGAGCCCCCGGCTCTTGTCCCTGCCCAACTCCCTGAGCATGCGCGGCATCGCCATCAGGACCGGCAGCCAGTGGTGCACCCCCCGGAAGTGGTTGATGCGCATCCCGATCAGCAGGACGACCACATCACCTTCAGCGGCTGCGGTCGTCCGGCCCGGAATCGGTTTCGCGAACATGGCGTCCCCCTTCGCCGTACGGGACGGCAGATATATTGGATAGCGCCACTATCCATTGACGAGATGGTGGCACCGCCTGCGAGGCGGCGCAAGGGAAGGCACCAGGAATGCGACTGTCGGAACTGAGTGAGCGCAGTGGGGTCCCGGCCGCGACGATCAAGTACTACCTGCGGGAGCAGCTGCTGCCGCCCGGCCACCGGATCAGTGCGACCCAGTCCGACTACGACGAGTCCCATCTGCGCCGGCTGCGTCTGGTACGGGCGTTGATCCAGGTCGGCCGGCTCCCGGTGGCGACGGCGCGGGAGGTACTCGGGCATGTCGACGACGCGTCCCTGGGCCGCACGATCCGGCTGGGGGCCGCACTCTGGTCGCTGCCGCACGGGCCAGAACCGGACGAGGAGGCGCCGGAGACGGCCGCCGCCCGCGACGAGGTCGCCCGCCTCCTCGACCAGCTGGGCTGGGCGAGCGTACGGGAGATCGGCGAGCTCTCCCCCGTCCACCGTTCACTGGTGGCCCTGGTGGCCACCCGGCTGCGGCTGGGCTACCCCTGCGACACCGCGTACCTGGTCCAGCAGGCCCGGCTGATGCACCAAGTGGCCCGGCAGAACCTGGACATGATGGAGACGTACCCGTCGGAGAAGGAGCAGGTGGAGTCGGCCGTCGTCTCTACCGTGCTCCATGAGCCGCTGCTGGCTTCGCTGCACAGGCTGGCGCAGCAGGAGGAGTCCGCGCGGCGCTACGGGCTGTGAGAGGGCGGGAGTTGGGCCTCCGGGCCGCCGAACCGCCTTACGCAGAAGGGCCCTTCGCCGAAGCGAAGGGCCCTTCCTGTCCTGTACCCCCGACCGGATTCGAACCGGCGCTACTGCCGTGAGAGGGCAGCGTGCTAGGCCGCTACACAACGGGGGCTTGTACTGCAATATCTCGTACTGCAACATACGGTGCGGTGATTCACCGCTGATCCTGCGCTGGGCTACCAGGACTCGAACCTAGAATGACGGTACCAGAAACCGTTGTGTTGCCAATTACACCATAGCCCATGGTGGAGTACCCCCGACCGGATTCGAACCGGCGCTACTGCCGTGAGAGGGCAGCGTGCTAGGCCGCTACACAACGGGGGCCCTGGCGATCCTGCATCAAGTCGGCCGGGTGCGACCCTGATCGACTCACGGGAAGGATCTGTACCCCCGACCGGATTCGAACCGGCGCTACTGCCGTGAGAGGGCAGCGTGCTAGGCCGCTACACAACGGGGGCTTGTACTGCGAGACGTACTGCAAGATGCGTTACTGCTGATCCTGCGCTGGGCTACCAGGACTCGAACCTAGAATGACGGTACCAGAAACCGTTGTGTTGCCAATTACACCATAGCCCAATGAAACGCAACCCCTCAGGGGTCTTGTTCCGCTCGCGCTGTCCGCTCCGGCCTTTCGGCCCGCTCGGGCGGCGCAGAAAGAACATTACCCGAAGGTGGACGGCGCTCCAAAACGGGTATCGCCCCGCAGCAGCCCGGGAAGCCGGTCCAGCGCGGTGATCCGGTCCAGTTCGGGCCGTCCGCCGAGGTCGGCCCGGTCCAGCCAGACCGCCCGCAGACCCGCCGCGAGCGCCCCCGCGGCGTCGATGTCCGGATGGTCTCCCACGTACAGCACCTCGGCCGGATCGAGCCGCATGGCGTCACAGGCGGCCTGGAAGGCGCCGGCCGCCGGCTTGGCCACCCCCAGGTCGGCGGCGCAGACCAGTATCTCGAACCGGTCGCGTATGCCGAGGGTGCGGAGCTTGCGGTCCTGGTTGTGGGCGGCCGAGTTCGAGAGGAGGCCGTGCCGGTAGCCGGACGCGAGGGCGTCGAGCGCCGGGACGGTGTCCGGGAAGAGCGCCCAGGCGGCCTCGTAGTGCGCCAGGTGCCGGGCGAACCAGGCGTCGGCCTCCTGGTCGCTCAGCTCCGTACCGGTGAAGATCCGCACCCGCTCACGGCGCTGGCCCTCCCAGTCGGTCTCCCCCGCGGCGAATCTCGCCCACTGTGCGTCGGTGATCTCCCGCCAGCGCACGAGGGCCTGCTCGACGGAGGTGTATCCGTCGGGCAGGCCCTCGGCCTTCAGATGCTCCCGCAGCCCCGTACGGTCGGCGCTGGTGTAGTCGAAGATCGTGTCGTCGATGTCCCAGAGGACCGCTCGGATGGGCATATGCACCAGCTTAGGGTCTGTCCGGCCGATCTTCGTGGATCAGTCCGCGGCGTCTGGTGCGGTGCCTCGCAAGGCGGAGGATCGCCCCTGTACTGGACGTACCGGG
>NZ_JBSHBW010000020.1:0-149996 GCF_053612185.1 Streptomyces sp. NPDC054757
CGGCCCCTCCGGGCCCCTTGGGGGGCGCCCGCCCCCGCCGGCCGCGCGGCGCCCGCCCCGGGCCGGGCCGTCTCCGCGGAGCCGGTCACAGCAGGGACGAGCGGCCTTCGCTGAGGTTCGGCTCCCCTGAGCGCACGCGGTGATCGGCGGCGGCATACGGGGGTGGAAGTGCCACCGTGCCGCACCTTGGGAGGCCAGGGCGGGCAGAGGGGGCCGGGAGTGGGCGCAGTGACCAGCTGTTCAGTTGTTCAGTGCTGGTAGAAGATCCGGTCGCCGTACTCCGTCAGTACGCGCCGGTTCCACTCGTGGCCGCCGTCGACGTTCCCCGAGCGCAGCAGCGGGGGCTCCACACCCCGGCGGGCCAGTTCGCCCGCCGCCGAGGCCATCATCGCCTGCATCAGCGCGCTGGTGACGACCGTCGACGCGGGGGCGAAGGGGGCTTCGACGCCCTCGGCGGTCAGCTCCGCGTCGCCCACCGCGATCCGGCTGTCCAGCACGATGTCGCAGTGGTCCTTGAGATACGTACCGGAGGAGTGCCGTGACGTCGTCTCCTTCGTGTACGCCACCGATGTCACGCCGATGACCTTCAGGCCCAGCGTGCGGGCGCTCATCGCCATCTCCACAGGGAGCGCGTTGCGCCCGGAGAGCGAAATGATCACGAGGACGTCGCCCGCCGCCGCCGGACTGCAGTCGAGTACGGCGCTCGCGAGACCGTCGACGCGTTCCAGGGCCGAGCCGAGGGTGGCGGGCCTGACGTCGACACCCAGGGCGCCGGGGACGCCGAGCAGGTTCATCAGGGCGAGGCCGCCCGCGCGGTAGACCACGTCCTGGGCGGCGAGCGAGGAGTGGCCCGCGCCGAAGGCGAAGAGACGGCCGCCCGCCTGCACGGTGTCGGCGATCGCGGAACCGGCCGCCGCCACATGCTCCGACTCCTCGTCGCGCACCTGGCGCAGCAGGCCGATCGCGGCATCGAAGAAGTCGTCCGCCAGACCGCCGCTCGCGCTGTTCTCGCTGCTCATGCGCCTCACGGTGAGGTCCGTACCAGGGCGGTGTCAAGACCGCCCACGTCCTGTGCGGGCCGGTTGTCGTAGGTATGCGTCAGAATTGGATGAGGGCCATAGCGGCAGCGGAACATAGGGGCACGTATGAGTGGGCTGATCGACACTACGGAGATGTACCTCCGCACCATCCTCGAACTGGAGGAGGAAGGTGTGGTTCCCATGCGGGCCCGTATCGCGGAGCGGCTCGACCAGAGCGGCCCGACGGTCAGCCAGACCGTGGCGCGCATGGAGCGTGACGGCCTGGTGGCCGTCGCGAGCGACCGGCACCTGGAGCTGACGGAGGAGGGCCGGAGGCTGGCGACGCGCGTCATGCGCAAGCACCGGCTCGCCGAGTGCCTCCTCGTCGACGTGATCGGCCTGGAGTGGGAGCAGGTCCACGCCGAGGCGTGTCGCTGGGAGCATGTGATGAGCGAGGCGGTGGAGCGGCGGGTCCTGGAGCTGCTGCGCCACCCCACGGAGTCGCCGTACGGGAATCCGATCCCGGGCCTGGAAGAGCTGGGCGAGAAGGCCGAGGCGGATCCCTTCCTCGACGAGGGCCTGCTGAGCCTGGCGGAGCTGGACCCGGGCCCCGACGGGAAGAACGTGGTGGTGCGCCGGATCGGCGAGCCCATCCAGACCGACGCACAGCTGATGTACACGCTGCGTCGCGCGGGGGTGCAGCCCGGTTCGGTGGTGAGTGTCACGGAGTCGGCCGGCGGGGTCCTGGTGGGCAGCGGCGGTGAGGCCGCCGAGCTCAACCCCGAGGTGGCTTCGCACGTCTTCGTGGCCAAGCAGTAGCGCGCCCGGGACAGAGGGCGCCCGCTGCCTATACGGCCGGTGACGGGCAGACCGCGCAATGGCGCGGGAACGGCGGGAACGGCCCCGGCCGCCCGCAAGCCGTGCGACGCTGGGCGCCTACGGCGTGACGACGGTGTCGGCCCGGTGCGGTCCGGGTGCTGCCCGCCCGTCCGGCAGGGAGGGAGCAGATGGATGCGTCTGTCGTGGCCTCACCGGGTCTCGGACGGAGAGGGCCCCGGCGCTCGTGAGCGCCGGGGCCTGACCTCCCCCGCGCCGATCCGGAGCCCCGAGCTCCCAGGATCGGCCTGGCCGGACCCTCATCCCCGAGTGGTCCGCCCCCGCACGAAATCTCCCCAGGGCAGCACCCCTCAATCCTCGGTGGTTGTCACTCGAAGGTGGGGTGTTACGGAGGAAAACCGCGTGTTCGAATGCGAGTTCGATAGCCTGTGTGGGGCCGGCTCCGAACGAGCTCCGAATGAGCTTTGAGCAAGCTCCGTACGAGCTCCGTACGAGCTACGAACCAGCTACGGATCCATCCTGAGCGGCCAGCCGCAGTGTGTGCGGGACCGACCACCCGGGGGACTGAAGGGGGTGCCAGAACAAATGGTGCAGCGCATCGACGTGACCGGACCTGACGGCGTACGCCTTGCTGCCTGGGAGTTCGCCGACCCGCCCAAGGAGACCGACGAGGACGCCGGGGACGTCGGCCGCGCCCCGGGTGTCTTACTGCTGCACGGTCTGATGGGCCGCGCCTCGCACTGGGCGTCCACCGCCCGCTGGCTCTCCGGGCGCCACCGCGCGGTCGCCCTCGACCAGCGGGGCCACGGCCAGAGCGACAAGCCCGCCGAAGGCCCGTACACCCGGGACGCCTATGTGGCGGACGCGGAGGCGGCGATCGTCCAGCTGGGGCTTGCCCCCGTGACCCTCATAGGCCACTCGATGGGCGCACTCACCGCCTGGCAGCTCGCGGCGAAACGGCCGGATCTGGTCCGGGCCGTGGTCATCTGCGACATGCGGGCCTCCGCCCTGGGGATGGCCTCTCAGCGCGAGTGGGAGGACTGGTTCATGTCCTGGCCCGTCCCCTTCGCGACACTCGCCGACGTACGGAAGTGGTTCGGCGAGGACGACCCGTGGGTGGAGCGGCCGAATCCGTCCCGGGGTGAGTTCTTCGCCGAGGTGATGGCGGAGAGCGCCGACGGCTGGCGGCCGGTCTTCTCCCCTCGCCAGATGCTGAAGTCCCGCGAGACCTGGGTCTTCGAAGCGCACTGGGAGGAGCTGGCCCAGGTGCAGTGCCCCGCGCTGGTGGTCCGGGGTCTGGACGGCGAGCTGGGCCGGGCGGAGTCGCAGGAGATGGTGCGGGTGCTGCCCCGGGGTGAGTACGCGGAGGTGGCCGACGCGGCCCATCTGATCCACTACGACCAGCCCGAGGCATGGCGCGCGGCGATAGAACCGTTCCTGGACGCGGTGGTCACCCCGTAGCGGGGGAGCCCGCCCGGCAGCGGGCAGTGGCCACCAGGCAGGTGCGACCGCCACCCGGCAGCGGGCAGTGGCCACCCGGCAGGTGAGGCAGCCCCGCTGCAGGAGAGGCAGTCACCCGGCAGATGAGGCAGTCACCCGGCAGGTGCGGCCGCCACCCGGCAGGAGAGGCAGCCCCGCGGCAGGTAGGGCCATCCACCGCTCACCCCTTGCTGACCGCCAGCAGGATCTCCGGCAGCCGGCCGGCCGCCTGCGGTGCGGCGGCCCGCAGCCCTGCCCAGGCCGTGAGCGCCCCGTACACCGCGCCCACCGGCAGCAGAATCCACAGATACGGCTCATTGCCCGTGACATGCAGGGCGATCAGCAGGGCGATCACCGGAGCGCAGAGCAGAGCGGCCGAGACCATGCCGCCGAAGATGGAGATCCAGGCCAGCCCCGCCTGCCCCGGGGCGACGTTCTTGTGGGCGTTGTCCTGCGGGATCGAGTACGGGAAGCGGGCCGAGGTCACGGCGCCCGTCCCCAGCATCGCGCCGAGCAGGGCGAAGGCGAGCCCCATCGCCTCGGGCAGCGCGCCCCAGTCGCCGAGCAGCCCGGCCGTGACCACCGTGACCAGCGCGGTGTACGGGACGGTGACCAGGGCCAGCGCCAGGGCGCGCGACCGCAGTTCGGTGAACGCGTCCCGGGGCGACGAGATGGTCTGCGCGACCATCCAGAACGCCGAGGTGTCCTGGCCGAACTGGTTGTACATCTGGATGCCGAGCATCCCCGCGCCGAAGCAGGAGAAGTAGACGGACCCGCTGCCCTGCACGGCGTTGAGCACCGGCACGATCAGCCCGATCGCGAGCGACGCGATCCACGCGGCCTTGGTCTTCGGGTCGCGCCAGATGTAGCGCAGGGTGCGGAGCATCACCGTGCCCGTGCGGCCTTCGGGCAGCAGCCGCGACAGGCCCCGCGCCGACTCCCTGCGGCTCGGTCCTGCCGCCGCGAGCGTCGAGCCGTCCGGTGAGGTCATCAGCCGGACCAGGGTGCGCCGCCAGAGCCGGAGCATGATCACCAGGAAGGCCGCCGCGATGGCGAGTTGGGCCACGGCCACTCCGTACGAGCCGCCGCTCGCCGAGTCGACGGCGCCGATCGCGGAGGCCGGCGGCAGCCACCGCACCACGTCCCCGGCCGGGTCGAGCGCGGAGAGGCCGCCCGCCCTGCTGAGGCGCTGGACACCGAAGTTGACCGCCTGGATGCCGACCGCGATCACCAGACCGCTCAGTACGGCGAGATCGCGGCCCTTGCGCGAGGTGAGCAGCCGGACGTTGGCGGCGGCCACCGCCCGCGCCAGCGCCACACAGACCAGCACGGTCAGCGGAACGGCGATGACGGCGGCCACCACGGCCGCCGCGTTCGTCGCCACGGCGAAGGCGGAGCCGGCCGCGAGGCAGAGCGTGAACAGCGGTCCGACGCCCACCAGTGAGGCACAGAGCAGAGCCCGGACCAGCGGTTCCGGGCGCAGCGGCAGCATCACCAGACGGCTCGGGTCGAGCGTCTCGTCGCCGCTGGGGAAGAACAGCGGCATCGCCGCCCACCCCACCGCGAGCACGAGCGTCAGGATGACCGTCAGGGTGCCCGCGTGCGCGTGACCGTGCAGCAGGACCAGGCCGAGGAGCAGCAGCGCCGCGAAGAAGAGCGAGACGGCGACCGACGCGATGTACGCGGCCCTGCGGCCCGACGACTGGCGCAGCCCGTTGCGGAGCAGGGAGAGCTTCAGCCGGATGACGACCGGGGTGAGGGAGGGGCCGACCGGGTGGGCTCCGGGGGTGCCGGAGGCGTCGCCGGGGGTGTCCGGGCCTGCGGTGGTGGCGGACGCGGTCATCGCGGGCCCCCGCCCAGCCAGTCGAGACTCTCCCCGGCGTTCCTGCCCTGCGCGCCGACGAGTTCGAGGAACGCCTCCTGGAGGGAGGGCGCGGTTCCGCGTACGTCGGCGAGCGGGCCCTGCGCGCGGATCCGGCAGCCCGCCATCACCGCCACCCAGTCGCAGAGCGACTCGACCAGCTCCATCACATGGCTGGAGAAGACCACCGTCGCGCCGGAGCGGGTGTAGCGCTCAAGGACCCCGCGGATCGTCTGCGCGGAGACCGGGTCGACGCCTTCGAACGGCTCGTCCAGGAAGAGCACTTCGGGGTTGTGCAGCAGCGCGGCGGCCAGCCCGATCTTCTTGCGCATCCCGGTCGAGTAGTCGACCACCAGCTTGTGCTGGGCGCCCGCCAGATCGAGCACGTCCAGGAGCTGGGTGGCCCGTTTGTCGACCTCGGCGCCGGGCAGCCCGCGCAGCCGCCCGCTGTACGCGAGGAGTTCGCGCCCCGAGAGCCGCTCGAACAGCCGCAGCCCCTCGGGCAGTACGCCGATACGGGACTTGACCGCGACGGGGTCCTGCCAGACGTCGTGGCCCGCCACCTGTACGGCGCCCCGGTCGGGCCTGAGCAGGCCGGTCACCATGGAGAGGGTGGTGGTCTTGCCCGCGCCGTTGGGACCGACCAGACCGATGAACTGGCCCGCGGGCAGTTCGAGGTCGATCCCGGCGACCGCGACCTGCTCCCCGAACCGCTTCCACAGTCCCTCTACCCGTACGGCTGCCTGGTCCGGCATGTGCAGCGCCTTTCAAAGTCGCGGCTCTTGCGCCCCACCCTACGGTCGCCCGGCCGGCGCCCGGCCGTCCCGGCTCCCCTCGCGGCCGTCGCCGCCCCGGTCCCGGCCCTACCTGCGGCCGTCCCTGCTCTCCTGGCCGCAGCCGTACGCGAGGGGCCCGGTCAGCTCGTCCGCGTCCGGCAGCCAGCGGTTGACCGCCGTGGGCCGCCGTGCCCACTGCACGGTCCCGGCGGACCCCACCCGGGTGGGCGGCGCCGCGATGTAGTCGCCCTCGCCGCGGACCACCAGATCGATCGTGGACGGCAGCCACCCCAGCCTCCGTACCAGCTGGGGCACTTTGGCCCCGGCGCCCGGCAGGACGAAGAAGAGCATCCGGCGGTGGGGCGTGCGGATCACCGGGCCGAGCGTCACCTCCCTCCGCTCCATCCGGGCCAGCGCGAGGAAGCCCGCGGTCTCGGGGACGTCGATGACGTCGAAGGTCCGCCCGGTCGGCAGCAGGACCGAGGCCCTCGGCTGCCGGGACCACAGGGAGCGGGCGGCCACGGCGCTGCCGGTGGCCTCTGCCGCCCAGTCGGGGCGCGTGGGGTGTGCGCCGGGCGCGGGGCACGCGGTGTCCCCGCAGGAGCACCGCTCGCCGCCCGCCACGGGCTCCAGCCAGGTGCCGGGGAGCACGTCCCAGTGCCGCTCCTCCGCGTACCGTACGGCGCTGTCCAGCAGCGGTTCTGTGCGCTGCTGGGGAATCTGTGCGGCCTGCGTGCCCGTGGTGGTCTCATTCACGCACGGCTCAACTCCCGCCACCACCTGGGGTTACGGGGTCAACACACCGGGCAGAGCCGTGGTTTGACGGCATACGGGGCGCATGGAGGCATGGGCGGGGGCGCGTAGGCGAATGCACCCCCCGGAACGGGTATTCCTCAGCGAGGTGCAAGAGGAATGCCGGGATTACTCCCGTCTTCCACCGCATTCTCCCGACATTTCCCGGGCAGTGATCAACCCGACCGGATCAGTGATCGCCGCACGTCTCAGGGGGTATTCATGGCCGCCAGGCCGCTCGTCGCCCGTCAGCCCAATGAACGGCTGCAGGCACTCATTCAGGAAGCCGGCTGCTCCAACGCCGGTCTCGCCCGTCGCGTGAACATGGTGGGGTCGGAGCGGGGCGTCGACCTCCGCTACGACAAGACCTCCGTCGCGCGATGGCTGCGCGGGCAGCAGCCGCGCGGGCGGGCGCCGGGCATCATCGCCGAGGCGCTGGGCCGCAAGCTGGGCCGTACGGTCACGATCGACGAGATCGGGATGGCCGACGGCAAGAACCTGGCATCCGGGGTCGGTCTGCAGTTCTCGCCGACCGTGATCGGCGCGATCGAGCAGGTCTGCGAGCTGTGGCGCAGCGACGTGGGGCGGCGCGACTTCCTCTCCGGTTCCACGGTCGCCGCCTCCGCGCTGGTCGAGCCGAGCCGGGACTGGCTGATCACGGGGGCGGACGCGCAGGTGGCGCGCGCCGCGGGGGCCCGGGTCGGGGCGTCGGACGTCCAGGCGGTACGGGCGACGACGGCCGCGCTCACCGACCTCGACCACCGGTTCGGCAGCGGCCATGTGCGGCCGATCGTCGTCCACTACCTGAACAGCGTGGTGTCCGGGCTGCTGGCCGGTTCGTACCGTGACGCGGTGGGCCGCGAGCTGTTCGCGGCGGTGGCGAGGCTGACCGAACTCGCCGGTTACATGGCGGTCGACACCGGTCAGCCGGGGCTCGCCCAGCGGTACTACATCCAGGCCCTGCGGCTGGCCCAGGCGGCGGGGGACCGCGGGTACGGCGGCTATGTGCTGGCCGCCGCGATGAGTCATCTCGCCGCCGAGCTGGGCACTCCGCGCGAGATCGCACAGCTCGCGCGGGCGGCCCAGGAGGGCGCGCGCGGCCGGGTCACCCCGCGGGCCGAGTCGATGTTCTACGCGGCCGAGGCGCGCGGCCACGCGCTGATGGGCGACGCGCGTGCGGCGGAGGAGGTCGCGGGGCGCGCGCTGGCGGCGATGGACCGCGCGCAGTCCGCTACGGACGCGGGCGACGACCCGGAGTGGATCACCCACTTCGACGGCGCTTATCTGGCCGACGAACTGGCGCACTGCCACCGCGACCTGGGCCAGGGGGCGGCGAGCGCGAGCCGCGCCGAGGAAGCGCTGGCGGGCCTTCCGGAGACCAAGGCCCGGCGGCGGGGGATCGGCATGGTGCTGCTGGCCACGGCGCAGCTCCAGCAGCGGGAGCTGGAGCAGGCCTGCCGCACGGGGACCCTGGCGATGGAGCTGCTGGCCACGGTGCGTTCCGGCCGGGGTGCGGACTATCTGGACGATCTGCGGGGGCGGTTGGAGCCGTTCGCGGACGAGCCGGTGGTCCGGGATCTGGGGGCGCGGATGGACGTCGTGGTGGCGTAGGGGTGAGGGGAGACGGCGGTGGGGCTGCGCCCGGGGGACGGTCCCGCCCCGTCGCACCCTGCCGCCGGGCCTCGACGGGTCGCTGTTGCGGGTCGTTCCGCTGGGTGTGGCCGGGCTGTCGGCTGTGTGCGGCCTGTGGAAAGCCGTACGGGCAGCGTCGAGAACAAGCCATCCCGGCCCCATCTGGACGCCGTCCGGCCCAAGTACAGCGCCGGGCGCCCCGCATGTGTTACATCGCACACCCCCATCCGCCGTCCCGTGGCAGACGCGTCCGTTCACCCGGTAGCGTGAACCGACGATTCCGTAGGTCCACGTGCAGTAGGAGTCCCGGTGACGCAGAACGGACAGGGCGACGAGCCGCAGCTTCCCGCTGTACGGCGCGCGCACGAAGGTGTCGTACTGCCGTCCGACGGGAGCGGCCCGTGGATCCCGGAAGTGGCGGGCGAGCACACCGTCCCCGCAGGCGGCCAGCCGTGGGGCCAGCCCTGGGGACCGCAGGACGGCGGACCGCAGCCGCCGCAGCAGCAGCCTCCGCACATACCCCAGCACCAGCCGCCCCACCAGCAGCTGCCGCCTCCGTCCCACCAGCAGCAGCAGTTCCCGCAGCATCTGCCGCCGCAGCAGGCGCCGTACCAGCCGCAATTCCAGCAACAGCAGCCACAACACCAGCCGCACCAGCCGTACCACCAGCCGCCCGCCTCGCAGCCGCTGCCCCCGGCCGCGCAGCAATCCCCGTCGTTCGCTCAGCCGTTGCCGCCCGAGACCCCGCCGGGCGGGGTCGTGCCGGGCGGGGGCGACAACGAGGCGACGCAGTTCATCGCGCCCGTCCCCGGGGCGCCCGGGAACCCGGCGGAGGCCACCCAGTACCTGGGCTACCCCCAGCAGTCCGGGCCCGCCCCCGCCGCCGCGGGCTCCGACGCGGACCCCACGCAGTTCCTGCCGCCGGTCCCGGCCGCCCCGGCCGCACCCTCCGGCGGTCCGTACGGCATCAGACCGGGAGCGCCCGAGGACCGGCAGCCGCCCGCCGAGTTCGACAGCCTCTTCCGTACGGACAACGGGGCAGGGCCCCAACCGGCCGGTGAGACCCAGCAGATGCCCCGCTTCGACTCCCCGGCGCAGGCGCAGCCTCAGGCCCAGGCGCCCTATGGCGGCGGCACGTACGGCGGGGCCCCGCACAACCCCCCGCCCGGCAGCGACCCGTACGGCAGGCCGCAGCAGCAACCCGGCGCGCAGACACCGCAGTACGCCCCGGAGCCCGCATCCCGGTCCGCCGCGGGCAACGGCCGGCGCAAGTCGCGTACGCCGCTGATCGCCGCCGTCGTCGTCGGCTGCGCCGTCATCGGGCTCGGCGCGGGCGCGCTGCTCAGCGGGGGTGGCTCCGACAAGAAGGACGACAAGCAGCCCGCGGGCGCCACCGCGACCACCGCGTCGAAGGAGCCGGAGGCGGCGAAGGACCCGGCGCAGCCGCAGGCCGTCGCGCTCGACAAGGTGCTCGCCGACAGCAACAACAGCCGCTCCGCGGTGATCGCGGCGGTCGGGAACATCCGGTCCTGCCAGAACCTGCCCCGGGCGGCGTCGGACCTGCGCGGCGCGGCCAAGCAGCGCCACGATCTGGTGACCAAGCTCGGCACGCTCTCGGTCGACAAGCTGCCGGACCACGAGAAGCTGACCGGCGCGCTGACCACGGCGTGGAACGCGTCGGCGACCGCCGACGAGCAGTACGCGGCCTGGGCCCACGCCGTCGCGGCCGACGGCAAGAAGGAGTGCAAGCACGGCCACGCCAAGCGGACCGCGGCGGCCGGCCGCGGCGACGTGGCCAGCGGCAAGGCCACCGCGGCGAAGAAGCAGGCATCGGCCCTGTGGAACGCCATCGCGGAGAAGTACAGCCTGACCCAGCGCCGGGGCGACCAGCTCTGACCGGGCTTGACGGGACGAACGGCGGGGGCCCGGAAGACCGTCCCCGCCGGGAACGTACGATCGAAATCGTGCAAGGTTCTCCGAACGCTTCCCGTCGCGGCCGTCGCTCCACCACCATGGAGGGCATGCCGTTGACTGACATGCCGTGGTGGCGCTGGCGCGCCAATGTGCGCTCCGCGCTGCATATGCTCTCCGACCCGTCCTTCCACCAGGAGTGCTGGCTGGCAGGCCGTGCGGAGTACGGGGACGTCACCGATGCCGTGTACCGGCTGGTCGAGGACACCTGGCTCGACAACTGGTCCGCCGAGAAGTACGTCGGGACGGTCTTCCGGGACTCCGGCGAGTCCGCACTCGTGGATGTGGCCGTGCTGCGGGTGCTGCGCATCATGCACCAGGTCGGGGCAGATGCTCCCGTATCGGTCTATATGGAGCATCACGGCTGGCCGGAAGCGGTCCGGGCCGCGCGGGAGGCACACGTACGGCTGGCGACGGCCGACGGCGACGACCCGGATACGGCGCCGCGCACCCTGGAGGTGCTCCGCATCGTGACCAGGGCCGCCTGACGGCGGACGGTTGTGGCACCCTGCTGTCATGAACGACCAGTACGTCCTCACGCTCTCCTGCCCGGACAAACAGGGCATCGTGCATGCCGTGTCGAGCTATCTGTTCATCACGGGGTGCAACATCGAGGACAGCCAGCAGTTCGGGGACCGGGACACCGGGCTCTTCTTCATGCGGGTGCACTTCTCGGCCGAGCAGCCGGTCTCCCTGGAGAAGCTGCGTGCCAGCTTCGCCGCCGTCGGGGACGCCTTCGACATGGAGTGGCAGCTGCACCGCGCCGATGACCGGATGCGGATCGTCCTGATGGTCAGCAAGTTCGGCCACTGCCTGAACGACCTGCTCTTCCGGTCCCGTACGGGCGCGCTGCCCGTCGAGATCGCCGCGGTGGTCTCCAACCACCCGGACTTCGCCGAGCTGGCCGGGTCGTACGGCATTCCCTTCCACCACATCCCGGTGACGAAGGACAACAAGGCGGCGGCCGAGGCGGAACTGCTCGACCTGGTCCGCAGGGAGAACGTCGAGCTGGTGGTGCTGGCCCGCTATATGCAGGTCATCTCGGACGACCTCTGCAAGGCGCTGAACGGCCGGATCATCAATATCCACCACTCCTTCCTGCCGAGCTTCAAGGGCGCGAAGCCGTACCACCAGGCGCATGCGCGGGGCGTGAAGCTGATCGGGGCGACGGCCCACTATGTGACGGCCGACCTGGACGAGGGGCCGATCATCGAGCAGGAGGTCGAGCGGGTGGGCCACGAGGTCACGCCCGACCAACTGGTCGCGATCGGGCGCGATGTGGAGTGCCGGGCGCTGGCGCGAGCGGTCAAGTGGCATGCCGAGCACCGGATCCTGCTGAACGGGCACCGGACGGTGGTGTTCGCGTAGCGCCGCTCCCGCTCCCCGCTCTCCGGCCCGGTTACTCCCGGGCCGCCCGCCGCCGCTGGTCAGGGCGGTCCGGGCGGCCGCCCGGGGCGCTCACATCCGGCTGAGCGAAGCCGCCGCGAACAGCACGTCCCGGATCGCCTCGCGGTCGCCCTCCTGCCCGGCGACCGCCTCCTCCGGCTCCACATGTCCCGCAGCCAGCCGGCAGAACTCCACCCCGTCCAGCGCGACATGGGCCACGGCCAGGTCAGGGGAGCCCTGCGCGGCCGGGGAGTCCAGGGCGATGTACCAGTCGCCGCCGCCCGCGCCCTCGATCTCCAGCCGCAGCGAACGGCCCGGCCGCCCTTCCGGGACCGGCCCGCGGGCCGGGCTCGCCAGGCCGGAGCGGCGGCGGCCGGCCAGGGTGGCGGGCAGCGTCCGGGCCGCCAGGTCGATCATGAGGTTGAGATGGGCCGATGACGGCGGCTCGTACGGATAGTCCACGGCGTCCGCGATGTCGCCCGCGTGCAGCCAGCACTCGAAGGCGCGGTCCAGGAGCGAGTCGCGCAGCGGCAGACTGAACTCCCCGTACGATACGGACGGTTCGGGCATGTCCTGGCCGGTGAAGGAGACCGTCCGGAGCAGAGTGTGGCTCTGTGCGCGCCAGGGCTCGCGGATCGTGCCGGTCGGGGGAGCGGCGAGCGCCCGCCAGTACCGCCTGGTGCGCTCGGTGGGTGAGCGCGGCGGATCGCTGCCGAGGAGACCGTCGAGGCCGTCGTCCAGGCCGAGCGCGGCCGATACCAGGCCGTCGACGGTCAGCAGATGGCCGATGACCCCGGCGACGGTCGTCCGCCGGGAGGTGGCGCGCTCGTCCTCGTACCACTTCAGCCGGACCGGGGCGTGCCACTCCGCGTCGCCGAAGTCGTTCAGCAGGGCGTCCAGCCTGGCGGTCTCCGCGTCGTACGGAGCCGCCCACGCCGGGATCGGGATCCGGGCCGGTCTGCGGCCCAGGCAGCCCTGGAGCACCCGGGACCGCAGCAGCGGGTCCAGGTCAAGGCTCCGCTCCGTGTGCAGCAGCGCCACCGCGTCCCGCAGCCGCAGCGCCTCGTCCGCACAGGGCGCGCAGTCGGTGAGATGGTCCTCGACGGCCTCGGTCTCCTCGGGAGAGCAGGCGGCGAGCGCCCAGGCGCCGAGCAGCGATTTCAGGACCTTGTGCGACAGCTCCACTGGCGGCGCGGGCAGGAAGGCCAGGTCGTCGGCGGCCCCGCGCGGCCCCGGTATCCGCGCCGGAGCGTCCTCACCGGGGCGTCCGGCCGGTTCCTCCGCCGGCCCCGTCACAGGGCACGGCCGTATCCGGGCGGCGAAGCCCCTTCGGCGGGACGGGTGTTGGCCGTGGAGAGCAGCTGGAGCCCGAGGCGCAGCCGCCGCCGTGCCTCGTCCTCGGTGACACCGAGATCGGCCGCGGTCTGGCGGTAGTCCCTGCGCTGGAAGTACGCGAGTTCGAGGGCGGCGCGCAGCGGTGCGGGCATGGAGGTCACGATGTAGTCGGCGCGGGCCGCAGCCGACGCCTTGCGCACCTTCTGCTCCAGCCTCTCCGTCTCCTCGGCGGTGCCTTCGCCATGGGCGGCGAGGGACGCGGTCTCGGCCTGGCGGAGCAGCCTGACGGCCTGGCGGTGGGCGAGGGCGGCGACCCAGGAGCGCATCGGGCCGTGCTTCGGCTCGTACTCCTCCGGGTGCTCCCAGATGTGTACGAAGACCTCACGGGTGATGCGGTCGGCCGCCTCGTCGTCGTCCAGTACGCGGTGGGCCAGGCTGTGCACGAGGGAGGCGAACCGGTCGTACAGCTCGCCCAGCGCGGCTGCCTCGCCCCGCGCGAGCCGCTGCTGCATCCTGCGGTCCCACCGCTGTGGTGTGTCCTTCGGCATCAGGCCCCCAAGCATCCGCCCCAGTCCCCTTCGACAGTAACCGCAGGGCCCGCGAAGTGCGCCTCTTTGCGGTAAGCGCGGTCCGGGAGCGCTGCGGGGTGGTAGGGGAACGCTGCGCGGTGGTAAGGGAGTGCGGTGGACCGGCGGTGGAGCGATGAGGGCTGGTCCAGGCGCCCGGAGGCGGCCGAATATGATCTTTTCTGTCTGAAAATGCCTGGGTTTTTATGGCAGGGACGGTGTTTCATAAGGGTCCGATGGGGCAGCCGCCCGAGTGGAACGCAAACTTCCGGATCTTTTTCCGGACCGGCAGACCGACAGCGGAGAGGTCCAGTCCCGTGATGCTGAACGTGACCGAAGCCGAACGCGGTGCCTGGCGCGTCCTGCGCATATCTGGCGAAATGGATCTGGTGAGTTCCCCCGAGGTCCGTCAGTGCGTCCATGACGCGGTGGCCGCGGGCTGCCACGACGTGGTACTCGACCTCTCGGACGTGGTCTTCTGCGACTCCAGCGGTGTCGGTGTACTGATCGCGGCCCGCAGACTGATGCGCTCCTGCCAGGGCCGGCTGCGGCTGATCCTGCCGGGCGGCGGCGAGGTGGGCGGCATGTCGGGCCAGGGCGGCGCCGCCCATGTGAACAAGGTGCTGGGCGCCCTGGGGGTCCGACGGCTCTTCGAGGTGTACGCGGACGTGTACGACGCCACGGAGGACGACGCGCAGCCGATCTCGGCCTGAACGGCAGCCTGTCGTTCCCGGCGAACGATTCTGCCCGCAGGTTTGCCCCTGGGGCCCTTACCGGGCGGGGCGCCCGTCCGGTAAGGATGGGGGTGCACCAGAGGCCCGGAGCCGGACCGGGCGCGTCGCCGGATCCGCCGGCCTGGTGCCGTCTCGGGAGGGCGTATGCGCAGCCGACAGTCGAAGCGCGGGAGCGGGCTGCCCGCGGCTGCGGGCACCGCCGAGCGCCCGAGCGCCCCCGCCCTCCCCGTACAGCGCGACCTCGCGGTCCGCTCCCCGCAGGGTCTCCTCGCCCTCCAGCGGGCGGCGGGGAACGCGGCGGTGGCCGGTCTCGCGTCCCGGGGTGCCCGGAGCGCGGGGACCCGGGCGCCCGCTGCCGCGCCCGTCATCCAGCGGGTGAAGACCGGCGCCCCGACCGGTGTCGTCAGCGGCGACGACGAGGCGTTCTTCACCACACAGGCGCCGGAGGGCGTACTGCGCGACGGCCGTCGGCAGCCGGACGGCCTGCTCGACCACCACGTGGACCATGTGGACGCCCAGGATCACCATCCTGGCGACGTCAGCCTCCGGTACTCCGACGACGACACGCTCGCGGTACACGACACCGAGCGGGAACCGAAGGAGTTCTACGCCACGGACGAGGTGTTCCAGCACGCGGTGGACCGGCTGGCGCAGGTCGGCAGCGCGTACACGCTCGTCCGGGGCGGCTCGCAGATCAAGACGGCCGCGGGGACGCTGGGCAAGATCACCCCGGTCACAGCGGACGAAGCCACCCGGAAGAAGGCAGGCCGCTTCGCCGATCTGATGCTGACGGAGTGTATCGAGGTGGCGCGCAAGGTCGTGGGCTCCCGCAAGATGCAGGTGGTGATGGCGGGCGACGGTGGCGCGGCTCCCTGGCGCGGGAAGTCCGGTGTGGACCTGGCCCATCACCTGGACAAGACGGCGCGTTCCGGCGGTACGACCAATCCGGCGGAGGCCGCAGCGGGGGCCTCCGCGGCGGGAGCCGCAGCGGAGGCGAACGGCACCGAGATCCACAACGAGCGGGAGGTGGCCCGGGACTACGGAACCACCCTGCGCGAGCGTCCCGCCGAAGCGGACCGGGTCGCCCAGGAGATGGGTGTCAACCAGTACGCCAGGCCGCTGGTCGGGGAGGGCTTCGCCACCCACTCCGTCGGCGACGAGGACAAGCACGACTTCGCCACGGTGCCCGACGGCGAGAGTTTCACCGACCGGTCCGCCGACGACATCTGGAACTACCACTTCGCCGGGGTCGTCGCCCGCAGCAAGGACGAGAAGTCCTGGGTCACGCTGGAGAACTACAAGCGGGACTACAACGCCAAGGCGGCCGTGGGGGCCTTGGAGAAGAAGCTGTTGAAGGCGTACAAGGAGAAGACCAAGGCGCTCCTGAACGGCTACCAAGGCAAGACACCGCAGGGCGTCTTCGACAGCGACAAGGTCATGGCGATGATCCAGGAACTCGCCGGCGTCACCCGCCAGGACGCCATGCAGGAGTACCAGAAGCTCGGCACGGACAAACTGGCCTGGCAGGGCAAGTGGTTCTTCCGTCTCTACGGCTCCCAGCCCGGCGAGACCTTCCACGACAAGCAGTACGGGGGCGGCGCCAACGACATCGTGAACCCGCTGACCGTCCGGGTGCGCCGGGGGTGAACCCCCTGCTGCTCCCGCGCTGAGACCCCGTACCGGCCCGGCCGTTCAGCCGTACAGCTCCCGCAGCTTGTACTTGAGCACCTTCCGCAGCGCGTCATTGCGCGGCAGGGCGTCCACCACCTCCAGCTGCTCCGGCAGCTTGTGTACGGAGAGGCCCTCGTCGCGCAGGAACGCCGATATCGCGGCCAGGGTCAACTCCCCGGCTCCCGGCCGCCGTTCGAGGACCGCGCAGACCCGTTCGCCGCGCTCCGCGTCCGGGAGCCCGACGACCGCCGCGTCGGCGACCGCCGGATGCTGGTGGAGCAGGTCCTCGATCTCCTTGGCCGAGATGTTCTCGCCCTTGCGGATGATGATGTCCTTCATCCGCCCGGTCAGCACCAGATGGCCGGTCTCCCTGAGATGGCCCACGTCGCCGGTGACCAGAAAGCCGTCCGCGTCGAAGGCGTCCGCCCCCTGGTCCTGGCCCGCGTACCCCTGGCAGACCGCTTCGCCGCGCAGCCGTACCTCCCCGTCGACCCCGGCGGGCACCGGTTCGCCCGCCGCGTCCACGATGCGGATCTCCATTCCGGCGGGCGGACGGCCCTCCGTGGTGGCGAGGTGCTCGGCCGTGTCGTCGGGGGCACCCATGGTGATCATGGGGACCTCGGTCATGCCGTAGCCGTGGGTGAGCTGTACGCCCATCTCCCGTACCACCGCGTGGTACACCTCCGGGGGCTTCGGCGCCCCGCCGCCGGCCAGCAGCCGCAGGGTGGGGACCAGCCGTTCGCCGGGGACCTTGCGCTGCTCGGTGAGGAACATCGAGTAGAACGCGGTGGAGCCGCCCGCGACCGTCACCCCGTGCCTGCGGTACTCGGGCAGCGCCGTCTCCATCGCGAAGTGCTCGAAGAGGACGGCCGGGAAGCCGTAGAGGAGCAGCATCACCAGGTAGTCAGGGCCGCCGATGTGTGCGAAGGGGAAGGCCATCGAGCCGACGTCGTCCGAGGTGAGGTGCAGGGCGTGGGCCAGGCAGGAGCCGCCCGCGATCAGCGAACGGTCGGTGTGCAGCACGCCCTTGGGGTCGGATGTGGTGCCGGATGTCCAGTAGATCCAGCGGACCGCCGTGCCGTCGGCAGGCGGCGGCGGGAGCACGGCGGGGTCGCCGTCCGGCAAGGTGCCGTACGCCTCGAACACCCCCCGGGCGCCGAGCCGTTCGGCCATCGCGGTGTGGTCGTGCCCGCGCCAGGTGCCCGGTACGGCGAAGAACTCCGCCCGGGATTCGCGGAGCGCGAAGCCGACCTCGCGGTCCCGGTAGTACGGGATCACCGGCGACTGGACCGCGCCGAGCCTGGCCAGGGCGAAGGAGAGCAGCACGGTCTCGGTCCTGGTCGGCAGCTGCCAGGCGACCACGCTTCCGGGCCGCACCCCCATCCCGTACAGACCGGCGGCGACCCGCTCGGCGCCGTCCCGCAGTTCCCCGAAGGTCAGTGTGCGGTCACCCTGGAGCAGCACGGGCCGGTCCGGGGTGAGGGCGGCGCGGCGGTCGGCCAGCTCCCACAGTGTGCGGGATGCGCCCAGTGCGTGTGCGGTCTCGTCCATGCGGCCCGAACTCCCTCGTGCTCCGGCGGGTCTTGGCTGACGGGCACCCGTAGCTGACGTACACGCGTAACTGACGGGTAGTCAGGTCGTGTCGAGAGCGTAGGGCTCCGCGCCTTGTCGGTCCAGAGGGCCGGGAGCTAGCCTGCTTCCTGACGGCCCATCAGGTTCATGCGCTGTGACAGTTGCGTACGGCTGTGAACTCCGCCGGATATCGGGCCACCGGACATGCCGGAAGGGACACCCTGATGGACCTCAGGTACACGGAGGACGAGGAGGTCTTCCGCGGGCGGCTGACGGAGTGGCTCGCGAAGGCCCTGCCCGCGCTGCCGCCCGCACCGGACCCGCTGGACTGGCCGGGCCGCCGCGCGTACGACACGGCCTGGCAGCGGATGCTGTACGACGCCGGGTACGCGGGGCTGCACTGGCCGGCCGACGCGGGCGGGCGCGGTGCCACGCCGACCCAGCACCTGATCTTCCTGGAGGAGACCGAGCGAGCCGGGGCCCCCTACGTCGGGGCGAACTTCGTCGGGCTGCTGCACGCGGGCCCGACGATCGCCGCCGAGGGGACGGCGGAGCAGCGGGCGCGCTGGCTGCCGCCGGTGCTGCGCGGGGACGAGATCTGGTGCCAGGGGTTCAGCGAGCCGGGCGCCGGGTCGGACCTGGCGTCGCTGCGGACCAGGGCGGTGCGCGACGGCGACCACTATGTGGTCAACGGCTCCAAGATCTGGACCTCGCACGCCGAGGTCGCCGACTGGTGCGAGCTGCTCGTCCGCACCGAACCAGTCAGCGAAGCGGTGCCCAAACACCGGGGGATCACCTGGCTGGCCATGCGGATGGACACCCCCGGTGTGACCGTGCGCCCGCTGCGGACGCTCGCGGGGTCCACCGAGTTCGCCGAGATGTTCCTCGACGACGTACGGATCCCGGTCGGCGACCGGGTGGGCGACGAGAACGACGGCTGGCGCGTCACCATGGTGACCCTCTCCTTCGAGCGGGGCACCGCCTTCGTCGGCGAGGTCGTCGCCTGCCGCCGCACCCTGGGCGAACTCGCCCGTACGGCACGGGAGAACGGCAGCTGGGACGCCGATCCGGCGCTGCGCCGCCGACTCGGCAGGCTCGGCGCCGAGTTCGCGGCGCTGTGGCGGCTCACCCAGTGGAACGTGAGCGAATCGCAGGGCGGGGGCGGGGCCGTATCCGGGAGCGGCCGGTCCGCGTCCGGTGGCGGGGGCGGTGGGTCCGCGTCGGGGGGCCGGGGCGGCGGCGGATTCGGGGTGCCCGGCATCGGCGGTTCGGTCTTCAAGCTCCGCTACTCGCAGGCCCGTCAGGAGCTGTACGAGGCGGCCGCCGAGGTCCTGGGCCCCGATGCCATCGACCTCGCGCACCCCTGGAACCAGGACCGGCTGTCCTCGCTCTCGTACACCATCGCCGCGGGCACCTCGCAGATCCAGCAGAACATCGTCGCCGAGCGGATCCTCGGCCTCCCCAAGGAGCGCTGATGGACTTCCGGCTCACCGATGACCAATTGGCCCTGCGCACCGGCTTCCGTGAACTGCTGGCCGGCCGCTTCGGACGGGACGCGCTGCGGGCCGCCGTGGAGCGCCCGGCCCTCGACCGCGCCCTGTGGCGGGAGCTGGGCGAGGCCGGGCTCTTCTCGCTCCGGTTGCCCGAGGCGGACGGCGGGGTCGGACTCGGGCTGCCCGAGGCCGTTCTCGTCTTCGAGGAGGCGGGGCGCGCCCTGCTGCCCGGCCCGCTGGTCGCCACGCATCTCGCGGCGGGCACGGTGCCGGGCGCCGACACCGGGCGGACCGTCGTCGCGGCCTCGGACGGCGCGCTGGTGGAGTGGCTCGCGGAGGCCGACGAGGTGATGCCCGTGGTGGGCACCACCGCGGACGCCACTACGGGCACCACCATGGACACCGTTGCGGACGCCCGGCCGGTGCGGTCGGTCGACCCGCTGACGCCGCTGCACCGTGTCCGCGGCGGACGGCCCCCGCACCCCGCGGCGGCCCTGCTCACCGCGGCCCTCCAGCTCGGCAGCGCGGCGCGCACCACCGAACTGGCCGTGCGGTACGCGGGCGAGCGCGAGCAGTTCGGCCGCCCGATCGGCTCCTTCCAGGCCGTCAAACACCTCTGCGCCCAGATGCTCGTACGGGCGGAGCTGGCCAGGGCGGCGGTGTACGCGGCGGCGGTGACCTGCGAGGCGGGCGGCGGCGGTACGAGCGGGGGCGGGGGACGGGCGGGGGACGGGGCGGCCGGCGCCGAGGTCGCCGGGGCGAAGCTGCTCGCCGATGACGCGGCCGTCCGTAACGCCCGGGACTGCCTCCAGGTACACGGCGGTATGGGATTCACCTGGGAGTCAGATGTTCATCTTCATCTCAAACGGGCCTGGGTGCGGGCCGAACAGTGGATCACCCGGACCGAGGCCGAGGAGCTGGTCGCCGCCGCGCTCTGAGGGGCGGCGGGATGTCACCGGGCCGTCACCGAGCGTTGATACCGGGTTGTGTCCTTCGACAGGGCCGTCACGGGCCGGAGTCGGCGCCGCGCTCCGGTACGCTCCGTGGGATGCGAACGACCGTGTTGCGCGGATGCGCTGTTGGCACCTCCGGGGTGGCGGCAGCTCGGGGAATGCGCGCCGTTCGCACCGTACGTGGGTGCGAGGAGCGCCTTCGTTCGACTGTCCGCAACAGGCGTCGCACAGTATGCACCACGCCTACTCCTTCGCGCTGGAATATGCCCGAAGCGCTTGTTGCGGTGACTGTACGTCAACCATGCTGTCTCTTAAGGGAATCACGGTCCGTGATCCCTGAGAGGCGCTAGGCGATGTTCCCCCGGTGCTTGAACAGCTCTGAGGGATACCCCCGGCCGGTTCGGATGGTGTGAGCGGTGCAGGTGCTTCAGGTACAGCTGGAGGTCGGACCCGATCCCGCGGAGGTGGGGCGGGCCCGTAGGTGGGCACGGTCCAGACTCGTGGGGTGCGGGATAAGGGCCGACGAGCCACTGGCCGAGACGCTGATTCTGCTGATCTCGGAACTGGTGACCAACGCCGTGGTGCACACGGGGTGTCCGGCGGTGCTGCGCATGCTGTTCGGGCCGCCCGACGACGACGCCGGGACGGTCCGGGTCGAGGTGGCCGACATCAGCGCCTGCCCGCCCCGGCCCCGGCACGCGGAGGGCGAGGACACCAACGGCCGCGGTCTCGAACTGGTCGACGGGCTGGCCGACCGCTGGGGCTGGCAGCCCGAGGGGCGCGGCAAGTCGATCTGGTGCGAGGTCGACCGGGGCGGATGCGAGGTCGCACCGGGGGCGTGCGAGGTGGACAGGGGCGTGTGCGACGGCGTGGGAAGTGCGCCGGAGCGCAGGGAGGTTATCCGCGACACCACGGCATTCGACCCCTCTCGCGCCGTCACATATCGGGTGTAACTCGCATAGCCCTGCCCTGGTGTTGACGCGGAGTGGCGGTCTGATCACGCTTGCAGAAGCGGTCCGCCCGTGGGGGGAGACCGGGATGCCGGGGGGTGTGGGGGCCCGGATTCCGGTACGAGGACCGCGTCCGGCGCCGGCCTCTCCCGGGCAGGGGGAGGCGGCGCCCACGCCGTTCCGGGTGGCGGCTGCCGTGACGCCGCCACCCGGAACTCCGGCCCCGGTGTGGCCGTGGAGGACCTCGCCGTACCGCTCAGAGAATCGCCACCGGGGCGACCGGTGCCCCCGTACCGCCGGTGAAGGGCTCGGGTGTCGCGGAGAGCAGGAAGCTGTACTGGTCCGCTTCTGCACAGGCTGTGGACAACTTTTCAAGATTCCAGTTCTGCCCCTGCGGCATCCCCATCTCGACCAGATGCAGGGCGTGTACGGGCAGCCAGAGGTCCTCGCTCTCGGGCGGGAAGATCTCGAAGGTGACGGTGTCGTTGGCGACCGCCGCCACATCTCTGGCGTGGAACCACTCCGGGGTGCGGATCGAAAGCCCGGGTGACGGATAGGTGTAGCCGTTCCGGTCGCCGCTCAGATACAGCCGGATCTGCCCGGTCCTCACGAGCACGATGTCTCCGGCGCGCACCTCGGTCCCCGCCAGTTCCTGGGCCGCCTCCAGATCCTCCGGCGTCACCGCACGGCCGCCCGCCAGCCGGTCCTCGCCCCTGGCGCGCGCCACATCGAGCAGCACCCCGCGTGAGACGAGGTGGCGGACGGTGCCGATCCCGCTGAACTCGGCGCCGCCGTGCGCCGTGACCGTCTCCGCCGGGCGGCCGTTGTAGAGCTTCCCGGAGTGCGAGGCGTGGGTGAGCGCGTCCCAGTGGGTGCCCGTCTGCAGGCTCATGGTCACGATGTCGTCGCTGGTGGCCACCGTGCCTGGCCCGAACAGCTCCTGGTTGATCTGGACCATCGCGTGCAGCGGGTTGACCCGCCCCGGGATCATCCCGGTCTGTACGCCGTCCTGTTCCAGGGCGATCGCCAGCGGGATGCGGCGGCCACTGCGCACCCCGGCCGCGGCCTCCCGTACGACCTCGTCGGTGATCAGGTTGAGGGTGCCGATCTCGTCGTCGGCGCCCCAACGGCCCCAGTTGTTCACGCGTGTGGCGATGTCGTGGAAAGCGGCCGGCAGGGACATCGGGCCTCCGGGGGTCTTGTGCTCGGCTGTCTGACTACCCGTAAAATCTAACGGTCCGTCAGAAACCGCGGGAAGGGGCCGGGCATGGGGAACTTCTTGGCAGGCAAAGTCATCGCCGTGACAGGGGCCGGGCGCGGCATCGGCAGGGCGGTCGCCCTCGCCGCCGCGGCCGAGGGCGCCCGGGTCGTCGTCAACGACTACGGGGTGCCCATCGAAGGCGGTGCACCCGAGAGCGAGGTCGCCGCGTCCGTCGTCAAGGAGATCGTGGCGGCGGGCGGCCAGGCGGTCGCGGTCGCCGACGACATCTCGACGATGGCGGGCGGGCAGCGGATCGTCGATGTGGCACTCGCGCAGTACGGGCGGATCGACGGTGTCGTCTGCGTCGCCGGGATCCTCCGCGAGCGGATGCTCTTCAACATGTCCGAGGAGGAGTGGGACCCGGTGGTCGCCACGCACCTCAAAGGCACCTTCACCGTCTTCCGGGCGGCGTCGGCCGTGATGCGCAAACAGGGCAGCGGCACCCTGATCGGCTTCACCAGCGGCAACCACCAGGGCAGCGTCGCGCAGGCCAACTACAGCGCGGCCAAGGGCGGCATCATCTCGCTGGTGCGCAGCGCCGCGCTCGGCCTCAACAAGTACGGCGTGACGGCCAACGCGGTGGCCCCGGTGGCCAGGACCCGGATGTCCGCCAACGTCCCCATGGAGCTGAAGGAGATCGGCGAACCGGAGGACGTGGCCGCACTCGTCACCTATCTCCTCTCGGACCGCGCCCGCGACGAGAAGATCACCGGCCAGGTGTACACCATCGCGGGCCCCAAGATCGCGGTCTGGGCCCAGCCGAGGGAGCTGCGCGCCGGCTACGCGGAGGGCGCGGCGTGGACACCCGAGCGGATCGCCGACTTCCTGCCGGGGACGGTGGGGGTGGACCCGATGCCGATGCTGGCGCAGTTGGAGGCGATGGCGCGGGCGGCGGCGGCCAAGGAGCGGCCCAATGGATGAGGACGGGACGGCGGCCGGTGGCGGCGGCGCCGGGAAGGTCACCGTAGGGTACGGCGCCCCCGGGGGCGGGGCGGTCGGTGACGGCGCTCTCGGGGGCGGCCCGGATCGGGGCCCGGCGCTCGTACGGGTGAGAGGCGGCCACACGAAGGGGGCCCGGTATGGACTTCTCACCCGGGCCTGACGACGCCGCGTTCCGGGCCGGGGCGCGGACCTGGCTGGCGGACCGTCTCACCGGTGCGTTCGCCGCCGCCGGAGCCACCGGCGGACCCGGCAGCGAGCACGAGGGTACGGAGCTGCGCCGTTCCTGGGAGCGGGAGTTGGGCAGCGGAGGCTGGATCGGCATCGGCTGGCAGGGCGACTTCGGCAACCGCCGGGCCACTCTCACCCAGCAGGTCGTCTGGGCCGAGGAGTACGCGGCGGCCCGCGCCCCCGGCCGGGTCGGCCACATCGGCGAGAACCTGCTCGCGCCCACCCTGATCGCCTTCGGCGACGAGGAGCAGCAGTCCCGCTTCCTGCCGCCGATCGCCCGCGGCGAAGCGCTCTGGTGCCAGGGGTACAGCGAGCCCGGGGCCGGCTCCGACCTGGCGGCGGTGCGTACCGCTGCCGTACGCGACAACGACGGGGGACACCGCGTCACCGGCCAGAAGATCTGGACCTCGCTGGCCCGGGAGGCCGACTGGTGCTTCGTACTGGCCCGTACGGAACCGGGCTCGCGCGGCCACCACGGGCTCTCCTTCCTGCTGGTCCCGATGGACCAGCCGGGCCGGATCGACGTACGGCCGATCCGGCAGATGTCGGGCACCAGCGAGTTCAACGAGGTCTTCTTCGACGGCGCGCGGGCCGACTGCGTGGTCGGCGGCGAGGGCAACGGCTGGCAGGTCGCCATGGGCCTGCTCGCCCTGGAGCGCGGGGTCTCGACCCTGGTCCAGCAGATCGGCTTCGCCCGCGAACTCACCGAGGTCGTCGAAGCGGCGCTCGCTTCGGGCGCCACCGCCGACCCGGTGCTGCGCGACCGGCTGGTACGCCAGTGGGCCGAGCTGCGCACCATGCGGTGGAACGCGCTGCGCACCCTGGGGCGTACGGACGACGCGGGCGCCCCGAGCGTCGCCAAACTGCTCTGGGGCGGCTGGCACCAGCGGCTCGGGGAGCTCGCGGTGCAGGTGCGGGGTGCGGGCGGGGCCGTCGGGCCTTCCGCCTGGGCGCCGAGCAGCCCGTACGAACTCGACGCACAGCAGCGGCAGTTCCTCTTCAGCCGGGCCGACACGATCTATGGCGGCTCCGACGAGATCCAGCGCACCATCATCGCCGAGCGGGTGCTCGGCCTACCGAGGGAGCCGAGATGAGGGGTGTCGTCTTCGACGGCAAGCAGGCCCAGGTGGTCGACGACCTGGAGATACGTGATCCGGGGCCCGGCGAGGTCCTGGTGGACGTCGCGGCGGCCGGGCTCTGCCACAGCGATCTGTCGGTGATCGACGGGACGATCCCGTTTCCGGCGCCGGTGGTGCTCGGCCATGAGGGTGCGGGGGTGGTCGAGGCGGTCGGGCCGGGTGTGAAGCATGTGGCGCCCGGTGACCATGTGGCGCTTTCCACGCTCGCCAACTGCGGGGCGTGCGCCGACTGCGACCGCGGCCGGCCGACGATGTGCCGCAAGGCGATCGGCAGGCCGGGGCGGCCGTTCTCGCGGGGCGGCGAACCGCTCTACCAGTTCGCGTCCAACTCGGCCTTCGCGGAACGCACCGTCGTCAAGGCGGTCCAGGCGGTGAAGATCCCCGCGGACATCCCGCTCACCTCGGCGGCGCTGATCGGGTGCGGGGTGCTCACGGGGGTCGGGGCGGTACTGAACCGGGCCAGGGTCGACCGCGGTGAATCGGTGGTCGTCATCGGTACCGGCGGTATCGGCCTCAATGTCCTTCAGGGCGCCCGGATCGCGGGCGCCGAGGTGATCGTGGCGGTGGACGCGAACCCGGCGAAGGAGGCGGTGGCCCGGCAGTTCGGGGCGACCCACTTCCTCACATCGGCGGACGGCGTACGGGACATCCTGCCGAAGGGCGCCGACCACGCCTTCGAGTGTGTCGGCCGGGTGGAGCTGATCCGCCAGGCCGTCGACCTCCTCGACCGCCACGGTCAGGCGATCCTGCTGGGCACCCCGCCCGCGATGGCGGAGGCGTCGTTCCTGGTGTCGTCCCTGTTCCTGGACAAGTCCATCCTCGGCTGCCGGTACGGGGCTTCACGCCCGCAGCGGGACATCCCGCTGTACGCGGGGCTGTACGCCCGGGGGGAGCTGCTCCTCGACGAGTTGGTGACCCGGACGTATCCGGTGGAGGACTTCGCGGGGGCGGTGGCCGATGCGGAAGGGGGGCGGGTGGCGCGGGGGGTGCTGACGTTCTGAGCGGTGCGGCACCGTCCCACGGGGCTCCGGCCCCGGACCCCGCTCCTCAAGTGCCGGATGGGCTTCGTGTTAAGCCCCTCCTGGGGGCACCTCCCAGCGGTAGCTGGGGGAGCTTGAGGAGCGGGGGTGCGGGGGCGGAGCCCCCGGAAAACGGTCAGCTGTCCCCGGAGGGCGCCCGCAGCCTCCGTACCTGGGGCGACAGCAGCGCCCCGCACGTCGCGAGCACCGTGAGCCCCGCGCACCCGGCAAGCGCAGCCCGGGGCCCGACGACCGCCGCGATCGGGCCTGCCACCAGCAGGCCCAGCGGCGCCAGGGCGAGGGAGCCGAACCAGTCGTAGGAGCTGACCCGGGACAGCACCTCACCGGGGATCTCCCGCTGCATGGTGGTCTCCCACAGCGCGCCGAACACATCGCTGGCCAGGCCCGAGCAGAACATCGCCAGGCAGATCACCCAGACCGGCGCGTGCGCGGCGAGCAGGGCCATCGGTACCGCGATCACGAAGACCGCGAGGACCGCGACGAGGACCGGGCGACGCACCCGTAGCCGTACGGCGAACGACGCCCCCGCGACCGTTCCCACCGCCTGCGAGGCCACGATGGCGGACCAGGGACCCGCCCCGCCGAGGTGTTCCTTCGACTCCAGCGGTCCGAGCACCCCGGCGGTCGCGGAGATCGCGGCCACCATGACGGCTGCCTGGCAGACCACGACCCACAGCCACTGCCGGGAGGCGAACTCCCGCCAGCCGTCGCGGAGATCGGCCCAGCCGGAGGACTTGGCCCGTACGGCCGTCGTCAGCCGCAGCCCCCGGATCAGCCCGGCGCTCACCACGAAGGACGCCGCGTTCAGGGCGAGCGCCCAGCCCGCGCCGAAGGTGGCGACGGTCACGCCGGACAGGGCGAGCCCGAGCACCGTCGAGCCGTTCATGCCGACCCGCAGCCAGGCGTTGGCCTGCTGGAGCTGCGCGGAGGGGACGATCTGCGGGACGACACCGGACATCGCCGGGGCGAACAGCGCACTGGCCGTGCCCGCCAGGGCGGCCAGCAGGCACATCGCGGTCAGCGGGGCGTGCCCGGTGAGCACCATCGCGGCGAGTGCGCCATACGCGGCGGCGCCCAGCCAGTCCGAGATCATCATCAGCCGGGACCGGGACATCCGGTCCGCGATCACCCCGCCGATCAGGATGAGGACCAGCTGCGGCAGCGCCTGGCAGGCGAGCACCAGCGAAAGCCGCCCGGGGGTGGCCCCCGGCAGCGAGAGCACCGCGAACGCCAGCGCCACCCGGGCGAAGGCGTTGCCGAGGACCGAGATGGTCCGCGCGGACGCGAGCAGCATGAACCGCCGGTCACGCCGGAGCGCGGCCGTCCCGCCACCGGCCGCAGCGGCATCACGGTCCGTACCGTCCGTACCGTCCGCGCCGGCCGAACCGTCCGTACAGTCCGCTCCGGCCGAACCGTCCGCAGGGACCGGGGCCGGCCCCGGAACCGGGACCTGGACCGGCACGGGAACCGGTCCCACAGCCGAGTCGACCACCGCACCGGCAGCCGGGTCGACCACCGCACCGGCAGCCGGTTCCGGGGCCGGGTCAGCAGTGGTTTCGGAAACGTCAGGGGGGAGAGCCATGGGCGGACACCTTACGAGAGCGGGGCGGCCGGGTCGCCCCGCGCGGGTGCCCATTCGGGCCACATTCCCTCCCGTACGGAGCAGTCGTGATCCGGCCGGAATTCAGCACGCCGTCACCGCTCGGACACCGTACAGGCCAGGCGCCCCAAGGGATTTCGCGCGATCCGATGCCGAACGGCCGACGCTTCCGGGAACTGTCATGCGCACGATGCGTGGCGTTCAGCCCCCCGGCCACCTCGCCCTGTGAATCTCAACCGCGACAAGAGACCCCACAGGAGCCAGGGAGTCAATCCGTATGTCCGCAGACGACGCAGCACGCTCCGCTCTCACCGGCCGCCGCAGGTTCCTCGCGGGATCGGCCGCCGCGCTCGGCGCCGCCGCGGCCGCGCAGCTTCCGTTCTCCGGCAGCGCGTCCGCCGCGGCGCCCGTGTCCGCCCCCTTCACCGGATCAGCCGCGGCCCCGAAACTTCCTGACGGATTGTTCAGACTCGGGGTCGGCTCGGGCGATCCGCTGCCGGACGCGGTCGTGCTGTGGACCAGGCTCGCGCCCGACCCGCTGGTGAACGGCGGTGGCATGCCGGACACCCCCGTCACCGTCGAGTGGCAGGTCGCCGACGACGCGAAGTTCACCAGGATCGTCCGCAGCGGCACCGAGCAGGCCGTGCCCGCGCTGGCCCACAGCGTGCACGCCGACGCCAAGGGGCTCCGGCCCGGCCGCCAGTACTGGTACCGCTTCCGCTGCGATGGCCAGATCTCGACGGTCGGCCGGACCCACACCGCGCCGTCGCCGCTCGCGGCCGGCGGCAGCCTCCGTATCGCACTCGCCTCCTGCCAGAACTGGCAGCACGGCTACTTCACCCCGTATGCCGACATGCGCGCACAAGACCCTGACCTGGTCCTCTTCGTGGGCGACTACATCTACGAGTCCGCCCCGGCCGCCAATTCCGTACGGGTGCACACCGGCAAGGGCGAGCCGTACACGCTGGACGAGTACCGCAACCGCTACGCCCAGTACCGCACCGACCCCGACCTCCAGGCCATGCAGGCGTACGCGCCCTGGGTGGTGACCTTCGACGACCACGAGGTCGACAACGACTTCGCGGGCGAGGTTCCGCAGGACCCGGCGAAGCAGTCGCACGACGCGTTCGTCGCCCGGCTCACCGCCGCGTACCAGGCGTACTACGAGCACATGCCGGTCCGGGCCACGGCGGTGCCGCACGGTCCGCACATCCAGATGTACCGGCGCTTCGACTACGGCCGGCTCATCCGGCTGAACGTCCTGGACACCCGGCAGTTCCGCACCGACCAGGCCGCGACCCAGGCGGGCGCCGAGGAGCCGTCCCGCACGATGCTGGGCGCGGCGCAGAAGGACTGGCTGCTGCGCGGGCTGACCCGCTCGCCCGCCCGCTGGAACGTCATCGCCTCCCAGATCATGATGGCCGAGACCGATCTGCTCCCGGGCAAGGGCAAGCTCTGGTACTACGACGCATGGGACGGCTACCAGGTCGAACGGAACGCGCTGATGCGGCAGTTCCAGTCGGTGCGCAATCCGCTGGTGCTCTCGGGCGACCGTCATCTGACCATGATCAGCGACTTGAAGAAGGACTTCGCCGACCCGAAGTCAGCCGTGGTCGGGGCGGAGTTCGTGGGGACGTCGATCTCCAGCAACGGGGACCAGGACCAGGCCGTGTTCCACCAGCAGTGGGACCCGCTGAAGGCGGACAACCCGCACTGGAAGGTCATCGACGCCCACCGCGGCTACCACCTCTTCGACATCGGGGAGTCGTCGGTGGACGCCCAGGTCCGGGTGGTGGACACCGTACTCAGCAAGAAGGCCAAGGCCAGCACGCTCGCCCGCCTCCAGGTGCGGTCGGGACGGCCGGGTGTGCAGGTGGTGTGAGCCGGCGGCGGCGCGGGCGCGTTCTCCCCACGGGCCCGCACCCGGACCGTCTCCCGGGGACCCGGACCGTCACGCGGGGGTCCGGGTCCGGAACGTACGGCGGTAGACGGTCGGCGGTACCCCCAGCGCGGCCTGGACGTGCTGCCGCATGGACTGGGCCGTGCCGAAGCCCGCGTCCCTGGCCACCTGGTCGACCGACAGGTCCGAGGACTCCAGGAGGTGGCGGGCGCGTTCGACCCGCTGCCGGATGAGCCACTGGCCGGGGCTGAGGCCCGCCTCCTCACGGAACCGGCGGGTGAAGGTCCGTACGGACATCGACTCCTGCGCGGCCATGTCCCGCAGCTGTATCGGTTCGTGCAGCCGGGCGAGGGCCCAGGCGCGGGCGGCGGTCGTCGTCGCCGAGCGGTCGTCGGGCAGCGGGCGTTCGATGTACTGGGCCTGGCCGCCGTCCCGGTGCGGCGGGACGACGGTCCGGCGGGCCACGTCGTTCGCCACCGCCGTTCCGTGGTCGCGGCGCACGATGTGGAGGCAGAGGTCGATGCCCGCCGCCACGCCCGCCGATGTCAGGACGTCGCCGTCGTCGATGAACAGCACGCCCGGGTCGACCAGGACCGTGGGGAACAGCCGCTGGAAGTGCGCGGCGGACGACCAGTGCGTGGTGGCGGGGCGGCCGTCCAGATATCCGGCGGCGGCCAGCACATAGCCTCCGGTGCAGATGGAGACCAGCCGGGTGGCGGGTCTGACGCGGTCGAAGGCGGCGGCCAGTTCCGCCGTCAGCCTGCCCTCCTCGTACACCGGGCCCAGTTCGTACGAGGCGGGGACCACGACCGTGTCGGCGGTGGCCAGTTCCTCCGGGCCGTACTCGGCGAGTATCGAGAAGTCGGCGTCCGTACGGACCGGGCCCGGGGGGCGTACCGAGCAGGTCACCACCTCGTACAGCGGGCGGCCCGCCGTGTCGCGGGGGCGGCTGAAGATGCGGTGCGGGATGCCGAGTTCGAAGGGGAGCACTCCGTCCAGGGCGAGTACGACGACGCGGTGCGGGCGCGGGTTCGGACGGGGCACGGGTTCCTCCCTGGGGCAGAACGGGTGACAGTGACCGGGCGGGGCGGTGGCCGATGAGACGGGTCTGGTGGTCCAGACCTGTCCTTGATATGCATCGGACACTGTGACTGACAAGCACCCGGCCGACCAGGTCATTCCCCGCACGTCCCACCCCGCCGCCGATGCCACCGCCCACGCGGCCCCCGCCGCCGATGCCACCGCCCACGCGGCCCCCGCCGCTCCGAGGAGCCCCTTCGGGCCGCCGAGCGAGCCGCTCACCCTCTGGAACCGTAACTTCCGCTTCTTCTTCACCGCCCGTACCGTGGCCCGCTTCGGCGACGGCATGGTCCCGGTCGCCCTCGCCGCCGGCCTGCTCGACACCGGCCACGGGGCCTCCTCCGTCAGCTTCGCGCTGGGCGCCTGGATGGTCTGCTTCGCGGGCTTCGTCATCGTGGGCGGGGTGCTGGCCGACCGGTTCACACCGCGCCGGATGATGGTGCTCGCCGACGCGATGCGGCTGGTGGCGACGACTGTGCTCGCGGTCGTCTTCGTGGCGGGCGCGCCGCCGCTCTGGCTGGTGTACGGGCTGAGCGCGGTCAACGGTCTGGGCGCCGCGCTCTTCCAGCCGGGCGTCGCGAGCATGCTGCCCAAGGTGGTGCCCGACGTGCAGCGGGGCAACGCGCTGCTACGGGTCGCCGAGTCGCTGACGACGATGGCGGGCCCGGCGGCGGCCGGTGCGCTGGCCGGAGTGGGCGGCCCCGGCACGGTCTTCGGGGTCAACGCCGCGACCTTCGCGGTCAGCGGCTGCTCCCTCTTCCTCATCCGGATGGCGCCGATGGCCCGCACCCACGGGGAGACGCTCGTCGCCGAGATCGTCGGCGGCTGGCGGGAGTTCAGGGCGCGCAACTGGCTCTGGGGCGTGATCGCGGTGTGGACCGTGTACGGGGTGACGGTGCTCGGGCCGCTCACCCCGCTGGAGGCGGTCGTGGTCACCGAGCGGCACAGCTCGGCGGTGTACGGCCTGATGATGACGGTCAACGGCGCGGGCAACGCGGTCGGCGGCCTGATCGCCATGCGCGCCCGCCCGCGCCGCCCGCTCTTCGCGGGCACCTTCGCACTGTTCGGGGTCATCGCCAATCTGCTGGTGCTGGCGTACGACGTACCGCTCGCCCTGCTGTCGGCGGGCTTCTTCGTCGGCGGGGTGGCGTTCGCGTTCTGGCTCGTCATGTGGTCGACGACGGTCCAGACCCATGTACCGCCCGAGGCGCTCAACCGGCTGCACGCATACGACGTGGCCGGTTCGCTGATCATGCTCGCGGTGGGGCGGGCGCTGGCCGGTCCGGTCGCCGAGGCGGCCGGGATGAAGCGGGTCCTGGTGACCGGGATGGTGATCAACGTGCTGGTGTGCGGGGTGCTCTTCGCGGTACCGGCGATCAGGGGGCTGCGGCGCAAGGCGGAGCTGGGGCTCTAGTTGTTCTGTCCGGGGAGGTGGTGAACGCGTCTGGCGTACAACGGGGATCCGGTACATGCACGGTCACTGGCACTGAGTGGTCCTACGCGACCCTGACCACGTACTTGCCCTGGACGCCGCCCGCCTCCAGCGCCTGGTGTGCCGCTGCTGTCTCCTCCAGGGGGAAGACCGTGTCCACCGCAGGGCTCAGCTTGCCCTCGACCACATGGCGGGCGAGGTCGTCGAAGTCCGCCCGCGTGGGGTTGCCGCTGAAGAAGCGCACCCGGCCGCTTCCGTGGACCGTGCTGGCCGCGAGGTAGCCGAGCGACGCAGCGGGCCGTTTCAGGTCGAAGGCGATGGTGACCATGCGCCCGCCGGGATTCAGCAGGCGCCGGAAGGCCCGCAGATCGGTCCCCGCGGTGTCCACGACCACGTCGAAGCGGCCCAACTCCGCCGGCCGCACGGTCCGGTGGTCGACGGCCTTGTGCGCGCCGAGCCCGCGGACGAAGTCGAGGTTGGCTGCGCGGGCCAGGGCCGTGACCTCTGCGCCGTACGCCCGTCCGAGCTGGACGGCAGCGTTGCCGACACCGCCCGCCGCGCCCCGGACGAGGAGTCGTTCGCCGGGGCGCAGCCCGGCTTTGTCCCGCAGCGCGGTGATGGCCGTGGTGGCCACCGGCAGTGCGGCGGCGTCCACCAGGTCAAGGCCGTCGGGGAGCCGGCCGACCCGCTCGGTGGGTACGGTCACGTACTCGGCGGCGCTGCCGAACCCGGAGGCGCGGCCCAAGACCCCCCATACGCGGTCGCCGGCCGCGAACCGTGTGACTCCGGCCCCCAGTGCGGCGACCTCGCCTGTGAAGTCCAAGCCGACGCGCTTGGGGAATTTCCGGCCGCTCAGGAGGCGGAGGCGGCCGGCACGGGCTGCCAGTTCGCCGCCGTTGACGCTGAACGCGCGCACCTTCACAAGGACCCTCCCGGGGGCCGGCTCAGGGCGTGGCACGCGGCCCGTGTAGAGCACACCGGGGTCGCCGTAGCGGTCGTAGAGCACTGCCTTCATCATCCGGTCGTTCATCGTTCTGCCTTTGCCGCCGGGGGCCGTACAGGGATCTGGCATCGACCGTAAGCTCTTAAGTGGACGCAATCGTCCGCTTGGACCGGAAGCGAGAGACAGTGATGGCGGAATCCTCTCGGATCACAGCCCGGGACGGGGTGCGGGCGGACGCCCGGCGCAACCGGGAGCGGGTCCTCGTCGCCGCCCGTGCGGTCTTTGCGGAGCACGGGATCGACGCCCCGATGGCGACCGTGGCCCGACGGGCCGGGGTCGGCGTGGCGACGCTGTACCGGCATTTCCCGACCCGGGACGCCCTGGTGAGAGGCGCGTTCGCGCAGCAGATGGAGACCTGCGCGCGTGCGCTCACCGAGGCTCTGGCCGCCCCTGACCCGTGGCAGGGCTTCCAGCAGCTGGTCGAGACCGTCTGCGCTCTGCAACGGGAGGAACGCGGGTTCCCGGCCGCGTTCGTCGCGGCCTTCCCGGAAAGCACGTCGGAACACGCGCAGTACCGGCAACGAGCCGAGCGGGACTTCACGACTCTGGTACGCAGGGCCCAGGCTTCGGGCGCGCTGCGGGCCGATTTCCACCCTTCTGACCTCGCCGTGGTCCTGTTGGCACACTGCGGCCTGGTGACCGCTCTACCGGATGATGGTGCAGCGTCCCGGCGCCTGGTGGCCTATCTGCTCCAGTCGTTCCGCACCGACCCGGCCAGCAGACCGCTGCCCCCGCCGACTGCGCTGACACTGCGCAGCTTCCCGATGGCAACTGACGGCCCCCAGGGACAGCGGTCCCCCAGAGCCTGACATGGAACGGTGCCTGCCGCAGGGCACGTCCAGTCATCCAGCGGTATCGCAAGGACCAGGGCTCGCCCACCGGCGAGGCGTTGACTCATGCCGCCAGTCGCGCCCTCAGCCTCACAGGACAACGCACGTAGCGGTGGTCCAGGTGGGTGGCCCGATCATATCGAAGGCTGTCCCTCCGGCCACTCGTACGGCCCTGGCGTGTGCCCTGATGCTGGCGGTGTGTCCCAGACATCGGAACCCCTCGTCCCGCAGACTGCGCCCCTCGTACAGCCCGCGCAGCCACCCCACGGCCCGGGCCGGCCCCGGCTGCACCGGGCCTGGTTGGTGGCCGCCGTCACCTTTGTGACGATCGTCGGCGCCGCGGCCTTCGCCTCGCTGCCGGGGCTCCTGATCGACCCGCTGCACGACGAGTTCCACTGGTCGCGCGGCACCATCGGCTTCGCGGTCTCGGTGAACCTCGCGCTGTACGGCCTGACGGCGCCCTTCGCGGCGTCGCTGATGGACCGCTTCGGGATCCGCCGCGTGGTGGCCGTCGCGCTCACCGTCATCTCGGTGGGCTCGGTGCTCACGGTGTGGATGACCGCCGCCTGGCAACTGGTCCTCTACTGGGGTGTGCTGGTCGGCGCCGGCAGCGGCTCGATGGCGCTGGCCTTCGCCGCGACGGTGACCAACCGCTGGTTCGTCGCCCGGCGGGGCCTGGTCACCGGCGTCCTCACCGCGGCGAGCGCCTCGGGGCAACTGGTCTTCCTGCCGGTTCTCTCCTGGCTGGTCGTGCACCACGGCTGGCGCCCGGCCGCGGTGACGGTGGCGCTCGCGGCGCTGGCGGTCGTACCGCTGGTCTGGCTGCTGCTGCGCGACCATCCGTCGGACGTGGGCCGGTCGGCCTACGGGGCAACGGAGTTCGTACCGAAGCCGCCCCCGCGCACGGGCGCGGCCCGGCGGACGGTCGGGGTACTCGTCGCGGCGGCCAGGACCGGTCCGTTCTGGCTGCTCGCCGGGACCTTCGCGATCTGCGGGGCGTCCACCAACGGCCTGGTGAAGACCCACTTCGTCCCGGCGGAGCACGACCACGGCATGCCGGTCACGGCCGCCGCCTCACTGCTCGCGGTGATCGGTGTCTTCGACGTCGTGGGCACGGTCGCGTCCGGCTGGTTCACCGACCGCTTCGAGCCTCGCAGGCTGCTTGCGGTCTACTACGCGCTGCGTGGCATCTCGCTGCTCCTCCTGCCGATGCTGCTCGCGCCCTCCGTCCACCCGCCGATGCTCCTCTTCATCGTCTTCTACGGCCTGGACTGGGTCGCCACGGTCCCGCCGACGATCGCCCTCTGCCGCGAGCACTACGGCGAGGACAGCGCGATCGTCTTCGGCTGGGTGCTCGCATCCCACCAGGTGGGCGCGGCGCTGGTCGCCTATCTGGGCGGTGTGGTGCGGGACGTCTTCGGCTCGTACGACGTGATCTGGTACGCGTCGGGCGGGATGTGCGCGGTGGCGGCTCTGATGGCCCTGGTCCTCAGGTCCCGCGCGGCGGGCCCGGTGCGTACGACGGCGGGTGCGGTGGGCTGAGTCCGCCCGCGGGGTACGCACGGGGTACGCACGGGTACGGATTCCCGAGCCCCGGCCGGCGACCGCTCAGGCCGCGTGCCCCGGCCGGTGACCGCTCAGGCGGTGAAACGGCCGAACTTCCCCTGGTGGAACAGCAGCGGTTCGCCTTCCGCCGTACCGCCGAGGGACCGCACCCGCCCCACCACGATCAGGTGGTCGCCGCCGGTGTGCACGGCGTGGATGCGGCAGTCGATCCACGCCGGTACGCCGGTGAGCAGCGGCGCACCGGTCGCGGGGGCCGGTTCGTGGGCCACCCCGGCGAACTTGTCGGCGCCGCTCACCGCGAAGGCACGGCACAGGGCGCCCTGGCCCGCGCCGAGGATGTTGACGCAGAAGGACCCGGCGCGGGCGATGCGCGGCCAGGTCGTCGACGTACGGGCGACCATGAACGCGATCAGCGGCGGGTCCAGCGAGAGCGAGGCGAACGACTGGCAGGCGAAGCCGGCCGGGCCCTCGTCGTCCTGTGCGGTGATGACGGTGACACCGCTGGCGAAGTGGCCCAGTACGCGGCGGAATTCACCGGGGTCGACCGGCAGCCGTTCGTCGTCGGCCACCGCCCGCAGGTCCGGGCGCGGGAGCGGGTCGACGGGCCCGGTGGCCGTCGGGGCGCCCACCGACCTGAGGTATCGGACGGCGGCGACCGCCATCCCTGCGTGTCCCATCATCCCCTCAGTGAACCTGACGGGCTGTCAGATGTGAAGGGCCGTGCGGCCGTCGCCCTGCTGGGCTGCGGCCCGGCCGCCGTTCCGGGGGGTGGTCGGCGGGTGAACGGGACCCCATGCCATCATCCTTTCACTAACACGTTAGTGAAAGGAGGTGGAGATGGTCGCATTCCGGATCGACCGGCACAGCGGGATCGCCACATACCTGCAACTCGTCCACCAGGTGAAGTCCGCGCTGCGCCTCGGCGCACTGGAACCGGGTGACCGGCTGCCGACGACCCGCCAGGTGGTGGCCGACACCGCCATCAACCCCAACACCGTGCTGCGGGCCTACCGCGAGCTGGAACGCGAAGGGCTCGTCGAGCCGCGCCCCGGAAAGGGGACGTTCGTCCTCCGCTCGCTCTCCACTCCGGGCGCCGCTCCCGGCTCACCGCTGCGTACCGAACTCGCGGAGTGGCTGGCGCGGGCGCGGGCGGAGGGTCTCGAACGGGAGGACGTGACGGCCCTGGTGGCCGACGCCCTGGACGAGAGCCACCCACGCCCCGCAGACCCGCATTCCACGGACCCGCATTCCACGGACCCGCATTCCACGGAGCCTCGCTCCACGGAGCCTCGCTCCACGGAGCCTCGCTCCACGGAGCCAACAGAACCACCGGAGGTAGAAAAGTGAGTGTTCCGACCCTGCCGACAGCGGTACGGGCCGAGCGGCTCGGGCACGCGTACCGCGGCACATGGGCGTTGCGCGACTGCGACTTCGAGATACCGGCGGGCCGGATCGCGGCCCTCGTCGGCCCGAACGGGGCCGGCAAGAGCACCCTGCTGCACCTCGCCGCAGGTCTGCTCCGCCCGGCGGCCGGCAGCGTCCGCGTCTTCGGCGGCGCCCCCGGCAGCCAGGAGGCCCTGGACCGTACGTCCTTCCTCGCCCAGGACAAACCGCTCTACCCCGGCTTCACCGTCGCCGACACCCTCCGCTTCGGGCGCGAGCTCAACCGCCGGTGGAACGACAAGGCCGCCGAGGCCGTCGTCCGCGCCGGCGGCATCCCGCTCACCACCAGGGTGGGGTCCCTCTCGCAGGGCCAGCGCACCCGGGTCGCCCTGGCGGTTGCCCTCGGCAAGGAGCCCGAACTGCTGCTGCTCGACGAGCCGTTGGCGGACCTCGATCCACTCGTACGCCATGAGGTCATGGGTCTGCTCATGACCGAGGTCGTCGACCGCGGGGTCACGATCCTGCTCTCCTCGCATGTGCTCTCCGAGCTGGAGGAGGTCTGCGACTACGTGCTGCTGCTCCAGAACGGCGGCGTACGGCTGACCGGTGATGCCTACGATCTCCGCGACGGCCACACCCTGGTCACCGGCCGCGCCGACCCCGGGGCACCCGACGGGCTGCCGGCCGGGCTCGACCGCGCCACCGTGGTGGAGTGCACGCTCGCGGGCCGGCAGGTGAGCGCCCTTCTGCGGGGGCCGGCGCGCGGACTCTCCGGCGGTCGCTGGGAGGTGGAACACCCCTCCCTGGAAGAGGTGTTGCTCGCCCACCTCCGTACCCCGGCCCCGTCGGCCGCCCCCGCACCGGCTCCGTCGCCGCGGGCCCGGCGGGAGGTGACGGCGTGAGGGGGACACTCTGGCTGGCCTGGCGCCAGCAGCGTACGCAGCTGGCCGTCGGCGCCGCCCTGCTGGTGGCCTGTGCGGTCTGGGTCGTGTTCCGGCACTCCGACGCGGTGTCGTTCATCGACGCGCGGCACCTCACCCTCTGCAAGGGCTGGAACGGCGACTGCAGCGCCGACGCCGCACAGCTGGTCCTGGAGAACACCGGACCGCTGCGCGTGCTCGGCGCGGCCGGCGCGGTGCTGCCGGTGCTCATCGGTCTCTTCTGGGGCGCGCCGCTGATCGGCCGCGAACTGGAGAGCGGCACCTTCCGCCTGGCGCTCACCCAGGGGATCTCGCCGGTCCGCTGGTTCGCCTCCCGGTTCGCCTTCGCCGCGGTCTGCACGGTGCTGGTCTCAGCCGCGCTGGCCGGGCTCTTCGCCTGGTGGTGGGCGCCTGTGTCGAACGCGCTGGACGGCCTCTACTGGTCCGACAGCCTGGTCTTCGACGCCACCGGCCCGGCCGCGGTGGCCGCCGCCCTCTTCGGCCTCGCGGCGGGAACGGCCGCCGGGCTCGTGCTGCGGCGGATGGTGCCGGCGATGGGGGTCGCGCTGGTCGTCATCGGGGGCGTACGGGTCGTACTGAACACCTTCCGCTTCCACACCGGCCTGGTCACCCCGGTCACCCGGTCGAGCCCCGGAATGACACCGAAGGCTCTCATCGGCAGCGCCCGTTCGGCAGGGGACTGGGGGTACATCACCCCGTCCGGCGGGCACGAGCCGATCGGCAACTGCGAACTCTCGGGCGCCGAACTCAAGCGGTGCATGGCCGCACACAGCTACACCGGCCGCTACTACAAGGTCTACCCGAGCTCCGATTTCTGGACGTTCCAGTGGATCGAGACGGCTGCCCTGCTGGTGCTGGCGGCGGCATGCGTCGCGCTCACCGTGAGCCTGCTGCGCAGGCGCCGCCTCTGAAGCGTGCCGTCCCCTCACCAGGCGCCCGCGGTGTGACGCAGGTCTCACGGAGTGCGTGCAGCAGACGGGGCCGCTTTCCCGTCGAGGAGGGGTGACAGGAAGGGATGGGGATGTGGATCTGGCAACCGAGCACGATGTCCGTATCGGAATCAGCAGGCCCGGCCCGGCGGAGTCGCCGTACGACTTCCACGGCTTTGTCGTCTCCCGGTCGGCCGTACTGTTCCGTGGGGCCCTCGTCCTGACGGGGAACCGGGAGGCCGCGGAGGACCTGGTCCAGGAGACCCTGGAGCGGGCCTGCCGTAAGTGGCGCACCATCGCCGCCAAGGACGCCCCGGAGGCGTATGTGCGGCGGATCATGGTGAACCTGGCCAACGACCGGTGGCGGAGGTTCCGCCGCACGGTCCCGCAGCAGGACGGCGGCGACCGTGCCGCCCCCGGGGACCAGTACGGGCAGGTGGACACGAGGGACCAGCTGGTCCGGGCCCTCCAGGGTCTGCCGATGCGCATGCGGACGGTCGTGGTGCTGCGGTACCTGCATGATCTGTCGGACGAGGAGATAGCGGCCGACCTGAAGATCTCGCCAAGTACCGTGCGTTCGCAGCTCGTTCGCGGCCTCGACAAGCTCAGAGGCCAGTTCCCCGCACTCGCCGGCCCTTCACCGCAGCAGCCCATGGAAGGTGTCCGATGAGTTCAGACGATTCGTGGCCTTCCGGCTGTGCGTCCTTCGAGCAGGAACTGGTGAATGCCATGAACGACTTCGTGAACACGGCCAAGGCGCCGCACTTCGACACGGCCGTCATCGAGCGAGGGGCCCGCCGCAAGCGGGTCACCGCCATCGCCGGTGTCGCCACCGCTCTGGTCGTGGCCTGCGGCGCGGGCACCGCCCTGGCCGCCACCACCGGCGGCAGCGGTGCGCACTCCTCGGTACAGACCGCCGCCGACAGCCACGCCGCCGACAGCACCACCTTCCTCGTCCGCACCAGCGACGGAAAGGTCGCCAAGGAGCGGCTGGGCGGGGCGAGTTCGTCGAGGGCCAGGGTGGGGCTCGTCCACTTCGGCCTCACGCCCAAGTTCACCCGGGTCAAGAAGGCCGACTGCCCGAAGTCGCAGGACGTGGTGGTGTCGCTCTCGCCGCACGCCCCGACAGTTCTTCAGGCGGGTGACACGGTCCTCGTGACCACCTGCTACCGCTGACCCCGGCACAACAACGGGCCTGACCTTGACCGGTCCTGGTCGATCCTGATCGGTCCTGGTCGACCGGACAGCGACAGTACAGAGTCAGGCAGTACAGAGTCAGGCGGTACAGAGTCAGGCGGTACAGAGTCAGGCGGTACAGCGGCAGGCGGTACAGAGTCAGGCAGCACAGAGGGTGGTGGCCTCGTCGGAACCGGGGCCACCACCCCCTGCATTCCACCACGCGCGCCGGGCCGCGGGGCCGGTCCTACCGCCCCCGGTACCGCGGTGTCCTGCGTTCCACGAAGGCCGCGACGCCCTCCTGCGCGTCCGCCGTCGTCATATTGATCTCCTGGGCGGCGGCCTCGGCCGCGAAGGCGGTGGTGCGGTCCGATTCCAGTGCGGCGTTGACCAGTTGCTTGGTGAGGGCCAGGGCGCGGGTGGGGCCCTGGGCCAGGCGGGCGGCCCACTCATGGGCCGTCTTCCGCAGCTCCTCGTCCGGGACCACGCGGTTGACCAGTCCGATGCGCTCGGCGTCCACCGCCTGCACCGCGTCACCGAAGAACATCAGCTCCTTGGCGCGGTGCGGGCCGATCAGGCGCGGGAGCAGATAGGCGCCGCCCCCGTCCGGGACGAGGCCGCGGCGCGCGAACACCTCGATGAACCGGGCCGATTCGGCGGCCAGTACGAGGTCACAGGCGAGCGCGAGCTGTACGCCCAGACCGGCCGCGGTGCCGTTGACCGCGGCGATCACCGGTTTCTCGCAGTCGAGTACGGCCGCGATCAGCCGCTGCGCGCCGAGCCGGATCGTACGGGCCACGTCGCCGGTGACCCGCTCGGCCGGGGCCTTCGGGCCGCCGCCCCGCAGATCGGCGCCTGCGCAGAAACCCCGGCCGGTGGCGGTGAGGACGACCGCACGGATATCGGGGTCGGCGGACGCGGCGCCCAGCAGCCCGATGACCCGCTCGCGCTGGTCCCAGGTGAGGGCGTTCATCGCGGCCGGGCGGTTGAGGGTGAGGGTGGAGACGTGGTCGGTGACGGTGTGGAGGACGGCTTCTTCCTCGAGGGAATTGTGGGAATCCAGGGAATCCAGAGAATCCGGGGAATCAGAGGAATCGGACATGCGGGTTGCCTTTCGGGCTCGGGGCTCGGCGCTCGGGGTGGTGCGGGCGGGTGGGTGCCAGCCCCTCCGGCAGGTGAGGAGCGGGGGCCGGGGGCTGAGCCCCGCGCAAGGTCAGGGGCGGAGCCCCGTGCGAGGTCAGGGGCCGGAGCCCCGGGCAAGGTCAGGCCGCGCCCTCGGCCGGGAGGCTCACCGGCACACCGCCAGCGCATCCAGCGCCACCGCCCCCTGCCCCCGCCCCAGCACCATCAGCGGGTTCACATCCAGCTCCGCCAGCTCGTCGCCCAGCTCCAGTGCCATGCGCTGGATCCGCAGCACCACCTCCACCAGCGCGTCCACATCCGCCGCGGGCGCACCCCGTACGCCGCCCTCCAGCAGGGCGTGGCATCGCAGTTCGGCCAGCATCGCGCGCGCCTGGTCCTCGCCGAAGGGCGGTACGCGTACGGCCGTGTCGTCGAGCAGCTCCACCAGGACCCCGCCGAGTCCCACCGTCACCGTCGGGCCGAACAGGGCGTCCGTGGTGACGCCGACGACCATCTCGACACCGCGCTCCACCATCTGGCAGACCAGGATGCCGTCCAGGTCGACCGCTTCGTACCGGGCGATGTCGGTCAGCTCCCGGTACGCGTCCCGTACCTGGCTCGCCGAGGTCAGGCCCACCTTCACCAGCCCCAGCTCGGTCTTGTGCCCGAGCTGGGCGCCGGACGCCTTCATGACCACCGGGTACCCCACCTGCCCCGCCGCCCGGACCGCCGCAGCCGCACTGGTCACCAGCTGTTCGCGCGGGACACGGATCCCGTACGCCCGCAGCAGCTGCTTCGCCGCGTGCTCGCTCAGCTGCTGGTGCGGGCGCATCAGGGCCTGGGCCTTGCGGAAGGACGGGGACGGGGTCCGGGGGGCCTCGTCGAAGGGGGAGCGGTAGCCGGTGGTGAAGCGGTGGTGGTCCAGATACGCCTTGACCGCCGTGACGCAGTTGCCGAACGTACGGAAGGTCGCCACCCGCGACGAGCCGAGCAGGGTCGTGCGGTACGCCTCCTCGGTGCCCACCGGCGACCCCCACACCACGCACACCAGCTTGTCGGTCGCCTCCGCCGCGTCCACCAGGTCCTGGGCCAGCCGGTCGCTCATCGGCGGGAAGGGGCCGGTGATCGGACAGATCAGCACCCCCACGTCCGGGTCCGCCAGGATCGCGTCGATGATCTTCCGGCCGCGCCAGTCGCCCACCGGGTGGCCGCCGTTGTCGACGGGGTTCGCGACGTTCAGGTACTCCGGTATCCAGGTGTGCAGCTCGGCCTGCTTCTCCGCCGAGAGGACCGGCAGGGCGATCCCGGCCTCCGTCGCCAGATCCGCGAAGTGCGCACCCGTGCCGCCGGAGATCGAGTACACCACCACGCCGTCGGCCCGCGGCTTCCTCGCCCGCGCCAACAGGGCTGACGTGTCCTGGAGTTCGTCCAGGCCGTTCACCCGGATCACCCCGTACTGCCGCATGGCCGCGTCGACCACCTGATCGGCGCCGGTGAGCTTCCCGGTGTGCGAGGCGGCGGACCTGGCCCCCGTCTCCGTACGCCCCACTTTCACGGCCACCACCGGCACCCCGGCCCGCGCCGCACGGTCGGCGGCCAGCAGAAAGGCCCGGCCGTCCTTGAGGCCCTCGACGTAGCAGGCGATGGCGCCGACCTCGGGGCGCTCGGCGAAGTACGAGATGAAGTCGGAGGTCTCCAGATCGGCCTCGTTGCCGGTGGGCGCCCAGTGCGAGAGCCGGATGCCCAGCTCCTGCATGGCGAAGACCGGGCGGCCCTGGTGACCGGACTGGGTGATGAGGGCGACCGCCGGGCCCTCCAGGTCGTCGCGGAACTTCTCGAAGGCGTTGAGGTTCGTGTTGGGGCCGAGCAGCCGCAGCCCCGAGCGCTCGACGGCGGCTGTCAGCCGGGTCTGGGCGTCCGCGCCCCGCTCGCCCGTCTCGGCGAAGCCGGAGGCGAAGGCCACTGCGAACTTCACCTTGGCGTCGGCCAGTTGGGGGATGAGCGGCAGCGGGTCCGCGACCAGGAGTACGGCGAGGTCGACCGGCTCCGGCAGGTCGGCCACGGTGGGGGAGCAGGGCAGGCCGAAGACGGCGGTACGGGTCGGGTGCACCGGGTGGAGTGTTGCGCCGACCCGCTCCGACCAGGCGATCAGCTGGCGGGTGATCCCGGTGTTCGGCCGGCCCTCGGCGTCGGAAGCGCCGACGACGGCCACCGAGCCGGGCCGGAAGAACCGGTCGAGGTCGGGTACGGGCGCGTGCACCGGGCGTCCGCTGACGTCCAGGTCGCCTTCTGCTGCCGCTGTGCCGTGGACGGTGACGGGGGGCTGCTCCCCGCAGGCCACCACCCGTGCATGGAAGTCGGTGGTGAGGGTGCCGTGAGTCGATCCAAGCATCGTGTCCGCCCGCTCCTGCTCGATGGCCAAGCTACCTGACGCTTAGTCAGATTACTGAACTGACGGCCCGTCAGGAACACCGCTGCAAGCAAAGACTCCGGGAGGGGCGGGAGGCGTGGGAGTCGGGGGTGGCGGGCAGCGGGTGCAGTGGGGGTGTGGGCGGCGGGCAGCCGGCGGGGCGAGTCTTCCCCGTACGGCACCGCCCGATACCGCCGCACGGCGCCGACGGCCGGTTCTCGTCCACCCCGCTCCGGCCGGGGACCGCCCCACCCCGGCCTTATCCCGCTTCCGCCGGGGCCCCGCGCCGGTGGCCGCGCAGGGCGTGCAGTCCGGCGGCGCCGGTACCGAGGCACAGGGCGGCGGCGCTGAAGCCCAGCGACGCGTGGACGCCGATCGCGGCGCCCAGGAGCCCGACCGTGAAACCGCTGCCCGCGCGCAGCCCGTTGGCGGACATCCCGTACACGCCCAGGACCCGGCCGCGGTCGGCGGCGGGCGCGATCAGCTGGACGACGGTCTGGCCGATCGACATCGAGGCCAGATTGGCGACGCCACCGGCCAGCAGCAGTCCGAGGGCGAGCGGATAGCTGGTGGTGAGGGCGAAGAAGAGGCTGGTCAGACCGTAGATGGCGGTACTGATGACGGCGGCGGGCACATGGGGTTTCACCCACCCGGTGGCTTCGAGCACGATGCCGCCGATGACCCCGCCCGCGCCGTTGGCGAAGAGCAGCACCCCGTACGCGGTTCCGGCACTGCCCGCGCCGAGGTCATGGGCGAAGATCGGCATCGAGGACTGGAGCGAGGCGCCGACGAAGAAGGAGCCGAGGCCGCCCAGGATGATCATGCTGACCAGGGTGCGGTTGGCGCCGATCTCCCGCAGCACGCGCAGCGACTCCAGCGCCCCCACCCGTGGCCTGCTGTGGTGGTCGCGGGTGTGGCCGGTGAACTTGGTGCGGAAGAGGAAGAGCGTCAGCGGTACGTAGAAGGCGACGTTGGCGAAAATGCCCGCCGTGGGGCCGAGCCCAAGCAGCAGCGCGGAGCCGACCACGGGGCCGAAGAGGACGCCGAGACTGCGGAAGGTGGCGTTCAGCCTTACCGCGCTGGGCAGTTCGGCCGGGCCGACGAAGTCGTGCAGCATCAGCTGCTCGCCGGGGCTCCACAGCGATCCGGCCAGACCGTGCAGGACGAGCAGGACGCACGCCTCCCACATGTGCAGCGAGTCGGTGAGGAAGAGGACGCCCCAGGTGATCGAGACGGCCATGAACAGCCCCTGCGCGGCCTGGATGATGCGGCGGCAGTCGTAACGGTCGGCCAGCGATCCGAACCACATCGAGAGCAGCAGGAACGGCACCCAGTGGCTGATGACCTGGAAGCCGGTCAGGGCGGGGGAGTGGAAGGTCTGCCACAACACCCAGTAGGTGATGACGTGTTCGATGTTGTCGGCCATCATCGCCAGGGCCGCGCCGAACAGATACGGGCGGCAGTCCCGGTTGCGCAGCGCGGCGAATCTCGGGGGCGGGGCGGAGCCGCCGGCCGGTGCGGGGGCGGCCGTACCGGTGGAGGGGCCGGCTGCCGCGGCCACGGGTATGCCGGCGGGGGTGCCGGCGGCCGGGGCCGCGGTCTGCGCCTCGGCGGTCAGGGCCGCGTCCAGCTCGGCCAGATGGGTGGGTACGCCGCAGGCGGCACACATCCTCGGTCTTCTCCTTCTCGTACTCGGCGCTGTTCGGTGCTGTGTTCGGTGCTCGGTGTTCGGTGCTCGGTGTTCGGTGTTCGGTGCTGTGCTCGGTGGTGCTCGGTGGTGCGTGGCGGTGCTCAGAGACGGCAGCTGATCTCCATACCGTCCTCGACCGGGAAGGTCACGCACTGATAGCCGTTGGCCGGTGTGCGTACGTACTCCAGGTACGGAAGCAGACTGCCCAGATTCACGTCGTCGGCCACCACGAGTGTGCCGGGGGCCAGCCGTGGTTCGAGCAGTCGCAGCACCGGCAGGCAGAGATCCTTCCAGCCGTCGAGCAGGACGAAGTCCGCGGGTGCGTCGAGACCGCCGAGGGTCTCCAGGGCGTCTCCCTCCAGCACGGTGATCACATCGTCGAGACCGGTCTCGGCGAACGTGCGGCGGGCCGCGGCGACCTTGTCCTTGCTCAGCTCCGTGGTGATGACGCGCCCGGTGCCGTTGTCCCGTACGGCGGCGGCCAGGTGCAGCGTGGAGATGCCGAAGGACGTGCCGAACTCCACGACGGTGGCCGGACGGACGGCCCGCACCAGGTTGTAGAGCAGCCGGCCGCCCGCCGCTGAGACCGGCATGTAGATCTCCGCCGCGGCGTCGGCGCGCTCCTGCGGTGTGCTCGGTTCGGCGCTCCGGGGGCGCTCGGCCCGCGTACGGGCCTCGGTGGCGTCGTCCTGCTCGGCGTTCGCGAACATCCGGCTGAGCGCGGTCTCGACCCGGGGGTCGGCCAGGGTGTGGGTGAAGGTCATGCCGGTAGAGTAGACGCACCGTTGCGTTCAGTCTAGGGCGGCTGACTATCCTGGGCAGTGGCAGGACAGAGGGAGGCGCCATGGGAGCTGAGGCAGGGACCACCCGGGAAGGGACCGCTCAGGAAGGGCCCGCCCGGGGAGGGGCCGCCCCGGAAGGGACCGCTCAGGAAGGGCCCGCCCGGGGAGGGGCCGCCCCGGAAGGGGCCGGGCAGGCAGGGAGTGCCGGCACACCGGGCCGACGCCACCACGGCAACCGCCACGGGCGCAGTGAGATCGCCCGGCTCGCGGTGCTGGAGGCGGCCGACAACCTGCTCGCCGAGAAGGGGTTCTCGGGCGTCACGATGGAGGGCATGGCGGCGCGGGCCGGTGTCGCCAAACAGACCATCTACCGCTGGTGGAGCACCAAGACCGACGTACTGATGGACGCCTTCCTCCAGGACGTGGCCGAGGAGCCGCTCCCGGTCGACCACGGCGACATCGCGCTCGACCTGCACGACCACCTCGACCGGCTGGGCCGTTTCCTGGGCGACTCGGATCCGGGGGCCGTCTTCCGGGCCCTGACGGCGCAGGCCCAGCACGATCCGGCGTTCGCCAAGGAGTTCCGGTCCCGCTATCTGGACGAGCAGCGCCGCCGCGACCGTGCGCCACTGGAGCGAGCGGTGGGGCGGGGAGAACTGCCCGCGGATCTCGACGTGGCGGCCGAGACCGACCAGATCGTGGGGCCGCTCTACTACCGGGTCCTGGTGACGGGCGAGCCCGTGGGCCCGGACTTCACCAACCGCCTCGTCGAGTCCTTCCTGCGCCGCCTGGGCTGAGGCCGCCGGGGGTCACCGTCCGTACGGCCGGTGGTCGCACCGGAGACGTCACCGATGGCGCCCCAGTACGGGCCACGGCGCTTCGGATCGCTACCGGGCGCCGGTCGCGCTCCGGCCCACTGCCGGGCGATGGCATACCGGGCGATGGCTCACCGGGCGATGGCCGAGGCGATCTTCCGTGCGTCGATCGCCAGCTCGCGGAACATGCCGCTGATGGGGTTGGTGAACCCGGTGAAGAACAGGCCGGGCGCCTGTGCCGGGGTGCGCCCGCCGTGCACCACGGGCCTGCCCCGCCCGTCCAGTACGCCCAGGTGTCCGACCAGCGGCTCCAGCGACCGCCGGTAGCCCGTCGCGGCGATCACCGCGTCCGGTGCTATCCGGGCGCCGTCGGCCAGTACGACCTTGCCGTCGTCGAAGGAGTCGACGGCCGCGACCGGTTCGACCCGGCCCGTCCGTACCGCGTCGATCAGCCCCACGTCCTGGACCGGGATCGCACCCTCGCGCACCCGTGAGTACAGACCCGTGTCGGGACGCGGCAGCCCCATTCCGGTCAGGTCCGGCACGGCGATCCGGCACATCAGCCCGCCCGCCCGGTCCACCAGCCAGGTCGGCAGCCTGCGGACCAGGATGCCGGTGCGCTGGGCGGGCCAGCCGGCCGTGGAGCGCCGGACGATGTGCGGGACCGTACGGACGGCGAGCCGCACCCGCCCGGCGCCGCCCTCGACCAGGTCGACGGCGATCTCGGCGCCGGTGTTGCCCACCCCGACGACGAGTACGTCCCGGCCCGCGTACGGCGTGGCGTCGCGGTAGTCGCCCGCGTGCACCAGCTTCCCGTGGAAGGTCCCGGTGCCGGGCCAGTCGGGCAGCCTGGGCGTGTGGTTGAACCCGGTGGCGACGACGACCGCGCTCGCGGCCAGCTCCCGCCCGCCGGTGGCGTGCAGCAGCCAGCCGGACTCGCCGTCGCGGTCGATCCGGGTGACCTCGACCCCGGTGACGATCTCCAGGCTGTGGTACTCGGCGTACTTCTCCAGGTACCGCACGACGTTGTCCCGCGACACCCAGCGCCCGAAGCGGCGCGGCATCGGCAGCCCCGGGAGCGCGGAGAGCCGCCGGGTGGTATGCAGATGCAGACGGTTGTAGTGGCGCCGCCAGGAGGCGCCGACATCGCCGGACTTCTCCAGGACGACGGCCCGTACGCCCCGCCCGCGCAGCGCGGCGGCAGCGGCCAGTCCGCCCGGCCCGGCACCTATGACGTAGACGGGCCGGTCGTCCTTCGTGTCGTCCATGGAACTGAGCGTAATGACTTGTCCGCTTGATAGGTCTCGGTCAAAAGCAGAAGCGATTGCGAATTGATCACGTGTGCACATGTGTACGCCTCTCTGTGCGTGGTGGCTTCCGTCCACTTACCTGACGTACCGTCAGTTACGTATCGGACGGCGCGAGTCGACGTCACCGACCACACGAGGGGATCCCCGCATGACGAAGCCTGCATCTGCCCCTGCTCCTGCCCTTGCCCCCGCCACCACGCGGTTCGACCTCCCCGAACCCGACGCCTTCACCGCCCCCTACTGGGCAGCGGCCGCCGAGGGCCGACTGCTCATCAGGCGATGCGGCGACTGCGGCAGGCCGCACCACTACCCGCGCGAGTTCTGCCCGCACTGCTGGAGCGACGACGTCACCTGGGAACAGGCGAGCGGCCGGGCCACGCTCTACACCTGGTCGGTGGTGCACCGGAACGACCTGCCGCCCTTCGGCGAGCGCGTCCCGTACGTCGCCGCCGTGGTGGACCTGGCGGAGGGCCCGCGCCTGATGACGGAGATCGTCGACTGCCCGGAGGGGGATCTCCGCATCGGGATGGAGCTGGACGTCACGTTCCGCGAACTGACACCGGGCGTCAGCGTGCCGGTGTTCCGGGCCGGGGGTGGTGGAGAGCGGTGAGACGGGCTGGGGGCGGTGCACAACGGTGAGACGGGTGGCCTCCTCGTCCGGGAAGGGCGGGCGGGGGGCTCTCGCAGTACCTGTATCACCAGGGACTCCCAGGCGCCCTGAACTCTGTCAACCTGGCCGAGTCGAAAGCGCCGACAACATTCCATGGGCATGCACTGCGGCTTTCCCCCATCAGCTCAATTCGATTGCCCCCCGAATGCGTGTCCGTGTCGGCGGATTCTTCCCCCCTTCTTCCACGGCAGAAAAGACGGATATCCATGGCGCACAGCCAATTCACCCCACATGCAGAACTTTTCGATCTGAGGGGGAAGCGCGCCCTGGTCACCGGCGGAACCAAGGGAATCGGGATGATGATTGCGCGCGGCCTTCTCCAGGCGGGCGCCCGCGTCGTCATCAGCTCACGCCATGCGGACACGTGCGCGGAGGCACAGCGTCTGCTGTCCGCATTCGGCGATGTTCGGGCAATCCCCGCCGACCTGTCCAGGCACGACGAGTGCCGGCGCCTCGCTGACCTTGTCACGGCCGACTCGGAACGCCTCGATATCCTTGTCAACAACGCGGGAGCGATGTGGCGCGAGCCGCTGGAGACATTCCCGGACGAGGCATGGGACACCGTGATCGACCTCAACCTCAAGTCGCCGTTCTGGCTGGTGCAGGCGCTGCTCCCCGCACTACGCAAGGCGGGCACCGCCGAAGATCCCGCGCGGATCATCAACATCGGCAGTATCGCCGCCATCCACGTCGCCCAGTCGCCCAACTACTCGTACGCCAGCAGCAAAGCGGCACTTCATCAGCTCACCCGCGTACTTGCCAGAGAGCTGGGCCCGCAGCACATCACGGTGAACGCGGTGGCGCCGGGAGTGTTCCCGTCGCGGATGATGGCGGCCACGCTCGATGCCATCGGCGACACGATCGCGGCGGCGACCCCCCTGCGCAGGGTCGGCCGGGACGACGACATGGCGGGTGTCGCCGTGTTTCTCGCCGGCCGGGCCGGGTCCTACCTCACGGGCACAGTGATCCCGGTGGACGGCGGCATCGCGACGACCGCGACGGGCACCCCTTGAGGCTGCGGGACGGGCTTACGGTCAGGGGATGGCCACGATGGACCCACGCACCGAGATCCGGGAGTTCCTCAGCGGCCGGAGATTTCTTCGTCGACTACGACCACGTGGCCGTTGGCGTCGCCACGAAGCTACGTATGGAAGCCGGCCGCAATCCGCACGACGAGAAGCTGATCGCCCTGGTCGGCGAATTGTCGACGCGAAGTGAGCTGTTCCGGCAGCGCTGGGCATCCCAGGACGTGCGGCTGCACCGCTCCGGCCGCAAGCGTCTGCGCCACCCGATCGTGGGCCGACTCGACCTGGACGTCGAGTCCCTGGAACTGCCCGCCGAACCCGGCCTGCACCTCCACGTCCACACCGCACCGCGGGCACACCGACCGCCGACAACGTGGCGCTCCTGGCGTCGTGGGCGGCCACCCAGCAGACACTTGCGACCGAGAGCGAAGCACACGACGGATAGGGCAACCCCTTCAGCCGTACGGGGGCACGCATGGGCCACGTACTGTCGCGCCGGAAGCACGGATGGCAACAGGGCTTCTTCGAAAACAGCGTCCTTGGAAAGAGCGTTCACGAAAGGGGGAGCGCGCCCCCTCTCCCCGCATCCGGAGGACTCCTGAGGGCGAAGGTGATGCGACCTGAGCGGCCCGGATCGCCTGCAGAGCATCGAAGGGCCGGACAGCGAGGCAGGTGAAGTGCGGCAGGGCAGAGCCGGCGCGGACGCGGCCGCCCGCGCCGGCGTCACGCACTTCGTCTGCGCTCCGTCGGCGGCGCCGAGAACCCGGGTCGAGTAGGGCACTTCGCGAGCAAAGGCGAAGTGGAACGGCACATCGCGGCGCTCGGCTTGCGCGCGACGATCCTGCGCCCCACGTTCTTCATCAGCAACTTCGAACACATCGGTCCGCAGTGGCAGGACGGCGAGCTGGTGCTCACGCTGGCCATGTGGGTGCGCCACCACTGGACAACGCCGACGGAACCGGCCGTCTCCGGCTGACGCGTAGGTCGCGGCGTCCCGTGTGAAGGACCGCCGGATCCTTCGGGACGATCCGTACGAGTCCACGGTATGTGCGCCGGGCCTGGAGGCGGTCGTGGCGGACGATACGGGGCTGCGTCCGGGACCGGGAGTCCCGGACCCGAAGGCCGCTGCAGGGGCTACTTCGTGGCGGCGACGTAGACGCTGCCCCAGCGGCGCTTCGGGTTGGCCATCGTGGGGTCGAATTCCCAGGTCCCGACTTCGGTGAAACCGGCCTCGGTGAACAGGTGGACGAGTTTCTCGTGGTCGTAGGCCCACAGGTGCGGGGTGTACGTGGGGTCGTCGTCCTGGTCGCGGAAGACGAGGTTGACAAGGTCGAGCCGGGTGTTGATATCGCTGCGACAGTCGCGCTTGGCGTACCAGCGTTCGATCGTCTCGTCGGTGGCGTCCAGGGGGCCGGGGTACTGGTTGAGGGCGAAGGCGGCGTCGGGGACGCCCGTGATGATCCGGCCGCCCGGCATGAGGACGCGGTGGGCCTCGCGGATGTAGAGCTTGGCGGAGCGGGGGTAGTCGATGTGCTCCAGGAAGTGTTCGGAGAAGATCTCGGCGGTGCTGTCGTCCTGGAGAGGGATGCCCTCGCGGACGTCCCACAGAAGGTCGGCCGGCGGGACGAGGTCAACGTTGAAGAAGCCGTCGATGCGGTGGGCTCCTCCGCCGATCTGGACCTTGGCGGGCTTGTCGTCGATGTGACCGTTGGGGCAGGCACGGCGGCTGGCGTGGTGGTAGCGGTGAAGTTCGATCTCCTTGGCGGCGGCCCGGAGGGCGCGGGCGAGGCCCTGGGGGGTGGCGGGGTCGGCGAGGACGGAGGCGATCTGCCCGCCGAGGCAGTCGACGGAGGGCGTGCCGGAGGGACTCATCACGGATCTCCTGCGTGTGAGGTTGCTCAGGATGGGGTGTGTGCCGCGGATAGTGGCGGTGGTCAGGCTGCGCTGGGCGCGGGGGCCGTCCACTGGTTGTTTCGCATGAGGGTGTACTTGATGTCCACCAGGCGTGGGGCGATGGTCAGCGCGAGCTCATCAGCCGGGTGGAGGTGGCCGGCGTCGTCCTGCTCGGCACGCCAGACGCGGTATTCGAGGTTGGGGTAGGCCGGGTTGATGCCGATCTCTCCCTTGGGCATCGTGCCGTTGAACGGAACGACGATGTCCATGTGGTTCCAGTAGTTCCAGGCCTGCAGCGCCTTGTGCTGGTCGAAGTAGAAGTAGAAGTCGGGGTAGCGGCCGAAGGTGCGCAGCTCCCTGTGGATGAGGTGGCCGAGGAGCGGTCCGAGCTGCGTGGCGAGGGAGTCGAACTCCCAGCGCGTGTGGTGCCAGGCTTCAGGAGCCTCGCCGGCGGCGAAGAGGCGGGCGGCGACGAGGTAGCTGACCCGCGCGACCAGGTACGCGTTCGCGTGGTCGGTGTCGATAGTCGGGTCGACTCGGTGGATGAGCGCGGCCAGCTGTTTCGGACGGGGCCGGAACCGCGCCAGGTCGAACTTTCCGGTCATCGCGGGAAAGGAGGCGAACAGCATCTCCTTGTACAGCCAGTTGTTCAGCTCGCCAAGCTCGGCCAGGCGCCGGGTGTGCCGGGAGGCCGAGTGGAGCATCAGGTACTCGGCTACTGCTTCGAAGTACAGGTAGCCGAGTATCGGTAGGCGGGGGATCGTCTCGTCGAGCAGCTTGAGGAACGCCTCGGCGTCGACTTGGGTGCCCTGGCAGACGACGGCGGAAGCGGTGGCGAGGAACGTGGCCGAGTTCTTGACCCGGCTGACGACGGTTTCGCGCAGCTGGTGCCGTTCGTTCTTGCTCAGCAGGTATTCGAGGTGGCTGTAGATCTGTAGGTGGATGAGGCCCAGTCGTAGGTAGTCCACTCCGGCGAGGCCGCGATACGCCTGCGGCGGGGTGTTGATTTCGAAGATCAGCGGAGTGGGGACGCGATCGGTGACGCCGAGCTTGGCCAGGAAGGTCGGCGCTTCCTTGGTCAGGACGTAGGAACCGAGGTTGTGCATGCGGAACCCTCGGTCGGTAGCGGTGAGCGGCGCGCAGTAGATGCTGCCGACGAGGCAGCCGCCCGACGGGTAGAGCACTCCCTGTCGGCTGATCTCCTCCAAGGCGTGGGTGACATGTAGCAGGTGCAGCTTGCCGTTCCCGCTCAGGGCGTCGAAGAGGGCGTTGCGCCGCATCAGCTGCCCGTTCGGGGTCTCCTCGACAAGACGTCTGTCCCAGCCCGCGGTCTGGGCGGCGAGTGGGTCGGTGTGGTCGGACGGGCTCGGGATGAGAGCGGAGCCGAAGAAGGCATGCGCGTCGGCCCACAGGTGGTAGGCGTCGCGGAAGTCCATGGTCAGATCAGACCCTTCTCGGCGAGCGCGTAGCGAACGGCTGCGGTACCGCCGGCCCCGGCGAGGTAAGCCCGCTCCGAGACCAGGACCAAGTCGAACGCAAGGCCACGCAGTTGGCTGAAGGCAGATTCGCGCACGTACCGGGCGTCCGGCCACCACTTCAGCTTCGGCAGGCGGTAGCGGTCCAGGGCATCGGCGGCCTTGACCACGTCGGTGATGCGCTCGGCGCGGGCATGGTCCGACTTGTCGTCTGCGGTGAACGCTTCGTACGGGGTGTCGTGCAGTCGGACGGCCGTGACCGCCTGCACGATCCGCCGGGGTGTGGCAGCGTGGCCGAAGTGGCCCCAAGTTATGTCGGCGTTGGCGGCGAGCCAGATGGCAGCGCGAGCGCCGTGTCCTTGGTCATCCAGATCGTGGCGCCGCTGGCAGTCATGTACGGCGGCGGCCAGGATTGCCGTGGCGGTGTCGGTGTCGTCAAGGCCATTCGTCTCGGCGAGGACGGCGGCGAGGGCCGCCGTCCTCATGGCGTGCCGGACTCCATGGAGCGACGTGTACAGGCGGGGTTCCGCCCACCACCGGGTGGGCAATCCGCCGAGTGCGAGCATCTCCTTCGACTGCGGGCGCAAGGCCGGCTGCGGTGCCAGTGGGAGGTCGGGCCTGTGATTGCTGATCCACGCGACGGTGGCGTGGTCCATGTGCTGGTGGAGCGGGAGCTGCTTTCGGGCAGCCAGGTCGATCAGACTTGCGGTCAACGGGGTCGTGCTCACTCGTGCCCACCCCCTTGGTGGTCTCCGCGGTGATGTTCACTACCGGATCGGCGCGGCCTGCTGCTCGCGCTCCTTCTCGGCCGCCTCGAAGGCGGCGGTGAAGTCGGCCAGCTCCTGCTCCGTCATCAGGGTCACGCCGAGTGCCGTGGCGACGTCCGTGATCCTGGCCTCGGCCTCGGCGCGGGCGGCGCCCGAGGCGCCGTCCTCCAGCAGCACCTCGAACTCGGCGTGGTAGCCCCACGCCTCACTCCACTTGACCGCGATCTCGACGTCGCCGAAGCGGAAGTTGTGACGGAAGTTGAACGCCTCGTGCATGGCCGTCTCGAACCCGATGGCGTTGAACACCTTCACCGCGGAGGGGACGTCGGCGGGGGCGATGGCGAACTCGGTCTCCGCGAAGGCCACACCCTGCCCGATCTTGCTCCCCTTGAGGGTGATCTTGGCGGTGCCGGCGGCGGTGTTGTCGGTTACCTTCAGGAGCTGGTGGGGCAGCACGTAGAAGTAGATGTGCTTGTCGTCGGGACCCAGGTCCTCGCCGTCCTCCTCCAGGCGGGTGACGAGCTGGTCGTGGAACTCCTTGGTGAAGCGGGCTCGCATCTCGATCTCAACGGCCACGGGGTCGCTGCCTCCTCGTTTCAGGCATGGCGAAGCCAGCCGGACCGTGCGGTGCGGGGATGTCCGGTCGGGTGATCGCTATGGGGTTGGTGGTAGAACGAGGGGGATGCGGCCGATGCAGTAACCGGCCGCATCCCCCCGGTGGATCGGCGGGTGTCAGTCGAGGGCGCCGAAGCGCTCCTCGACGACTCCCGTGTGCAGGTAGGTCGGCAGCTGAACGCCTCCCACCGACGTACGGCTGGTGGCGACCTGCTCCTCCGTCTCGCTGGGGACACCCTCCAACAGACGAAGGCACTGCTGCACCCATTCACGCGACGCGGTCCAGTCGCCCAGGTCGCGGTGGCGCAGGGCCAGGGCGTACGCGGTCTCGGTGGCGGCCCACCGGTCGGTCGCCAGCTCACGCTGGAAGATCGACTCCAGCTCGTCGGTGGAGGCCATGCGGGTCTGGTTGGTCATGGTGCCCTCTCGGTTCAAACAGTCGTGCCCCAGTGGTAATCAACGCCCCGGCGCCACCGCGGTGACGCCGTGACCCGCTGTTAGTACGTGTAGATCTCGGCCAGCGTCTTGTAGTCCTGAAGTTCGTCCTTGTCGAACCACAGCTCCACCTCCTGCTTCGCCTCCTCCGCGTTGCCAGAGGCGTGCACGAGGTTCGCGACTGCCTTGCCCGAGGCGACGCTGGCCGCCGAGCTGTAATGGGAGAGGTCTCCCCGCACCGTGCCGGCCGGAGCCTGGTTCGGGTACGTGCTACCGACGATCTTGCGGACCGTGGCGATGGCGTCGAAGCCCTCCAGCACCAAAGCGATGACCGGCCCCTGCTGCATGAACGTCGAGGTGACGTTGTAGACCTCTGCCCCAAGCCGCTCCTCCAGGTCGAAGTAGTGCTTGCGGGTGAACTCCTCGTCCATCCACTTCATCTTCGTGCCGACGATCTTCAGTGCGGCGTCCTCGAACCGCGAGATGACCCTTCCTGCCAGGCCGCGCGCCAGCGCATCGGGCTTGAGCAGGACGAGCGTGCGCTCGACAGTGTGTGCCTGAACCTCGGCCATTGACTCCCTTTCGCCTTCCCATATAACCAACGTGACGTGCTATCAGCCGTCGATTGTTGAGGTTACCGGCGTTGACGGGGTGGGTCAGACGTGCGGGCAAGGCCCCAGATAGGCGGTCATCTGTCAGGGAGCGGAGACCAGTTCGCCTAACGTCCTGGTCTGGCCAACTTGCCTTTCGTTGCTATCCGCTGAGCATGGGCACCTAGAATCCCCCTGTGGTTGTCCGGCGCTCTCGCGGTTCTCGTACGCCTCCCAGGAGCTGAGCTTTTGGCGGTGGTTCCTCGGCTCCCGGTGACTTCGATTCTTCCGGGCCTCTCTGCGCGAGGCCATGCAGTGCCGGTGCAGTGGGAGTGCAGTTCCGGCAGACGGGGTTCCTGCACTGAGGCAGCGATGAGGGGGCAGTCCTCGTGGACGTGGTCGAGCGCTGGAGTGGCCGGTACGCGTGCCTGCTGCAGTCCGCCCTGCGACTCGGCAACGAACAGTTCGCCGCTCACCTGGGCATCGCCGTCAGGACAGTAGCGAGCTGGCATGCCGAGGCGTCTGTCATCCCTCGCCGGGAGATGCAACAACTCCTCGACACGGCGCACGAGCATGCTCCGGCCGCTGCTCAGCAGCGCTTCGCGCTCTTGCTGGCGAAGGAGCAGGCGCCAGCAGACACGATCCCGCCCCGCGCGCAGGCACTGCGCGTGGCCATCGGGGTGGTCGTCCGCGACAGCGACGTCCTTCTGGTCTGCCGACGGGACAGCGACACTGCGGGCATCACCTGGCAGTTCCCGGCAGGGGTCATCAAGCCAGGAGGCAAGGCAGAGACCACCACGGTGCGCGAGACGTTGGACGAGACTGGGGTCCACTGCGCGGTACGGAAGCACCTCGGGAACCGCCTGCACCCCGCGACCGGCGTGCTGTGCGAATACTTCCTCTGTGAGTACCTGGCCGGCGAAGCCACCAACAGCGATATGGCCGAGAACATCGACGTGATGTGGGTCCCGAGAAACGCCGTGCCCCGCTTCATCTCCGTCGATACGATCTTTCCACCCGTCCTGGCCGTCCTGGAGGAGCAGACATGACGCAGCAGAACACAGATGAACGGCCGGGTATCGCCGCCGCCATCGTCGTTCATGAGGGCCGTGTGCTCATGGTCCGCCGCCGGGTGAGCGAGGGACAGCTCTCCTGGCAGTTCCCGGCCGGAGAGGTCGAGCCCGGCGAGGCCCGTGAGGACGCCGCCGTACGAGAGACGCAGGAGGAGACCGGGCTGACCGTGGCGGCGGTGAAGCTGCTCGGCGAGCGGGTCCACCCGAAGACGGGCCGGCTGATGTCGTACACCGCGTGCGCCGTGCTGAGCGGTACGGCCCACGTCGCGGACACCGAGGAACTCGCCGAACTGGCCTGGGTCGCCCACGGCGACATCCCTGCATACGTGCCGTACGGGCTCTTCGAGCCTGTGCAGGACTATCTGGACGCGGCCCTTCCCTGCTGATCGGCTCAAGGCCCGAGCCCGTGACGATGTTCCCCGGCCGCCGCGCTCCGCACGCAGACGTGCGTTCTCCTTCTTCAGGCGCTTGACCGTTCCTCCGGGACCGGCCCGGGTGGCGCTGCTTCGAAGGCCCGTCGGGCGGGGGCGGGCGTTCTCCCGCCCCCGCGCCCCCTCCCCCCGGAAACCCCTCCCGCCCCCCGCGTGTTGAATAGCCGCATGACCGACATACAGACGCAGCCGGAGGTGCACGGCCTCGGCCTGGAACTCCGGGCCTGGGAGGACGCGGATGCCGAGGCGCTGCTGCGTGGCGTCACCGACCCCGAGTACCTGCGCTGGAACACCCCGCTGCTCCCCGTCACCGATCTGGCCGGTGCCCGCGCCGCGATCCGGAACCGTGCTGCCGGGTGGCAGCGCGGGGAGCTGGCGCAGTACGCCGTCGTCGAGGGCGGCGTGGTCGTCGGCGGGGTCGGGCTGTCAGGGATCGACCGGCACATGTGCCGGGCCTCGGTCGGTTACTGGGTCGCGCCGGGGCTGCGCGGCCGGGGCATCGCCCGCCGCGCGCTTGAGCTGTGCACCCGCTGGGCCTTCGAGCAGCACGGGATTCACCGCATCGAACTCGGCCACGCCGTCGAGCACACCGCATCCTGCCGGGTCGCGGAGCGCTGCGGTTACGCGTACGAGGGCACCCGGCGCGACGGGATGCACCAGGCCCAGCGGCCCGGCACCTACCGCGACGCGCATCTGCACGCCCGGCTCGCGACGGATCCGTACCCCGACCCCGACCCCGACCCCCGCCCCGGCCCAGACCCCCGCCCCGGCCCGGTCCCAGCCCCCGACCCGAACCCGGACCCCCACTCCGGCTCAGCCCCCACCCCCACCCCCGGCCCCGGCCCCGGCCCCGGCCCCCGCCCCGGCCCGGACCGGGACCCCCACCCGGGGCGGGAGTGACCGGGCGGCCGCACCCCGTGTCCGTCCGGTAACGATCCCGGAGGTCCGTACGCAGGAACAGATGACGAAGGAGGTCCGGTATGCGCGCTGGGCGTGGACTGACGGTCACTGGGTGGGTATTGGGTGGTCTGGGCATGGTGCTCCTGGCCGTCGCCGCCTTCTGGGGATTCCGTGGGTACGAGTCGGTCAGCGTGACCAGTGACTCGATGGTTCCGGCGTACGCCAAGGGCGACCGGGTGGCCATCGAGAAGAACGACGGCGGCGGGCTGCACCACGGCGACGTGGTCCTCTACCGCACCCCGGACCGCTACGACGGCGCCGACGTCCTCCAGCGCGTCATCGCGCTCGGCGGCGACCATCTCGTCTTCGACGGCAAGCAGCTGGTCCTCAACGGCTCCCCGCTGGACGAGCCGTACCTCAACGACGGTGACGAGGGCGCGTCCGATGCGTACGACGTCCTCGTGCCGCACGGCCGGATGTTCACCCTCGGCGACAACCGCGCCGACGCGGAGGACTCCCGGCAGTTCCTGGCCGACGCGTCGGGCACCCTCCCGGTGCGGGCGGTCCGGGGCCGGATCATCGCCAACCCGGCGATGACGCTGCTGCTCACCCTGAGCCTCCTCGCCGGCACGCTGCTCGCGCTGGCCGGCGCCGGGTTCGGGCTCGCGGGCCGGGTGGTGCGCCGGCGCAGGCTGGCCGCGGTGACGCCCTACGGCCAGAGCAGCTCGCGCACCCAGTCCGACCGGCTCTCGTCCCGGCTCGTCTCACGGCTCTCCTCGGGCGATGCGGAGCGCCCCTCCGTACGCCGGTAGCGCAGCCGGACATGGCGGCGCCGCGCGTCGCCCTGGAAGAACTCCACCTCGGCCGGGTCCAGGACATACCGGGTCCAGCTCGGTACCGGCGCCTCCGGTTCCGCCCGGGCCCGTTCCCAGGCGGTGGCCGACGCGCGCTCCAGCTCGTCGAGCGACCCCAGTACGCCACTCATCCGCCCGGTGAGCGCAGCGGCCAGCGCCCCGGTCGAGCGGCCGTGCAGATCGGCCTGGCTCTCCGCCGCCGGGGCCGCCGTCACCCGACCGCGCACCCGGACCTGCCGGGCCTGCGCGGGCCAGTAGAAGCCGAGCGCGGCCTCCGGACAGGCGGCCAGCTGGCGGCCCTTGGCGCTCCCCGAGTGCGAGGCGAAGTGCCAGCCGCGGGCGTCCGCGCCGTGCAGCATCAGGGTCCGTACGTCGGGACGGCCGTCCGCGTCGACGGTGGCCAGGGTCATGACGTGCGGCTCGGGCTGACCGGCCGCCGCGGCGGAGCGCAGCCACTCCCGGAAGAGCGGCAGGGGCGCGGCGGGCGCGGTGTCCGGGTCGAACTCCGGCAGCTCCGGCAGGTCCCAGACCCGCAGCGTGTGCAGGAAGTCCGTGAAGGCGGCGTCCTCGGCGGCGGAGGAGGTGGGGTTCATGAACGCCATTGTGGGCCCGGCTGGGTGCCCCTCCGGCCACCCCGCGCCCCCGCTCTCACGTCTGCCTCCCCGCCCTCACGTCTCCCCGGTCTCGCCTCACGCCTCCCCGGCCAGCCACCCCCGGAAGTCCTCGAACCAGCCGACCACTTCACGCAAGTGGCTGTCCGGCGTCGTGAAGAGCGCCCGGATCCGGGCGGCCGGGTCCACCACCGGCGTCGGGTCGCCCTCCTCTTCCTCCTCGCGGGCCAGCAGCTCCTGCTCCGCCTCGCTCAGCTCCGTACGGGCGACCGTCACCAGCGGGTACCCGCCCGCGACCGGCGGCCGGTCCGGCTCGTCCGGGTCGCAGCGCCACCGCGCCCCGCAGTGCCGCACCTGGACCTCGCCGAGATACCAGGACGCCACCTGGAGCAGCTCCGATTCGCGGGCCGCGTCCGCCTCCTGCCAGGTGGTGAAGCGGGCGCGTACGAGCGCTTCGAGCCGGTCCAGGGAGCCGGGCGTGAAGTCCCAGCCGCCGCCGTGCCCGGCCGACCACGCGGGGAAGGCCCCCTCCTGAGCGGCCAGCCACGCGCGGAGCCGGGGGTTGTCGGCCCATTCGGGAGTGTCGATCGCATCCATGCGGACAGAGCCTACGAGCGTCCGGCCCGCCCCTTGTAACGATCCTGTGTGCAAAGGGAGTTGACCGATGGCACGCCCGGGAAACTGTGCGACTCCTGTGCGCCGCGAGGGCTACTGTCGGCCCTTCGGCGGCGCCATACATGTCAACGGGGGCCCTTGGCGCCGCGCGCACATCCATGTCCGGGCTCCCGTCGGAGAACCCACAGTGAACCGACTCATACCCGCGCACCACCGCCCACGTACCGACACCGACACCAAACCCAGGCGCCACCGCTCCCTCGCACGCACCACGCTCGCCCTGGCCACCGCCGGTGTCCTCGCGGTCGTCGGACTGCCCCAGCTGTCCGGCACCGCCTACGCCGACAAGGGCAAGCGCTGCGACGAGAAGTACGGGATCGACGGCAGCGAGAACCCGGTCCAGCCGTGGGACCAGAACATCCACGTCCGCGACAAGCGGTACTGGGACTCGTACGACTTCGACGCCCCGCGCCAGGCCATGGACGGCCTCACGCTGAAGGGCTCACCCGAGGAGCAGCGGCAGTTCCTCGAAGGGCTCAAGCCCTACAAACAGTACGGGCAGAACACCCCGGACCGGGTCTTCGCGCAGTACCGCGACTACATGGTGAAGAAGTCCTGGAAGGACACCCGCTACGGCAGCTTCGAGAAGTGGCTGTCCGACGCGTGGATCCTGCCGAACAACAACAACAAACGCGGGTCGTCCTTCGAGCAGAAGGCCGTCAAGGACCTCGGGCTGCTCGGCCCGGACTGGCTGTGCAACGAGGAGATCGAGGTCAAGGACAAGAACGGCAAGACCATCATGGTGAAGGACCCCAAGACCGGCCGGACGAAGCCGATGGTCCGCAAGTTCGACGCCGTGAACTACAAGCAGGACAAGTACGTCGAGTTCAAGGCGGGACCCGGCCGGGACACCGGCCAGGACGCGGCCAACAAGGCGTTCCTGGAGGACCCCCGGCGCCGCAACGCCCGCGTCACCTATGTCAACGGCGAGTCGAAGGACTCCGCCACGTCGAGGTACCTCCAACGGCTGGGCAACCAGGCCGGGATGGACGACCGCGGTCGCCCCCGGGTCACCGCCTACGAGCACCGCTCCGAGAGCCTCCCGCAGTACAAGGCCGTCAAGGGCGTGACCAGGAGCGACCCGAACTTCGCCGCGGGCGGCAGCAACCGGGCCGCCGGCGGCGCCTCCCGTACGGTCGACCAGTCCCCGGCGACTCCGAAGGACATGGCCGACCAGCTCAGGCGCGTCAGCGCCAGTGGCCCCCGGGGCACCGGCGTACGCGGCCCCGGCGGAGTCGACTTCTCCACGCTCGACCTCGCCTACGTCGGCAAGCCGGGCACGTCCGGCAAGGGCCTGCCGTACGCGTTCTCCGCCGACAAGGTCCAGGACGAGTCGTCCCGGTACGGCTGGGGCGGCAAGGCCAAGGCGCAGCTCATCTCGGACAGCTTCTTCGCCTGGCTGGCGCTGACCCCGGACAAGTTCTGGGTCAACCTCAACCCGGACCAGCCCGACAAGATCATGGACCCGACATTCGGCAGGACCGACGCCGGGCGGGTGCTGCTCCAGGCCGACCTCCAGATGAAGCACGACTACGCGAAGGACCTGGACCCGCGCCAGGGCCTCGGCAAGAAGTACTGGGCCGCCATGCGGGCCGCCGGCCTCCAGTGCGGCACCGGGCTCCGCAACTGGATCGTGCCCCAGCAGGCCAAGGTCCGCGCCGACGACAACGGCCTCTACATCCTCGACACCCCGCTGAAGGTCAACACGCTGGAGATCAACTTCAGGACCCCGAGCCCGAACGGTGACTGCCACCTGACGAAGGAGCAGCAGAAGACCGCCGCCGACCTGGCCCGGCAGACCATCACCCCGGACATCGAGAAGAAGGTCAACACCGCACCGGAGTACGCCGATCTGCGCCGCGTCTACAGTGCGCGGGTGGCCGCCGAGTACGTACGCCAGCAGGACGCGAAGAACACGAAGACGCCCTCGGAGTACCACGCGATCATCAACAGCAATGACGTGAAGCGCTGGCCGCTGCGCAGCCCCAACGCCTCGTGGACGCCGAAGAAGACGTACGACGACTACGTGACGTCCTTCACCAAGGGCGACTACAGCTACCCGTGCGAGTTCGCCGGGCAGCAGAAGACCTGCGTCATGGGCGGCGTCGACTTCTCCAAGGCGCCCAGGAAGAACGTCAGCCCGGTGCAGTTCAAGACCGAGCACCGCTATCTGCCCAGGTCCGCCAAGATCAGCGCGCAGGCCCTCTCGGACAGCGCCGAGAACGACCGTCTGCTTCTGCTCGGCGGCGACGGCCTGACCCGCACCGGAGGTGGGGGCGGCAGCACGCCCACCCCCACACCCACCCACTCGGGCCCGCCCACCGGTGAGCCCAGCAGCCCGGCCTCGCACGCGCCGGTCCCGCCGTCCGCCCCGCCGAACGGACACCAGAACCCGTCCGCCCCGGCAGGCAGGGGCGACAGCGGCGGCCTGGCCGACACCGGGACCCAGGTCCTCGCCATCGCCGGGATCGCCGTACTGCTCCTGGCCGCAGGCGGCGCACTGGTCTGGTGGCGCAGGCGCCACACCAACGGCTGACCGCCGCACCGCCACAGCGCCCCGTCCGGGATCGTCTCCGGGCGGGGCGCGTCCGCGTGTGCCCGCTATTCCGGCTCCCGGCACAGCTGAGCGGTGACCACCGCGTGCAGCAGTTCCGGATCCACGAACTTCCCCTCCACGGGCGGATCGCACCGCCAGTGCAGCGGATACGTGTTGCCGTGTGCGGCGGGGATCCCGACGTACTGGTCGCGCGCGGCGGGCCCGAAGCAGGTGGCCCCCGGCGGCCAGTCGAAGTCGTACGAGGACCCGGGCGGAATCAGGAAGTACGTCCACCGGCCCCCGCAGACTTCCCGTACGACGGGCCCCGGCGCCCCGTCCGTGAGCGTGGCGAGATGGTGCAGTACGGCCTCACCGCGCACCCCTCGGAGCCGGATGGCGTCGAAGTGGATTCCGGTGAGCCGGAGTTGGTGGCCCGAAGCCGGTACCCAATCGGGGAGATTTTCACTGGTCATGCCTCCAAGCATCGGCACGAATGCGTAGCGTGACCAGAGGAACTCGGTGCACATCGGGACGATGTGGAAAGGCAGGGTGATCTTGTGGCAACCAGCAAGTCGAGTGACGCGAAAACGACCACGGCGGAGCCGTCCCCGGCACGCAAGCACGTGGGGGACCTGATCAAGAACTTCCGCTCGCGGGCGGGGCTGACGAGGCAGGACGTGGGGGACCGGCTGCTCATCTCGGAGTCGCTGGCGGGCGCGTACGAACGGGGCGAGCGCATCCCGACGTCGAGCTTCCTCCAGGACGCCGACGCGGTGCTGGACGCGCGGGGCGCGCTGCGGTCGTGCATCGCGCTGATGGACGACGAGAAGTACCCGCGTACGTTCGTGGGGTGGGTACGGCTGGAGAAGATCGCGTCCAGCATCAGTGCGTACGAGAACATGTTTTTTCCGGGTCTGCTCCAGACCGAGGAGTACATCCAGGCGCTGTACGAGGAACGCGTTCCGCAGTTCTCCGAGGCCGAGATCCAGAAGCATGTGGAAGCCCGACTGGAACGGCAGGCGGTGCTGAGCCGGGACCCGTTGCCGATCGTCGCGTACGTCATTGAGGAGTCGGTACTCCAGCGGCCCATCGGCGGGAAGACGGTGCTGCGCAACCAGTTGCTGCACGTACTGGAGTGCATGCAGACGATGAACCACCTAATGGTGCAGGTGATGCCCACGGGGCGGACTGCGCACGCGGGCCTGACCGGTCCGTTTCAATTGGCGAGTACTCCGGACGGCCGCAATTGGGGGTACGACGAGGGTCAGGTCGGAGGTACGTTGATCTCCAAGCCGCAGCAGGTCAACCAACTTATCGACCGCTTCGGAAAGTTGCGGGCCCAGTCGCTCACGCCGTGGGAGTCCGCAGAACTGATCGAGAGGATGGCGGATCAGCTATGAGCGCCGAACTGGCCTGGTTCAAGAGCAGCTACAGCAACAACGAGGGCGGGGCGTGCATCGAGGTCGCCTGTGACTGGCGCAAGTCGAGCTACAGCGGCAACGAGGGCGGCAACTGCGTAGAGGTCGCAGCCCACCCCCGTGCCGTGCACCTCCGTGACTCCAAGGTCCCGGACGGCCCGACCTTCACGGTCGCCCCGGCCTCCTGGACGGCGTTCCTGGAGCAGTTGCCGGTCTGACCCTCGTCACAAGCGCACGTTGTGGGGCGCCGCCACTCCGGCGGCGCCCTTCGGCGTACCCGGGGTCACATGATTAGGCACCCGGGTTGGGCCGGCGAAGCTCCTCGCGGTCGCCGGGGGCGCGGGTGATCGCGAGGCCCGGTCATGCGACCAGGCGCAGCCAGGCCGCCGCGAGTGCGGCGTGACCGGCCGGCGTCGGGTGTACGCCGTCCGCGGCCCAGTGCTCCGGCCCGGTCGTCGCGGCGAGTTCGGCGAACATACCGTCGGCCTTGAGCAGATGCGCGCCGTACTTGCGGGCGAGCTTGCGCACGACCTGGATCTTCGGGTCCAGGTCGGTGCGCCATTCCTTCCGTTCTTCATCTCCGATGAATGCGTGTCCGGCCCCGGCCTCGACGACGCCGTGGATCGGCAGGAGGAACGGTTCGATGAGGATCAGGTCCGTACCTGTCTCGGCGAGGGGCGCGAGCAGACGGTCATAACCCGCTTCGAACTCCTCCACGGTGATCACGTACCCCTTCGGGTCCAGCGTGTGCCAGCCCATGTCGTTGACCCCGACAAGGATCGACACCACGTCCGGGCGCGCGTCGAGTACGTCGGTCTGCCAGCGGGCTTCGAGGTCCATCACCTTGTGGCCGCCAACCCCGGTGTTCAGCCAGGTCACGGGGCGGTCCGGGTGCCGGAATCCCCATTCGCCCGCGATGCGCAGCGGGTAGCCGAACCCGAGACCGTCTTCGCTGTCCAGCCGTTGGCAGTCGGTGATCGAATCGCCGGTGAACATCACGGTGCTTCCCGGTCGGAGAGTGATCGTCATGTGCGCTCCTTGGACTCGGATGAGGAGAGGAAGGCGGGAACCCACAGCCGTATGGGCACCCGCCAGGTCATCTCGAAAGGTGCCAGCCCCCACCGACATGGGGCCGACAGCCGCCCGACATGCCGCCGACACCACGGCTCCGCTGCCCGATCGCCCCTGGTCAAACCGCCGATCAGCCAGGAGGAGGCTTTACAGGTCTCAACTCCGGCCCTCTCCAACGCGCCGAGGTCTTCGGCATGGATGACGAGAAGACCGCGGCCCGGTACGCGAACTCCGCCCGCGCTTCTCTTGGAGTGGTCCGTCGAATCCGCCACGGCTGAGTCCCCGCGAACCGCGGGGGTCTGTTGTGAAACGGGCGACCTCGCGTAATCGACTGACGCCTATTCCTGGGTCGTTGAGGCGCTGGTATCACCGTGTGTGGTCGCGGGTGGATAGTGGCGCGCCAGGTTCCTCCCGCCTCGGCGGCGAGCTGGGTGGCGGTGTAGTCGCAGAACAGCCGTCCCATCAGGCCCTGGAGAACCGTCCACCTGCTGATCAACGGCTTTCCGGCGCTGCCTGACCAATGCGGCACACGGTGACGCGAGTTCGCATCAGTTGCGATATGCGCCGGGGGCCATCCCCGCGGGGCGCGGGAACAGGGGCGGGGCAACGCCTTTCCGGCGACGTACTCGGGGCCATCCCCGCGGGCGCGGGGAGCAGGAACGCGCCGGGTACATCGAGCGCCTGGAGGCGGGAACATCCCCGCGGACGCGGGGAGCAGACTGTCTGACGTGCGACGTTATCTTCGCGAGGTGCTGTTCTTGAGCAGTTTCAAGAATTCCGGCATAGCGCACATTGCGACCATTTGCGGTTAATCCGTGGTGTGGGGGTCGTTCGGGGCTGGTTGATACAGCCTTCGTGGGCGAGATCCGGTGTCGGTTCTGCTGGGTCGATTTCTGCATAAGGCCGTATTGACGTGTGATTTACCTGCTATCCAGCTCTCATGACGGCTGAGGCGGAGTCCGGGGTGGGGGCTTGGGAGTCGGCTCACGGGACCGGTGCGTTCGGTGTGGGCTAAGCATGATCAGGATGCGAAAGGGTGGCTGCCGCTGTGGCGGCACATGGCAGACAGCGGTGCGGGGGCTGGGTTGTTGTGGGACCGCTGGGTTCCTGCGAATGTGCGGCGGCTGGTGGCGGAGGCTCTACCGGGCGGGTTGGCGGATGCCCGCCGGTTGATGGTGTGGCTGGCCGCGGTTCATGACATCGGGAAGGCGACGTCGGCGTTTGCGTGCCAGGTGGACCAGCTTGCTGATCGTATGCGGGACTAGGGCCTGGAGATGCGGACTCATCGGCAGTTCGGGCCAGATCGTCGGATGTCTCCTCATGGCCTGGCTGGACAGGTGCTGCTGGGGGACTGGCTGAAGGAGCGGCACGGCTGGGCTGTCAGGCAGTCGGGGCAGTTCGCGGTGGTACCGGGTGGCCATCATGGAGTGGCGCCCGATCGCAGCCGAAGATGAGCAGGACGTCGGCCCGCGCACCCGCCGCCAGCTGCGCGACCGTATCCATTCGACCGGACTCCTCGACCGCTGCGTGAACGACATCAAAAATCTGCTGTTACCCGACAATCCCGGCGCAGGAGGCGAGTTCGACCCGGGTGGAGACCTTCTCGGAGAAGATCCGCTTGCGGACCGGTTCGAGCGCATCCGGCTGAGACTGGAGTTCCTGCTGCCCGGTCTGCCCGGCGCCGTACGTGGCCTGGAGGCGGGCGAGCGGGCCGCGCGCGTCGGCCGCGGAGAAGGCGGTCACGTCAGCCGCGCCCGTGCCGCCGACGGCGATGTCCCCTTCGAGGCGCCCTTCGTTCCTGCTCGACCCCCAAAATTACCTGCGAGAACATTCAGGACTTTTCGGTCACCCGGTGGAGTCTCCTACCCATTCCGGAGGGTAGTCAATCCCGTTGCGTGGTAGCCGTGTTGTGGCATCGGAGGGGGTCGGGTGAAGGGGTGCCAGGGGCGTTCTGGAGGGGTTTCCGATGGCCTCGAATGCGTAAAGATGCTTGGAAGAGCCATTGACCCATCAACTTTGAGCAAATAGCGTCCGACCATCCGGTTGTGGGGCGACGTCCCCCACGAGACGACCTCCGTCGGCTTCATGGCCTCTCCCGCGTGGTGAGACGGAAGCTCCACCCCCAGGAAGGTTCCGCGTGCGTAGACGTTCCCTCCTCACCGCGGCCGCCGCCACGCTAGCGGCGGCCCCGCTCGCGGCCGGCTGTAGCTCCTCGTCCTCGTCGGCCTCCTCGGGCGGCGGCTCCCGGCGCGGCCGTCTCACCTACGGCGTCTGGGACATTTACCAGATGCCCGCCATGCAACGGGCCGCGCGCGAGTTCGAGCGCACCCGTCCGGGCGTGAAGATCGACGTCCAGCTGACACCGAACGGGACGTACTGGACCAAACTGCGCACCGCGTGCACCGGTGGCTCCGCTCCCGACGTCTTCTGGATGAACGGGCCGAACTTCGGCCTCTACGCCGATGCCGGGCAGCTGCTCCCGCTGGAGACCAGCGGCTCCGACGCCGTACTGCACCCGTCCGACTTCCCGTCCGACCTGGTCTCGCTCTACCGCTGGAAGGGCACCCAGTACGGCGCCCCGAAGGACTTCGACACGGTCGCGCTCTGGTTCAACAAGGAGATCTTCGACCGGGCCAAGGTCGACTATCCGGACTCCTCCTGGACCTGGCAGGACCTGATCAACAACGCCCAGCGGCTCACCGACCGCAAGCGCGGGATCTACGGCGTCGGGGCCCCGGCGCGCGCGCAGGAGAACTACTACAACTCGATCCCGCAGGCCGGCGGCTGGGTCCTCTCCAAGGACAAGACGCGCTCCGGGTACTCCGACGAGCACACCCGCGAGGGCCTCCAGTTCTGGATCGACCTGATCCACCGCTACAAGGCCGCGCCCTCGCTCCAGCAGATGACCGACACGGACCCCACCCAGATGTTCCAGTCCGGGACGCTGGCCATGACGTACGAGGCGTCGTACAACGCGGCGACCTTCTACGCCGACCCCGAGCTGCGCGCCAAGATCGATGTCGCGCCGATGCCCAGGGGGCGCCACCGCGCCACCGTTCTGCACGGTCTGGCCAACGTCGTCTATGCCCGTACGCCCCACCCCGAGCTGGCCAAGGAGTTCGTCCAGTTCCTCAGCACCGAGCGGGCGTCGCTGCTCCAGGGCAAGTACGGCACGGCCATCCCGGCCCGTAACGGCACCGCGAAGCCATGGGCCGCCGGGATGCCCAAGTTCGACCTCCAGGTGCATCTGGACGCGCTCGACTACTCGGTGCCGTACCCCAGCTCCGCCAATACCGCCGCCTGGTCGCACAAGGAACAGATGTGGCTCTCCAGGGCGTGGAGCGGGGACGAGAGCCTCAAGGGCGCCACCAGCTCGCTGACCAGCGCGATGAACCAGCTGCTCGCACAGGAGAGAAAGGGCAGGTCCTGATGAGCCTCGATGTGCGTGCGAAAACCGCCGTACCGGCGCAGAGCACCGGCCAGGGCCACGGCTTGGACCAGCGGGAACTGCGCCGCCGCGAGCGCCGCTTCCAGCACCGGGACAAGTGGTGGGGTTACGCGCTGATCGCCCCGGCCGGTCTTGGCCTCGCGGTCTTCTACCTGTGGCCCGTGGTGCAGACGGTGTACTACAGCTTCACCGAGTGGGGCGCCTTCGGCGGGACCAGCTGGATCGGGATCTCCAACTACCGGACGCTGGTGCACGACCCCGAGTTCTGGCAGTCCCTGGGCAACACCGGCATCTACACCGGTCTGGTGCTCCTCGGCATCCCGCTGTCGATGGTGCTCGCGGTGCTGCTCAACCTGAAGGGGCTGACCGGTACCGGTATCTACCGCACCTTCTACTTCCTGCCGGTGGTCACGATGCCCGCCGCGGTCGCGGTGGTCTGGCGCTGGCTCTACAACGGCGACTCCGGCATCCTCAACCACGCGCTCTCCACGGTCGGGATCCACGGCACCTACTGGGTGTCGGACCCGCACACCATCCGTATCGCGGTGGCTGTCGTCGGGGTGTGGATGACCGTCGGCTACAACATGATCCTGCTGCTCGCCGGACTCCAGTCCATCCCGGGCGACTACTACGAGGCGGCGTCGCTCGACGGCGCGGGGCGGATCCGGCAGTTCTTCTCGGTCACGCTGCCGCTGCTGAGCCCGACGCTGTTCTTCACCACCGTGCTGTCGATCATCCAGTCCTTGCAGGTCTTCGACCTGGTGTATCTGATCCTCGGCGCCAACACGACGGGCGCGCTGCAGAACCCGGCCTACAGCGAGGGCCAGACGGTCGTGATGCTCTTCTTCCAGAAGGCGTTCTTCGACAACCAGCGCGGCTACGGCGCGGCGATCGTCTGTGTGCTGTTCGTCCTGATCATGGCGCTGACCGCCATCCAGTTCCGGTTGCAGAAGAGGTGGGTCCACTATGCGTGAGGCGACGCGGAGCACCGGGCGCTCCGAGCGTGCCCGGAACCGAAGCCGTCAGGGCAGGCTCTGGCCCGCCCACGTCCTGCTCGCGCTGGGCGCAGTGGTCACCGTCTTCCCGCTGCTGTGGGAGGTGCTGACCTCCTTCAAGAGCTTCGGCGAGTCCGTACAGGTACCGCCGACGATCCTGCCCTCGCACTGGGACTGGTCGAACTACTCGAAGGTCTTCGACGCGGTCCCGCTCGGGCGGCAGTTCGTGAACACCGCCGTGATGGCGCTGCTGCGGACCGGGGCGCAGCTGCTGCTGTGCTCGATGGCCGCGTACGCCTTCGCCCGCATCCGCTTCCCCGGACGCGGGGCGATCTTCCTCGGGTTCCTGGCGGTGCTGATGGTGCCGGGGCAGCTCTTCCTGCTGCCGCAGTACCAGATCATGCAGGACCTCGGCTGGCTGGACTCCATGCAGGCGCTGGTCGTCCCCGGCATGTTCTCCGCCTTCGGCACCTTCCTGCTGCGGCAGTTCTTCATGGGCCTGCCCGAGGAACTGGAGGAGGCCGCGAAGCTGGACGGCGCCAACCCCTTCACGGTCTTCTGGCGAGTGGCCCTGCCGCTGGCCAAGCCGGGCCTGCTGGCGCTGGGCGTGCTCACCTTCCTGTGGTCCTGGAACGACCTGATGTGGCCCCTGATCGTCAACACGGACCCGGCCAAGATGCCCCTGTCGGCCGGCCTGGCCACCCTCCAGGGCGCGCACCTGACCGAGTACCCGGTCCTGATGGCGGGGTCCCTGCTGGCCACGCTGCCGGTGATCGTGGTCTTCGTGGCGATGCAGCGGCAGTTCATCCAGGGGATCGCGTTCTCGGGGATGAAGGGGTGAGCTGATTCCTCTCCCGGGGCGCCGGGGTCGCTGGGGCCGCTGGTGGTGCGCGGCCCCAGCGGCGGCGAACGTCAGTAGGGGTGCATCCGGTCGAGAACCTGTTCCGCGAGCTTGACGATCTGCTCGGCCTTGGGAAGGTCGTTCTCCACGTCCTCCGCCGTGATCTCGGGTGTCTCCCGGTCGGGGTACTCGGCCCCGTTGCGTCTGCGGCGCATGCGGTCGAAGGGGCGGAGGATCTTGCCCAGTGGCGGTTCGAACTGCGCGAGTGCGGCGTCACGGATAGCGAGGTGGCCGCCCCGGCTCGTGGTCCTGAGCCCTTGGTTCTCCAGTGAGAAGCAGTGACACCGGAGTTTGCATAATGTGAATGCTGGCTTGCGACTTATGCAAACGCGTGGGATGCGCTGACGGGCTGAGTGGAGGATTTCCCCTGCCTGCCGGGACAGGGCAGGGCTGGTATTGAATACGGCCTCATGGGTGAGAGTGCGCGGGACGCCAGCAGGACGGCGGTGCTGGTCTGTCAGGGGCGGGCCGCCGCCGACGGCAGGACTGTTGCCGGCGGAGGCGCGGGCAGCCGGTCTGCGGAGGGCCGGTTCGCCGACCCGGTGGCGGTGCGGCTGCTGCGTGGCGCGGAGCGGGTGCCGGTGGAGCAGGTGCGCGCCGGTACTCCGCCGCAGGGCTGGCAGGCGCGCACCACGTACGAGAGTGTGCGGGCGTGTGCCGAGGTGGTCGTGCCCCGGACGGTCGCGATCGACGAGGCTCTGCGTGCCCGAGCGACCGGCCAGCTGGTCATCCTCGGCGCCGGTCTGGACACGCGGGCCTGGCGGCTGCCCGCACTCTCGCGGACGGATGTCTGGGAGGTCGACCACCCCGCATCCCAGCATGACAAGCGCACCCGCCTCACCGAGGCGGTGGGCCCGGACGCGGATGAGGACGCCGGACTGGACGAGGACGCCCGACTGTCAGTCCTCGCCCGGTCCGTACGGTTCACGCCGGTCGACTTCGCCGTGGACGATCTCGGTGCGGCACTGGACGCCGCCGGGCACGACCCGTCCGCGCCGACGACCTGGCTGTGGGAGGGCGTCGTCCCGTACCTCACACGCGACCAGGTACGCGCCACGGTGGCCGCACTCGCCGCCCGGACGGCCCTGGGCAGCGTGCTCGTCGTCAACTACCAGGCGCCGTCGGCGAAAGCGGCGGCGGGACGGCTGCTGACCCGCGTGCTGGGCAGTTCCCTCACGGCGGGCGAACCGTGGCGCTCCCTGTGGAAGCCGCAGCGGATGGCCGCACTGCTCGCGGAGTACGACCTGCGGGTGGTGTCCGACGACGACCTCCTCGCCCTCACGCACACCCCCGGGGGCCCGGCGGGCGGACGGACCTCGCTGCGGTCGGGGCGGGTGGCAGTCGCGGAGGCTCGCTGACGGAGGGTGTCCGCGTTGTGGGCCTCCGGGGACCGCCCCGGCCCCCGGCCCACCCGATCCCCGGTCCAGCCCGGTGCTTCGGCGGTGCGGGTCCGGCGAACAAACCGTCCCCTCGCTCCGGCTTCCATTTGTCCTGCCGGTAGCCTCGGGTCCCATGCTGTCGGAAGAGTTCTCACGACTGCCCCTGCGGGCAGTGCTGTTCGCGGACGGTGTCCTCGCTCACCCCGAGGGAAAGACCGCGCAAGGGGTGCTGCGGCACAGCACGGTGCTGGAGACCGTCGCCGTGATCGACCGCTCCCACGGGGCGCGGACCACGGCGGGCGCCGTCCCCGGGACGGACGTTCCGGTCGTGTCGAGCCTCGAACAGGCGCTGGCCTACGCCCCGGACGCCTTCGTGGTCGCGATGACCGAGTCCGACCACGGTGAGACGGCGGACAGCGCCTTCCGGCACATACCGCTGCCCTCCGGCGATCTGCCCGCCTTCTGGTGGGACCAGATACGCGCGGCGGCCGGGGCCGGGCTGCACATCCTGTCCTGCCTGCATCTCCAGCTCGCCGGTACGGATCTGCGGGAGCTGATGGCGGACGGCCGCCGGATCGTCGACATCCGGCGCCCCCACCCCCATCTGCCCAAGTACTCGGGCCGGTCGGCCAGGACCCGGGCATCCGTGGTGCACGTCGCGGGCAGCGACTGCGTCGTGGGCAAGCGCACGGCCGCCCTTGAGCTTCTGCGCGCCGCACGGGCCCGCGGGGTGGACGCCGGATATGTGGGCACCGGCCAGACCTGCCAGCTGGTCGGCTGCACGACGGGCGCGGTCATCGACCGCGCCCCGGTCTTCCAGGCGGCCGGCCTGGTCGAGCACCTCGTCGGGGCCGCCGACCCGCATCACGACCTGCTCATCACCAAGGGCCAGGCGTCCGTCCTGCACCCCGCCTTCGGCGGCCTGGCCACCTCGATACTCCAGGGCTCAAGGCCCGACGCCGTCGTCTTCGTGCACGACCCGTCCCGCCGGACGCGCTACCACTGGGAACACCTGCCGGTGGCGTCCCCGGAGCGGGAGATTCCGCTGGTGGAGGCGCTTGGCGGCGCTCCCGTGGTGGCCGTGGTGACCCGGGGCCGGGAGAACGTACGAGCCCTGGGCGGCCTGGGACTTCCGGTCGCGGACGTCCTGGACGGCGGCGGCGCCGACCTCGTCATCGACGCGGTGGATGCCGCGCTGGCCGGGCGGCCGGAGTTCCGCCTCTGATCGACGTGGGCCAGGGTCGATACCCCGCCGTGTACTTCCGCCGTTGCGTCCCCGTGTCGTTGCGTCCCCCTAAGGAGTCTCCATGACCACCCCTCAGGTCGCGCTGGCCGCGCGGGCTTCGTTCGCCGAGTGCCCCGCGTGGGACGCCGTGGACGGCACCCTGCTCTGGGTCGACATGAACGCCTGCGCCGTCCACCGCTTCGACCCCGCCCGGGGCCCCGTCGCGACGTGGACGTTCGACCAGCCCGTCGCGGCGGCGCGGCCCCGCGCGGGGGGCGGCCTCGTACTCAGCCTGCGCGACGGGATCGCTGTCACCGAGGCGGACGCCAACTCCCTTCGGTGGCTGGTGAACTGGTCCGACCGTGGCGTACGCGGCAACGACACCGGGATCGACGCGGCGGGGCGGCTGTGGGCCGGCACCATCGCCGGTGAGTCCGCCCCGGGGTGGCTGTCCCGGGTCTCCCCGGACGGGACGCTGGACGTCGCGGCCGACGGCGTACGGCTCAGCAACGGCATCGGATGGAGCCCGGACGGCAGCCGGATGTACTTCGTGGACACGTTCACCCACCGTATCGACGTCTTCGACTACGACGCCGGGACCGGGCGGGCCACGGGGCGGCGTGTGTTCGCCGAGGTCGCCGATACCGCGGGGGCACCGGACGGCCTGTGCGTGGACGCCGAAGGCGCGGTGTGGGTGGCTCTGTTCCGGGGCGGCGCGGTCCGCCGGTACACCTCCGGCGGGCGCCTCGACCGGGAGATCTCCTTTCCGGTGTCGCTCACCTCGTCCTGCGCGTTCGGCGGGCCCGGCCTGACCGATCTGTACGTCACCTCGGCACGGCGCGACCTGGGCGACGTCGAGCCCCTCGCCGGGAATCTGTTTGTGATCCCCGGCGCGGGCCAGGGCATGGCGTCCGTGCCCTTCGCCGGCTGAGCGGCCCGGCCCGGCCCGGACCGGCCCGGAGCCGGCGGACCTTTCCGCCGGCTGAGCGGTCGGCCGTGCGCGCGGGGTCAGCTGCGCGAGGGGCCGGTTGTGCGAGGAGCCGGTTGTGCGCGAGGTGCCGGTTGTGCGTGCGGGGTCAGCTGTGGGTGCGCGCGTACGCGCGCGAGACCGACGTCAGCCATGCCACATCGGCGGAGAAGTCCTGGATGCCCGTCTCCGGTGTCGGCCTCGTTCCACCGGGCGCGGCGGAGGGCCGCGCGTCGGCTCGCGCGGACCGGGTCTCTGGTCCCCCCGAGGAACCGGTCTCCCCGGAGGAACCGGTCCCCCCGGAGGAACCGGTCCCCCCGGCGGGCCCGGTCTCCCCGGCGCGAACGGTCTCCGCGACGCGACCCGGCTCCCCGGCGCGGCCGGTCGCCAAGGCCGCCGCGATCCAGCCGGCCTCCCGTTCCGCTTCGGCTTCCGCTTCCGCGCGCCGCCCGTCGCGTGGGCCTTCCGACGCCCCCGCGACGCCTTCCAGCGCCAGATAGCCATCCCGGATCTCGATCACTCTGCGGTGCAGATGGAAGCGGAGATCCCGCACGGCGGCGATGTCGTGGGCGAGAGGCGGCTGGAGCAGGATGCGCGGATAGGCGCGGTGCAGTGCGCACCACAGGGGCCGCAGCCTGCGGTAGTCGCGGTAGTCGCGGCACCAGGCGAGGACGGCCGAGGCGCGCGTGCCCCACAGGGGGGCGGTCCAGCCGACGATGTTGAGGACCATGCCCACCGTCAGGGCGCTCCGTGAGACCACCGCCCACTGCGCGGAGTTCCAGCCGTACGAGGCGAGAAAGATGTCCGCGAACCGGCCCAGCGGATAGAGGAGTTCGACGGCGGCGCCGACGGCCGCGGTCCGCAGGCCGCGCCGCAGCCAGCTGCCCTCGTGCTGCTGTCCGTACAGCCCGTTCTGGCGTACGTACAGCTCGCTCTGTCGGGCGAAGGTCCAGCAGGCGCGCGCCACCAGGGCCTTCCCGGTGGCCAGCGTGGCGAGGTAGACGACCTGGTACGCGACGAAGAACGGCTGGTCGGCCGGGCGGTACCCGGGCAGGTCGATGAACGAGTTGTGCGGGGAGCCCTGGAGGGTGGCGCAGAGGAAGAGAGCGGCCATCACCGTCGGCACACAGGCCAGGACGAGCATGCGGCGCAGGGCGACGGTCCGGGCACGGGCGACCGGGTGCGTCCAGTGGACGAGCAGCACCTGCTGGCAGGCCAGCGTGGCGATCATCCACATCTGGACCGAGACGTTGTACCAGGTGACCGTGCCGAAGAGGGTGCCCGTCCAGCGCTTGGGGACCGAGAGCAGCAGATACATCGCCTGGCTCCCGAAGGCGGCGCACAGCGCGATGACCGGCGGGTCGCGGCGGTAGCCGTGCAGCAGCGGGATCAGCGTGCAGGCGAAGGCGACCCAGCAGGCCAACGAGCCGACGAGATACCAGGGGTTGGTCATGTCTCGTCCCGCCGTCGCCAGTCGAGTGAACTCTGTATCCGGCCCAGGGTGCTGTCAGGGGCGGGGGCCCGCCCCGTGGAGGCGTCCGTGGCCCGCAGCCGGGTGCCGATCAGGAAGGCCATCACCTCGGCCTCCTGCTCCTGCACGTCCGAGTAGTGCTCCCGGTAGAGCAGGTCCCGTACGAGACCGGGGTCGAGATCGGGGAAGAGCAGGGCCGCCGCATCGCCGGATGCGGCGGCGTCCGCCTGGTCCGCGGTGCGGTGTCCGCAGATCAGGTGGGCCAGCTCGTGGGCGATGATGTGCTCCTGGTGGTGGCGGCTGGTCTGCACCTCGTACACGACGTAGTCGGCGCCCGGCAGGGAGAGCACGATGCCGCACGGGCCCGTCGCGTCCATGTGCATCGGCACGAGGTGGATGGTCCGGCCGCGTGCCCTGCCCACGTGCTCGCAGAGCAGGGGCAGATCGTACGAGCGCGGCAGCGTCAGGGTCTCCAGGCGCCGCCGGCAGCCGCGACGCAGGGCGCCGATGGCGCGTCGCTGGTTCGGTATGCCGCCTTCGCCGTCGTGGCGTCGCGTGGGGTGGAACACCGGGCCCCCTACTCCTCGTTGTCGGGCGGCTCGTGGTGGTGGGGATCGTCGGCGGGCCGCGCGGCGTGCAGGATGCTGACCTCGTGGATGATGCGGGCCAGGGATTTGCGGCCCGCGTCATCGAGACTCATCGCGCGCAGGGCGATGTCGCGAACGTCCGCGTTGCGCATGGCGGTGGCCACGGCCAGCTGGGAGTCGACGCGTTCGGTGGTGCCGTCGTCGAAGAAGTAGGCCACCGGGACCCGGAAGAAGGCGGCGAGTGCCTCTAAGTGGCGCTTGGTCGGGTTGTCCCGCAGACCGGTGCGCAGCTGCCAGGCGTACGTCTTGGAGAAGGTCCCTCCAGTCAACTCGGCGCAGCCGCGCGCCACTTCCTCGTAGGTGTACTCCCGGCCCTCCTTGCGTACCGTGGTGAAGAGTGTGTCGAGTTTTTCGGACAGCGTCGGCATCCGTATCCCCTCCTCGGTGCCGGTCGGTGCCGGGCTTCGTGTGGCCGTTCATCTTAGTTGACAGTGCATTGAGGCGTCTCTAGGGTCACATGGCGTCAGCGGAAATGGGCGGACAGCTGTTCTTCTGTTAGCTCAAATGGGCGGATGTGGTTCGGCTCGATCTGATCCCGGCACCTCGTGGGGGAGACCGTTCACCGCCGCGCGGGCCCGACCACGAGCACGGGGGTGTCGTGGTCGGGCCCGCGCCAGACCTTGCGGGCCCGCTGACGCGGGGTGTCCGAGTCGGCGGGGCGCGCGTGCTGGTTCAGGCCACCGTGTATTCGGTGTCGCCGAAGTCCGCGACCACGCGGAGCCGCCCTCCCAGGGCCTGGACGTACGACCGCATGGTGGCGATCTCCGTACGGTCGACCTCGCCGTTCTCGATGGCGGACACCCGGGGGGCCGAGACGCCCATGCTGGAGGCGACATCGCGCTGGGTCAGATCCTGCTCCGCGCGGATCTCGGCGAGCCGGTAGGCCCGTACCTCGGCGAGGAGCTGGTCCATGGCCGCCTGCTTCTCCTCGGGAGACTGGACGGGCAGTCCGGCTGCCACGCGCTCCTCGTGGATGCGGCGCTTGAAGTCTTCCCACCTCACCGTGCTCATTCGTACTCCCTCGTGTCCAACTCGGCGATGTGGTCCTGGTACCGCTGTTCGGCGAGCGGAACGTTGGTGTCGTACCAACCGCGCCAACTCCCTGTCTTGTCCCCTGCTGTCAGGAGGACGGCCCTGCGTACGGGATCGAATGCAAAGAGGATCCGAATTTCGCTGTTTCCTCCGGACCCTGGACGAAGCTCCTTCATGTGGTGCTGTTCGCAACCCTTGATCCGGTCGACAAGAGGCCGTCCCAGCACAGGGCCGAAAGCGGCGAGGACATCGATGGCGTGCTCCACCTGCTTGGCGCTCTGCCAGTCCGTCTCGATCAGTTTCTCCATCCATGTCGCCACTTCTGCGACGAGGAGCACTTCCCATTGAGCCATGCCCCGGAAGTTAACGCAAGCGTTAAGTCGCGGGTTGCTGTTGCCCTGCCGCTCACCCCATCGGGTGAGGCCGTCTACCCCCGCCCCAGCACCACCGTCCCCGACGAGCAGAACCAGCCGCCCGTCCCCGACGCCACCGCCAGTTCCGGCAGTCGGCCGCCCGCCTTGTGGACCTGGCGGTTCTCGCCTGCCTCGCCGCGCAGCTGTCGTACCGCCTCGACCAGCAGGAACAGGCCGCGCATCCCGGGGTGGCAGGCCGAGAGGCCGCCGCCGTCGGTGTTGACGGGTAGGTCGCCGTCGCGCAGCAGGCGGCCCTTCCCGACGAACGCGCCGCCCTCGCCCTTCGCGCAGAATCCCAGGTCCTCCAGGGTCACCAGCGTCATATAGGTGAACGCGTCATAGATCTCCGCGAGATCGATCTCCGCCGGGCGGACCCCCGCACGCTCGAAGGCCAGCCGGCCGCTGACCGCCGCGGGGGAGACCGTGAAGTCGTCCCACTCGGACATCGTGGTGTGCGAGACGTGTTCGCCCGTGCCCAGGACCCATACGGGGGTCTTGGCGCAGTCCGGTACGTACTCCTCGGCCACCAGCAGCACCGCGCAGCCGCCGTCGCTGCGGATGCAGCAGTGCAGTTTCGTGAACGGGTCCGCGATCATCGGGCCGCCCAGTACCTCGTCCACGGTGATCGGCGTGCGGTACAGGGCGTCCGGGTTGTGGGCCGCGTTGGCGCGGGCCTGGACCGCGACCGACGCGAGCTGTTCCAGTGTCGTCCCGTACTCGTGCATATGGCGGCGGGCGGCCATCGCGTACTTGGCGATGAGCGAGTGGCCGTACGGGACCTCGAACTGGAGCGGGCCGCGCGCGCCGAAGGAGAGGTTCGATGTGCGGCGGCGCGCCTTGATGTCGGCGCGGGCCGTGGAGCCGTACACCAGCAGCACCGCGTTGGCGTGGCCCGCGGCGATGGCGTCGGCCGCGTGGGCGGCCATCACCTCCCAGGTGGAGCCGCCGACCGATGTGGAGTCCACCCAGGTGGGTTTCAGGCCCAGGTACTCGGCTACCTCGACCGGTGCGAGGGTGCCCAGGCCCGCCGAGCCGAAGCCGTCGATCACCTCGCGGCCGAGGCCCGAATCGGCGAGCGCGCGGCGCGCCGCCTGGGCGTGCAGGGCGTACGGGGTCGCGTCGTCGGCCTTGCCGCAGTCCGACAGGGCGACACCGGCGACGGCGACCCGCCGCCGCGGACGGGCAGATATGACGGTGGATGACATAAATCTGACGGTACATCAGATCAGTTGCCGGGCAAGGGTGCGGAGCAAGGGTGCCGGGCGGCCGTCGCGCCTCTCGCGTACCGCCTCTGGGCATCTGGTTCGGCGCGCTCTACTATGACGCGCCGTCAGATCAGGAGAGGGGCCCGCCCATGGATGCCGCCTTCACCGCGGAGCAGGACGAGATCCGCCGCACCCTGCGTGAACTGCTGACCAAACGCTGCGGCCCGGACGGGGTCAGAGCCGCAGCCGCCACCCCCGCCGGGTACGACCAGGAGCTCTGGCGCACTCTCGCCGGACAGCTCGGGCTGCCCGGCCTCGCGATCCCCGCGGAGTACGGGGGAGTGGGGTGCGGCCCTGCCGAGCTGGTGCTCGCCTGCGAGGAGACGGGGCGGGCGCTGCTGCCGTCTCCGCTCCTCGCGACGGCCGCGCTGGCCACACCGCTGATCACCGCGCTCGGCACCGATGCCCAGCGTGCGGAGCTGCTGCCGGGCATCGCACGCGGTGAGCTGACCGCCACCCTGGCGGCCCCGCTCGGCCCGGCGCTCGGGCTGCTCGGCGACAACGCGGGCGACTGGGCGGGCGGCGGCCGGGCCGGCGGTGTCCAGGCGCGGCCCACCGACGACGGGTGGCGGCTGTACGGGCAGGCCGACCAGGTGCTCGACGGGCACAGCGCCGGGGTGCTGCTGGTCGCCGCACACACCGGGGGCTTCGCCCGGAGCCGTACCCTGCTCTTCCTGGTACGGGCCGGCGCCGCCGGGATGTCCCGGACACGGCAGACCGCACTGGACGCGACCCGGCCGCAGGCCCGAATCGAACTGCGCGACACAGAAGCCGAGTTGCTCGGCGATGAGCCGGAGCGCGGCGGGGCGGGCGGGGTCGCCGGTGTGCCGGGAGCGCTCGCCCGTACCGGATGTGCGGCGGCTGCCGTGCTGGCCGCCGAAGCGGTGGGCGCGGCGGACCGTGCGCTGGAGCTCACGGTCGAACACGTAAGGCAGCGCGAGCAGTTCGGACGCCCCATCGGCTCGTTCCAGGCCGTGAAGCACCGGCTGGCCGGGCTCTATGTGCAGGTGCAGGCGGCCAGGTCGGCGGCGTATTACGCGGCCTGGGACCCGGCAGCGGGCGGGCTCGCGCTGGCGCAGGGCCTGGAGGCGCTGCGCGGCGCGGCGTCCGACGCGGTCCAGCTGCACGGCGGGATCGGCTTCACCTGGGAGCACGACATCCAGCTGTACTTCAAACGGGCGTCGTCGGACGAGCTGCTGTTCGGCCCGGTGCACGGGCTGCGCGCGCACGCGGCGGAGTGTGCGGGGCTCTTCGCGGGCCGAGCGGCGGTCGCGGTCTGATGACGCGGGGGACCCGACTGGTGCAGAAGGTGTCGTCCACCCGTACGTTCGCCCGGTTCGCGCCGCACGTCGTACCGGCGGTGGACCGTGCGGTGCACCGGCTGACCCGGGGAAAGGTGCTGCTCAGCGCGCGGATGCTGCCCGGCGTGATCCTCACGGCGACCGGTGCGAGGAGCGGGGCGCCGAGGGTTACGCCATTGGCGTGCATGCCGGAGAAGAGGGGAGTGGGGAGCGGTGTCGAGGGCGCACCGTGGCCGTCGTCATGGGTCCTGGTCGGTTCGAACTTCGGGCGTCCCGGCCATCCGGCGTGGACGGCCAACCTGCTGGCGCACCCGGACGCCGACATGAACTGGAAGGGCGAGGACATCCAGGTCAGGGCGCGGCTGCTGGAGGGTGCGGAGCGGGCCGAGGTGTGGGCCACGGCGCTGGCGTTCTGGCCGCCGTACGCCGCGTACCAGGCGAGGGTGGACCGGGAGATCAGGCTCTTCCGCCTGGAGCGCCGCTGAGGCGTGTGCCGCGCGAAATACGCCCCGTATGCCGCACTCCACGCCGCGGGTACGCGGACGGCGGACCACCGATGTGGTCCGCCGTCTGCGCGACAGGACGAAGGACGTGGTGGCGCCCCGCGGTTACTTTGTCGGTTTCTTGCCCGTGATGCCCAGGTGGACCAAGAGGGCGAGGTTCGGGCGGAGTTCGGCCTGTTTGACGCCCCAGGTCTGGAACCCCTTCTGGTGCGCGGCCACGGCGGCGAGCATGGCGACCAGGGAGCCCGCCATCGCCGCGGGGCTGACGTCCTTGTCGACGCGGCCCTTGGCCTGGAGCTCCTTGACCGCGTCGGTCAGGGAGTTGGTGACGGAGTTCAGGATCTTCATGCGGATCTTGTAGAACCGCTTGTCGCCCTCGGCCGCACCGAGGTCGACGACGCGGAGGATCGCGTCATGGCGGCGCCAGAAGTCGAGGAATCCCTCCACGAGTTCCTCGGACGTCTGCCAGCCGGCCTTTCCGGTCCAGGAGCGCCCGGAGACCAACTCGGTGAGCCCCGCACCCTCCTTGGCCATCTCCTCGGCGATTTCGAGGACCGCGCCCTCGACGTCCGGGAAGTACTGGTAGAAGGTCGCGGGCGAAGTCCCCGCCTTCCGGGCCACGTCGATGACCTTGACGTCCCGGTACGGCGATGAGCTGAGCATCTCGCTGAGGCAGTCGAGCAGCTTCTGCCGCGTCGCCTGACCTCGGCGGCCGGCCACACGGCCGTCGACGGTGCGTACTTGTCCTGTCATGCCGTCAGCTTACCGAGGGGTGATCGGAGCGCGATTCGGCCGACTGCAAATGGGGTCCCGGCCGGTATTCGTGCTGGTGCCCGCGCCGCTCATGGGGCGGCCCGGGGCGGCCCGGCGGCTGGATCCGCATTGATATTGTTATCAACAGGCTGTGGATAACTTCCGTGGACAACTCTGTCAAACCTGTCCGCGCTGTGACGGGCATCACTCCTGAGCGGCTCCACCGTACAAGAGCGGCAGCCCCGGCCCGTACGGTCCGTGGGTCCCCGGTGGGCGCCATGTCCGGATCGCGGTGAGACACCCCGATCCGCCCCCGGGTTCGCAACGAGCACCTCGGACAGGAACAATCGGGGTGCGCACCGCCGGGCGGTGCCCAGTGGTGAGACGCTGAACTCAGCTGTATTTCGCGGTCCCCCTTCCCCGGGGCCCGTACGGGGAGGTGGGAGGCGCGTGGTGGAGCAGCTGACGCAGCACGATCCGAGGCGGATCGGCCCGTTCGAGGTGCTCGGGCGGCTCGGGGCCGGCGGTATGGGGCTGGTCTATCTGGCGCGCTCGGCATCGGGCAGGCGCGTGGCGATCAAGACCGTACGGACCGAGCTCGCCGAGGACCAGCTGTTCCGGGTCCGCTTCTCCCGCGAGGTGGAGGCCGCCCGCGCCGTCAGCGGCTTCTACACGGCCGCCGTGGTCGATGCCGACGCACGCGCCGCCGTGCCCTGGCTGGCCACCGCGTATGTGCCCGCGCCCTCGCTCGAAGAGATAGTGAGTGAGTGCGGGCCGATGCCGGCCCAGGCGGTCCGCTGGCTGGCCGCCGGGATCGCCGAGGCCCTCCAGTCGATCCACGGCGCGGGCCTCGTCCACCGGGATCTCAAGCCGTCCAATGTGCTGGTGGTGGAGGACGGGCCGCGCGTCATCGACTTCGGTATCGCGTCGGGCGTCTCCAACACCCGGCTGACCATGACGAACGTCGCGGTCGGCACCCCTGCGTACATGTCACCCGAACAGGCGAAGGACTCGCGCAATGTGAAGGGCGCGAGCGATGTGTTCTCGCTCGGCTCGACGCTGGTCTTCGCGGCGACCGGCCATGCGCCGTTCCACGGGGCGAACCCGGTCGAGACGGTGTTCATGCTGCTGCGCGAGGGCCCCAATCTGTCGGGCCTGCCCGATGAGCTGCGCCCGCTGATCGAGGCGTGTATGCAGCAGGACTTCACCCAGCGGCCCAGCCCCGAGGACCTCCAGGCGCAGCTGGCCCCGCATCTCTTCGCGTCCGGCGGCGACGACAGCGGCACCGCGTCCGCCTGGCTGCCGGCCCGCGCCACCGCGATGATCGAGACCCGGCGCGGAGGCCGCCCGCCCGCGCCCGTGCCGCGTCCGGCGAACCCCTCGCCGCCGCCGAGACCGTCGTACGACCCACCGCAGCCGGCCCAGCCGTCCAGGGCCGCCCAGCCTCAGCCCCAGCCCCAGCCGCAGTCGGCCCAGGCGCAACAGGCGCCCGCACAGCAGCCGCAGCCCGCCCAGGCACAGCAGCGACACCAGCCGCAGCCGGCTCACGCGCAACACCAGCCCCAGCCGCAACACCAGCCGCAGGCCCAGCACCAGACCGGGTGGCGGGACGGATCCGTACGGCTGCCGGGCGCCCAGGTGCCCATCGGGCCGGGGCCGCGCGTCGCCGAGGCCCGGGCGCACGCCGCCACGCCCGCCGGATCGGCCGGTCCCGCGACCGGGTGGGTACGCCCCCCGGCGGGCCGGCACGGAGCGGAGGCGGCGCCCGCGACGGCCGCGCCACCCGCCCCCCGGGCCCCCGAGGGGGCCACCCGCTGGCGCCCCTGGCGGTTCCGTATGTCGAACGACGTCTGGGGGACCCCGGCCGTCGAGGGCGAGCTGCTGTACGTCACCTCCTTCGAGGTGCACGCGCTCGATGTGGGCAGCGGGCGGCGCCAGTTCAAGACCAAGGACGTGGCGTGGGCGATGGCCGTGGCGGGCGGTCTGATCCACGCCTCCGACGGCCCGACCCTGTACGCGCTCGACGGCACCGACGGCACCGACCGGTGGCGCCTCTCGGCTGACGCGTGGGTCTACTCGCTCCAGGCCGAGCGCGGCACCGTCGTCACCGGCACCCGGGGCGGCGGCGTACAGGCATGGGAGGCGTCCAACGGCGAGAAGCTGTGGGAGCTGAGCGGAGCCCAGACGGATTTCGAGACACCGGAGTCAGGGCCGGCGATCCACGGGGACACGGTGTACGTCTGGAAGGACGCCCGCCTCTTCGCACTCGACCCGCGTACCGGCACCGAGCGCTGGTCGTACCCGGTGGGCGACGCGGCGGCGTGCGGGGGAGTGCCCGTGCGGGTGACGTCCGCCGACGACGGCTGTGTGTACATCGCGGCCGGCACCCGCGTCCTGTCGGTCGACCGCACGTCCGGCCTGGTGCGCTGGCACTTCGAGGCCCCCGCGGTCTTCCTGTCGGCCCCGGCCTTCGCCCCCGGGCCCGCGGTGGCCGGGGGCGGTGTGTACCTCGCCGACTACCTCGGCACGGTGTACGCCATCGACGCGGCGACCGGCAAGGACCGCTGGCGCATCGCCACCGAGTCCCGGCAGTCGCTCCACCCGCTGCTCGTCGCCCAGGGCAACGTCCATGTGGGCAGCGGCAGCGCGCTCTACACGCTGGACGCGGTGACCGGCACCCCCAAGTGGCGTTTCGCCGCGGGCGGCGAGGTGGTCGGAGCGCCGGTGGTCGCGGACGGCAGAATCCACTTCGGCTCGGCGGACCACTGCCTGTACACGCTGGACGCGGTGGGCGGCCAGCTCCGCTGGAAACTGGCCACGGGCGGCGAGATCACCGGCTCACCGGTGGTACGCGGGGGAGTCGTGTACGCGTGCAGCAAGGACCGCTGCGTCTACGCCCTGGACGCCGCCAAGGGGACGGGCACGGGCCGGGCCAGTTGAGGAGCGGGGGTCCGGAGGCGGAGCCCCCGGAAGCGGTCACTCCCCCGGGGGCCGAGCCCGCGTGGCCCCACCGCCCGAACCGCCGCGCTCCCCCGGCTCCTCAGGAGCCGTGAGCTCCGCAGGCAGATCGGCCGAACTGAACGACAGCGTGTCGTGCTCGTCCTCCGGCTGGTACGGCCGGTCCAGAGGTGCCCCGGCCGACCCGGTCTCGTACGGCCGGTCCAGAGGTGCCCCGGCCGACCCGGTCTCGTACGGCCGGTCCACCGGCGCCCCCGGCCCGGTCCCGTACGGCCCGTCCACCGGCGCCCCCGCCCCACGATCCTCGTACGGCGGAGGCGCCGCATACGCCCCCGTACCCCCGGTCCCCGCCCCCGGCGCCCCCGGAGGCGCGGGCGCGGGCGCGGGCGCCCGCCGTCCGCGCATCAGCCCCGCACCCAGCAGCATCAGCACCCCGCCGATCAGCGCGTCACCGACACCGAGGCCGAGCCCCCGCCCACCGGAGCTGATGGCCAGGCTGTGTTCCGCGATGCCTACGCGGACCATCCACAGCACGGTGAAGGCGATGGTGATCAGGCCCGCCAGCGTCACCAGCAGGCGCGAGCGCAGCAGAATGCCGATCACGGTGATGAGCGCCGCGAAGGCGAACGGGATCAGGATCGAGCCGCCCGCGTCGGGCTTGTGCGCCGTGATGCCGTTGAAGAGGTCCTGGATGCGGTACTCGCTGCCGTGGCGACCGTCGTACCAGTTACGGAAGGGGCTGTATACGGCGGCCGCCGCTCCGACGAGAGCGACGAGGGAGCCCAGGGCGTTGCGCATCATCTTCGGTCTCCTCCGCCGGATCTCGTTTTCGACGCTACGCCGGGCTTCCGGCACCTGCCACCACAGCGGTGTGCCTGCTGCTACCGTGTCCGCCGAACGGGGGAGATGACATGATCATGCGACGTTTGCGGTTCGGTGCCGTCCTGGTGGGGGTGGTCCTCGCGCTGACGGGCTTCTCGCGCCACAGCAGCCACAGCCACAGCCACAGTTCCGGCGGCGGCTGCTCCAGCAGCAAGAGCCACAGCACTTCCACCACGCACCACCACTACAGCGACAACGACAGTACGTACGACAGCACATACGGCTCGTCGAGCGGTTCCACCACAGGTCACACGAGCGGCACCCGCCGTGCGCCCGACCCCAAGGCCACCGGCACCGTGGTGACCTGTGCGAAGAAGGGTGCGGCCGCCGCCACCGTACGGGTGTCGGCCCGTAAGGCGAGCGGCAGCAACAGCTACCGGGTCAGCATGAGCTTCCTCGGCAGGGGCGGTTCGGTCGTGGACACGGGCAGCGCGACCGTCCAGGTGTACGGCGACTCCAGCGCCACGGTGAAGGTGCCGATGTCGGTCCCGTCGGACGCCGGCTCGGTCACCAGGTGCCGTATCGACTCGGTGCAGTACGCCTACTGACCCGGCACGCGGCATCCGGCACCCGGCACTCGCCACCCCGGTCACCGCACCCGGAAATCCCCTTTCCTGCCCCCGAAGAGCGCCGACTGCCGGTCCGGTGGCAGGTTGCCCAGGGCCACGAGGTGGGGGGCCTGCGCCAGCGCCTGTGCGCGGGCCGCCTCCTTCGCCGCCCACACCGCCCGTACCGTCCCCTGCACCGCATCCGTCGGATACGAGGCCATCGTCTCGGCGCAGCCGACCGCGGCGGCCAGCTCGTCGCCGGGCGGTGTCACCTCGCTGACAAAGCCCGTCTCGTACGCCCGTCGCGCCGAGATCCGCTCGGCCGTCCCCATCAGCGCCATCCGGGCGACCTCGCCGAAGGGCATCCGCTGGGCGAGGTAGATGGTCTCGTACGCGCTGACCATGCCGTACGTCGTGTGCGGGTCGAAGAACGTGGCGTCGTCGGCCGCGATCACGAACTCGGCCTCGCCCAGCAGATAGAACGCCCCGCCGCACGCCATGCCGCGCACCGCCGCGACCACCGGCTTCCACAGGTCGTTGGCCTTCGGGCCGATCGCGATGAGCGGATCGTCGACGGAGTACGGGGACGGGGGCTGCGGCACATCGGCCGCGCGGTCGATCCCGGTGCAGAAGGCCCGGGTCCCGGCCCCGGTGACGACGGCTGCCCGTACCGAGGTGTCGAAGCGGAACTCCTTCCAGACGGCGGCCAGTTCACCGGCGGTCGCCAGGTCGACGGCGTTGAGCCGGCCGGGCCGGTCGAGGGTGACGACCGCGACCCCGGTCTCCTGGTTCCTCTCGACGCGCAGACTCATGGCCGCTCCAGGAGCCAGCGCGGCAGGGTCGCCCCGTCCGTCTCGGCGAAGGTGACCTGCACCCGGGCGCCGATCCGCAGCCGCTCGGGGTCCACCGAGTTCAGCGGGGCGTCGGGCCCGGCGACCACATTGCCGACGAGCCGGATGTGCGGGGCGTCCGCCAGCTCCACCACGACCGCGTTGTACGGGGCCTCGGCCGCGTAGTCGGGCAGCAGCGGCGGATGCGGGACGACGTACGACCAGATGCGGCCGCGCCCGGACATCCGCTGCCACTCGCTGTCGAAGGACTGGCACCGCGGGCAGCAGGGGCGGGGCGGGAAGCGCAGCGTCGAGCAGCCGGCGCAGGACTGGACGCGCAGTTCGTGCCGGGCGGCGTACTCCCAGAAGGGGGCGCCGTCGTCGTCGGTGACGGGCTGGAGCACCGGGCTCAACTCCTCAGCAGGATCGCGGATGTGGGGACGCACTCGCCCGCCGTGACCAGGCAGGTGCCGGCGCCGGGCACCTGGGCGGTGGAGGTGCCACGCAGCTGTTTGACGCCCTCGGTGATCAGGTTGAAGCCGTGCACATAGCCCTCGCTGAGACCGCCGCCGCCGGTGTTGAGCGGCAGCCTGCCGCCGATCTCCAGCGCGCCGCCCTCGGTGAACCCGGCGCCCTCGCCGCGCCCGCAGAAGCCGTACCCCTCAAGCGAGAGCGGGACGAGCGGGGTGAAGGCGTCGTAGATCTGCGCCACGTCGACGTCGTCGGGGCCGAAGTCCGCGTGCTTCCAGAGGTGACGGGCGGCCGTCCAGGCGGGGCCGGTCAGCGGTTCGTCGGTCCAGTAGTTGACCATGCCGTGGTGCTGGGCGGGCAGGCCCTGGGCGGCGGCGTGTACGTAGACGGGCCTGCGGCGGCAGTCGCGGGCGCGTTCGGCGGAGACGATCACGCAGGCGAGGGCGCCGTCCGTCTCCAGGCAGTTGTCGAAGAGGCAGAGCGGTTCGCTGATCCACCGGGAGGTCATATACATGTCGCGGGTCAGCGGGCGGTCGTACATGATCGCGGCCGGATTCTGGTTGGCGCGGTTGCGGCAGGCCAGCGCGACGTTGAAGAGGTGGTCGCGGGTGGCCCCGTACTCGTGCATGTACCGGCGGGCGAGCATGCCGATCTCGTCGGCGGGCCGCAGCAGGCCGAAGGGGCGGGTCCACTGGGCAGGGGTCGGCAGCTGCACCGCCGTGTTGCTCCAGGGGCGCGGGCCGCTGCCGCGTTTGCGTGAGCGCCAGGCGACTCCGACGTTGGCCTGCCCGGTCGCGACGGCCGCTGCGAGGTGGGCGACGGTCGCGCAGGAGCCGCCACCGCCGTAGCCGACCTTCGAGAAGAAGGTGACATCACCGGCTCCGACCGCCTTGGCGACCTCGACCTCGTCGGTGTCCTCCATCGTGTACGAGGAGAAGGCGTCCACCTCGGACGGTGCGATCCCGGCGTCATCCAGCGCGGCGAGCACGGCCCGGCAGGCCAACGCCTTCTCGGATTCCTGGAGTTGCCTGGCGAACGCGGTCTGGCCTATCCCGACTATCGCCGTTGCGTCTTTGAGCGTCGCCACTGCCATCGCCACCTCCGGGGACGTCATGACTGCTGACAGCGGGGAAGGCTACAGCTAATCTGACGGATAGTCAGCTACGGCGTTCCGGCTACTGGGTGTGGGAGGCAGACGATGCGCGGGGATGTGGAGTGGGGCAGTATTCCGGCGCTGGTGCGGTCCGCCGCCGAACGGTACGGCGAACGGGAGGCGGTCGTCGACGGCCGTACCCGGATCTCCTACACGGAGTTGGGCGAGCGGGTCGAGCGGGCGGCGGCCGCGTGTATCGCGTCCGGGGTGGAGGCCGGTGACCGGGTCGCGGTCTGGGCGCCCAACACCGTCGACTGGATCGTCTCCGCACTCGGCGCGGTGACCGCGGGGGCGGTCCTGGTCCCGCTGAACACCCGCTTCAAGGGCACGGAGGCCGCGTACGTACTGGAGCGCAGCCGGGCCAGACTCCTCTTCGTCACCGGCACCTTCCTCGGCACCTCCTATGTGGCGTCGCTGCGGCGCGCGGCGGGCGGGGAGGGCGGGGGCGCTGCGGGGAGCGCGGACGGTGCGGGGGACGGGGCCGGTACGGGGAGTGCGGACGGTACGGGGAGTGCGGACGGTGAGAGGAGCAGAACCGGCGCCGGGAGCAGGGCCGGAGCCGGGAGCGGGACCGGAGCCGGGAGCGGGGCTGCCGGGCCGCTGCCCGCGCTTCCGCAGCTGGAGCAGGTGGTGGTCCTCTCCGACGACGCCCCGGAGTCCTTCCGCACCTGGAAGGACTTCCTGGCGGGCGGCGAGCAGGTCTCCGGCGCCGAGGTACGGGCCCGCGCGGACGCGGTGGACTCCGCGTCGCCCTCGGACATCATCTTCACCTCCGGCACCACGGGCCGCCCCAAGGGCGCGGTCATCAGCCATGCGCAGACCCTGCGCTGCTACGACATCTGGTGCGAGCTGGCCGGGCTGCGCGAGGGCGACCGCTATCTCATCGTCAACCCGTTCTTCCACACCTTCGGCTACAAGGCCGGCATCATCGCCTGTCTGATGCGCGGCGCGACGATGGTGCCGCAGCCGGTCTTCAATGTGGACACGGTGCTCGCCAACGTCACCGCCGAACGCATCTCGGTCCTGCCAGGACCGCCCACCCTCCACCAGTCCCTGCTCGACCACCCCGCCCGCGACCAGCACGATCTCAGCCCGCTGCGGCTGGTCGTGACGGGCGCGGCGGTCGTCCCGCTCCAGCTGGTCGAGCGGCTGCGCACGGAGCTGCACATCGCGACGGTGATCACGGCGTACGGCCTCTCCGAGGCGAGCGGCATCGTCACGATGTGCCGCGGGGGCGACAGCGTGGAGGTCATCGCCTCGACATCGGGCCGCGCGATCCCGGACACCGAGGTACGGGTCTCGGCCCCACCGGGCGAACCGGGCGAGGTGCTGGTGCGTGGCTTCCACGTCATGCGCGAGTACTTCGAGGCCCCGGAGGCGACGGCGGAGGCGTTCACCCCGGACGGCTGGCTGCGCACCGGCGATGTGGGCGTCCTGGACGAGGCAGGAAATCTGCGGATCACCGACCGGATCAAGGACATGTTCATCGTCGGTGGCTTCAACGCCTACCCGGCGGAGATAGAGCAACTGCTCGGCCTCCACCCGGACATCGCGGACGTGGCGGTCGTCGGCATCCCGGACGGCCGCCTCGGCGAGGTCGGCAAGGCGTACGCGGTCCGGCGCCCCGGGGCGACCCTGACGGCGGACGACCTGATCGCGTGGTCCCGCCGCGAGATGGCCAACTACAAGGTCCCGCGCGAGGTCGAATTCGTGACCGGCCTGCCGCGCAACGCCAGCGGGAAGGTGGTGAAGGGGGAGCTGCGGGGGAGGGGGTAGTGGGGGTAATCGGTCCGCGAACTCGGCATTGGCTGGCATGGTGGACGGTATGGCAGCCAAGAAGTACAGCGTGACGCTCCCGGAGGAGCTGGCCGAGGAGATCCTTCGCGAGGTCGGCCCCGGTGGCTTCGGCGCGTACCTCACCGCAGCTGTGGAGCGCAGGTGGGAAAGCGAGAGGGAGCGCTACCGGGAGCGCGACCGGGAGCGCGAAAGGCTGGGTGAGCTGGTGGCGTGGATGGAGAAGCAGGGCGGGCCGGTCACTGAGGCCGAGATGGCCGCGGCCCAGGCCGAGCGACGTGAGGTGGAGCGCCACTTCGCCGCGCAGTCAGGCGAAGCCGCTGGTCAGCGAGGTGCTTCGTGAGGGGCGGGACCACCCTGAAAAAGCTCTGCGCGCCTCGCGTACTGACGAGGTCCGTCTGACGTCCTGGGGTGGGGGACGCGGTGTGGCGTGCCGCATCCCCCACGGTCGGCGCGGGACGTCAGCTCGCGCGGGACTCCAGCGGGGCCGAGGTGATGTGGCCGTTGTCCGGGACCACCTTGGCGGCCTGGACCTGGGCGGTCGACGGGGCGGTGCCCGTCACGTGACCGTTGGCCAGGGCCGGTGTCGCGGAGGCCGCGGCGGTGGCTATCACCAGGGCGGCGGTGGCGAACAGCTTCTTCTTCAGTGTCATGGCAGCTCTTTCGTTACGGGAGTGTCGGACGATGGGTGCGCACATACGGCAGCGGCCGTGGTGGCTCCCCCTCCGGGCCACCACGGCCACTGTTCCCCCGGTTCCCCCGTGCCCCGTCGTGCAGGTCTCAGATCACGCGGTCTTGTCGGTGATGTGTGCGTTGTCGGGCTTCACCGTGGTCGGCTTGTCGGTGATGTGCGCGTTCGCGGGCTTCGCGACGGTGGGCTTGTCCGTGATGTGCGCGTTGTCCGGGTCGACGGCGGCGTCGCTCTGCGGCTCTGCGGTCATGGTGGTCAACTCCCCTGTTAGTGAATCCGTGGTGCTGAAGCCCGTCCGGCTGCTCCCCCGAGCGCGGCCGGACGGACGTTCCGCAGGCCGCTCACCTTAGTTCGCCGGTGCGGGGCCCTCCTGACGGCCGCCTGCCCCCCGACACGACGGCTCGTCGTGGAATGAGAATGTCGGGTCGCGATAAACAAACGATGAACGCCCGCTAGGGGGCCGGGCGGCCCCTTCCCGCCCCGGAACGCGCCTGCTCCTGACGGGAACATCCGCTCCGGAAACCGGAACGCATTTGCCGGTCCCCGGTGCGGAACGTACCCGCTCACCGGCCGCGACGCGTCCTTCTCCGCCGCCCTCGAAGCGCGTCCGTCCCCGCCCCGGATCGTGTCCGCCCGAGCCCCTCGAAGCGCTTCCGTCTCCGCCCCGGAGCGCATCCGCCACTGCCCCGAAGCCCGAAGCCCGAAGCCCGAAGCCCGAAGCGCGAAGCCCGAAGCCCGAAGCCCGAAGCGCGGTCCGCCTCCGCCCCGCTCTCAGGCCGCCGCCACCGGTGTCAGCAGTTCGCGTACCCCGTCCGCCTCCTGCGAGCCCAGCTCCTCGTAGATGGCCAGCGCCTCCAGCCAGCAGACCCGGGCGCGGCCCGACTGCCCTATGCCGGACAGGGCCCGGCCCAGCACGGTCAGGACGTTGCCGCGCCGCCAGTCGCCGCCGATGCCGCGCAGGACGGTCAGCGCCATCTCCGCCCCGGCCGCCGCCTGGGCGCAGCGGCCCGCCGCGATGTCGACCTCGGCGAGCCGGAAGAGCGCCATGCCCTCCCAGAGCCGCTGCCGGCTGTCGCGGAACACCTCAAGGGCCTCCGTCAGCCGCTCGGCGGCTGCGGTGAGCTGTCCGTCCTCGGTCAGCGCCAGCCCCAGCGCGTAGCGGCCGTTGGCCCCCTTGAGGGCGTGGCCCATGCGGTCGTACATCTCCGTGCCCTGCCGGGAGAGCGCCACCGCCTCGGGGACGTCACCGGTGACGAGGTGGAGCCGCGACAGGTTGCACAGCGCGCTCGCCTCGCCCGCCATGTCCTCGCAGTCGCGGAACCCCTCGACGGCGCGGGTCAGTTGCTCCGTCGCGCTGTCGAACCGGCCCTGGTAGAAGTCCATGATGCCGAGCAGATTGGCCGCCCAGCACCCGGACAGCCGGTCCCCGGTCCTTACGGCCAGCCGGTCGGCCTCGCCCGCGTCCTGCCCGGCCAGTTCGAACCGGCCCGACACATGGTGCACATAGGTCAGCGTGAGGGCGGCCCGCCCCTCGGCCCGCTCGTCCCGCGCGGCGCGCGCCGCGTCCCGCAGCAGACCGGCCGCGTAGCTGTACTCCTTCGAGTTCGCCCCCGACTCCGCCAGATCCAGTGCCGCCCACAGCAGGTCCACCGCCCGCCGCAGGGTGCCGGTCCCGGTGGCCGACTGGCGTACGCACGCCAGCAGCGACATCGCCTCCGCGTACAGCCAGTCCTGGGCGTCGTGCCGGTCGGTGAAGACCAGCCCCTCGTACGTGGTCGGCTCCAGGTGGTCCACCAGCCGGTCGCCCGGGCGCTCGATCGCGTACACCCGGGCCGCCGTCGCCAGATAGAAGTCGAGCAGCCGCGAGAGGGCCAGCTCCCTTTCCACCGGGGGCTGTTCGTCGCGCTCGGCGCAGGAACGCGCGTAGAGGCGGACCAGATCGTGGTAGCGGTACCGGCCGGGCGCCGCCGACTCCAGGAGCGAGGTGTCGACCAGCGATTCGAGCAGGTCCTCCGCCTCCCGGGCCGGCATGTTCAGTACGGCGGCTGCCGCGGCCAGCGAGAGGTCCGGGCCCTCCGCGAGACCGAGCAGCCGGAACGCCCTTGCCTGCTGGGGTTCCAGCTGCCCGTACCCCAGCTCGAAGGTGGCCTTCACCGCCAGGTCTCCCGCCTGGAGTTCGTCCAGGCGCCGCCGCTCGTCGGCGAGCTTCGCGGCGAGCACCGAGACCGTCCAGGTGCGGCGGGCCGCCAGGCGCGAGGCCGCGATACGGATCGCCAGCGGCAGGAAACCGCAGGCCGCCACCACGTCGAGCGACGCCTTGCGTTCACTGCCGACCCGCTCCTCGCCGACGATCTTCGTGAAGAGCTGGAGCGCCTCCTCGGGCGACATCACATCGAGGTCCACCAGATGCGCGCCCGCCAGATCGACCATCCGGGCGCGGCTGGTGACCAGGGCGGCCGAGCCCGCTGTGCCGGGCAGCAGCGGGCGGATCTGCGCGGCGTCCCGCGCGTTGTCGAGCAGTACCAGGACCCGGCGGCCGTCGAGCGTCGTCCGGTAGAGCGCCGCGCGTTCGTCGAGCGAGTCGGGGATGGCCGAGTCCGCCGCCCCGAGGGCGCGCAAAAACGCGCCGAGCACGGTCTCCGGCTCCGCGGCCCGTGCCCCCGCGCCCTGGAGGTCCACATACAGCTGCCCGTCCGGGAAGTGCGGCCGGGCCGCGTGCGCCACATGCACCGCGAGCGTCGTCTTGCCCACCCCGCCGATCCCGGCCAGCGCCGAGACGGCCATCACCGAACCCTCGGCGGTGGCCAGCCGGTCACCCAGCTCCCGTACGAAGGCGTCCCGGCCGGTGAAGTCCGGCACGGTCGCGGGCAGTTGCGCAGGCCGGGCGGCGCTGGGGGCGGGCGGCGCGGACTCCTCGGCCGGCCGGGCCAGCTCCGCGTCCGCCTGGAGGATCCGCTGCTGGAGCCTGGCCAGTTCGGGCCGGGGGTCCACCCCCAGCTCGTCGGCGAGCAGCTTGCGGGTGTCGGCGTACACGGCGAGCGCCTCCGCCTGCCGCCCGCTGCGGTACAGCGCCAGCATCAGCAGCTCGCGCAGCCGCTCCCGCAGCGGATGGTCGGCGGTCAGCGAGGTCAGCTCGGATACCGCCTCCGCGTGGCAGCCGACCTCCAGGTCCATGTCGAGCCGTGACTCGGTCAGCTGGAGCCGCCACTCGTCGAGGGCGGCCCGCTGGGTCTCGGCGTACGGCCCGGGGACGTTCGCCAGGGGTTCGCCGTCCCAGAGCGCGAGCGCCTCGTCGATCAGGGCGCGCGCCGTGGCGCGGTCGCCCGTACCGGCGGCCTTCTCGGCGTTCGCGGCCAGTTGCTGTGCCCGGTGCAGGTCGACCGATTCGGCCCCCGTGCGGATCGCGTAACCGCCCGACTCGCTGACCAGGACCCCGGGGTCCAGGACCTTGCGCAGCCTGGAGGCGTACGTCCGTACCGCGGCCAGCGCCTGCGACGGCGGGTCCTCGCCCCAGATCGCGTCGATCAGCTCGCCCGCGGTGGCCGTGCGTCCGTCGCGGGTCAGCAGCGCGGCCAGCAGTGCGCGCTGCTGCGGCGATCCGGGCGGCAGCGCCTCCCCGTCGCGCCAGGCGCGCACGGGTCCGAGCACGCTGAACGTGAGCCCACCGCCCCGGCTCTGCTGCGGAGTCCGCTGCCCCGGTACGCGCGGCCCGCTGTCACGGTCCATAGCTGCCCTGCCTCCTGCCGTGCCTGCTGCCGTGTTGCCGTGTCTGCTCTGCCGTGTCTGCCGCTTCGGGGCGGTGCCCGGTTCGCGGCCCTCCGCTCCCCTGGCCCCTGCCCAGGCCAGTTTGCCTTGCTCATGGCGAGTACGTCAGCTCTGGGGGTGCCTCTCCACAAGCTCTCCGCCAACCGGCGCGCCGGTCCGTTGCCGCATCTTTCCGCAGGGAGAGCCGTACCAGTAGCTGACGGTTCGTCAGATCAGCGCTACGGTGGAGAACATGGAGACATTCCCGAAGATCATCTCGGTGGACGACCACACGGTGGAACCTCCCCATGTCTGGCAGGACCGGCTCCCGTCCAAATACCGGGACACCGGCCCGCGTATCGTCCGCGCCCCTCTCAAGTCCATGTCCTTCCTGGGCGGCAAGTTCGCCCCGGTCATGGGCGCCAAGGGCGACGAAGGGCCGATCGGCGACTGGTGGATCTACGAGGACCTGCACCGGCCGCTGACCCGCCTGGACACGGCGGTCGGCTACGACAGGGACGACATCAAACTCGAAGTCATCACCTACGAACAGATGCGGCCCGGCTCCTTCTCGGTGCCCGACCGCCTCGCCGACATGGACGTCAACCACGTCCAGTCCGCGCTCTGTTTCCCGACCTTCCCGCGGTTCTGCGGCCAGACCTTCACCGAGGCGGCCGACCGCGAACTCGCGCTGCTGTCCGTGCGCGCGTACAACGACTGGATGGTGGAGGAGTGGTGCGGCCCCGAGGCGCACGGCCGCCTCATCCCGCTGCCGATCATCCCGCTCTGGGACGCACGGCTCGCCGCCGACGAGGTCCGGCGCAACGCGGCGCGCGGAGTGCGCGCGGTCGCGTTCTCGGAGATACCCCCGCACCTGGGCCTGCCGTCCATCCACACCGACGAGTGGGACCCGTTCCTCGCCGCGTGCGACGAGACCGGCACGGTCATCGGGATGCACATCGGCTCGTCGTCGAAGATGCCGTCCACATCGGCCGACGCCCCGCCCGCCGTCGGCTCCACCATCACCTTCGCCAACTGCTGCTACTCGATGGTCGACTGGCTGATGAGCGGCAAGTTCGAGCGCTTCCCGAACCTGAAGATCATGTACGCGGAGGGCCAGATCGGCTGGATCCCGTACATCCTGGAGCGCGCGGACGTGGTCTGGGAGGAGAACCGCGGCTGGGGCGGGGTGGCGGACAAGGTCCTGCGGCCGCCGTCCGAACTGTTCACCGACCACGTCTACGGCTGCTTCTTCGACGACGCCTTCGGGCTGAAGAACCTCGACTCGATCGGTGTGGGCAACGTCCTGTACGAGACGGACTACCCGCACTCCGACTCCACCTGGCCCAAGTCCCGCGAGGTCGGCGAGACGCAGATGGGGCACCTCGCTCCCGACGTCATCGACCGCATCGTGCGCGGCAACGCGATCGAGCTGCTGGGCCTCACGGAGGACGGTCTCTGGGCGGGGTGACCTGTCCTGTCCGGCATGAGCACCGGAGCGTGCGAGGTCCTGTTATCTCGGTCCACTTTCCGTAGGGCACACAGGAGGAGTCCCACCCATGCCACGGGTCTTTCCCGAAGGGCAGCTCGTCTACGGGATGCAGCTGCCCGTCCAGTCCCAGAGCACCATCTACGCGGAGGAGTGGGAGGCCGCCGCCACCCCGCACGACCTGGCGGAGATCGCCCGCACCGCCGACCGCACCGGCTTCGCCTACATCGCGGGCTGCGACCACGTGGCCATCCCCCGGCGGCTCGCCGACGCCATGGGCACCATCTGGTACGACCCGGTCGCCACCCTCGGCTTCCTGGCCGGGATCACCCGGCGGGTACGGCTGATGAGCCATGTCGCCGTACTCGGGCTTCGCCACCCGCTGCTCAACGCCAAGCAGTACGCGACCCTGGACCACCTCAGCGACGGCCGGCTGATCCTGGGTGTCGGGGCGGGGCACGTACCGGAGGAGTTCGAGGCGGTGGGGGCGGACTTCCCGGGGCGCGGTTCCGTACTGAACGAGTCCATCGACGCGCTCCGGGCCGCGCTCGGCCCCGATGAGTACCCCGAACACCACGGCGAGCTGTACGAGTTCGAGGACCTCGCCCAGCTGCCACGCCCGGTGCAGCGCCGGGTGCCGGTGTGGGTCGGCGGATCGTCGCCCGCTGCCGTGCGCCGGGCCGCCGAACGGGGGGACGGCTGGCTGCCGCAGGGCGACCCGCGCGAGCGGCTGCCCGAGCAGATCGCCCGGCTCAGGGCGCTCAGGGAGGCGGCCGGGGTGACGGAACCGATCGAGATCGGTGCCATCACCGAGCCGCTGTACGTCGGTGAGCCCGGCCGTCCGGTCGGCCGCCGGACCCTGACCGGCAAGCCGGAGGCCATCGCCGAGTCGCTGCGGGAGTACGCGGCGATGGGCGTCGACCAGATCCAGGTGCGGTTCCGCAGCCGCAGCCGGACCGAACTGACCGACCAGATGGCGGCCTTCGCCGCCGACGTCGCCCCGCACCTCAACCCGTAGCCCCCGACAGCCGGGACCCCCGACAACCAGCAGCCCCCGACAACCAGCAGCCCCCGATCGGCAGTCCGCACCTCGACCAGAGCAGGGAGAGCGGTATGGGCACAATCGACGGACGGGTCGTCGTCATCACCGGCGCGGCACGCGGCCAGGGAGAACAGGAGGCGCGGCTCTTCGTCGCCGAGGGGGCGAAGGTCCTGCTCGGGGACGTCCTGGACGAGCAGGGCGCGGCGCTCGCCGAGGAGCTGGGGGAGTCCGCCGCCTATGTACGGCTGGACGTGACCCGCGAGGAGGACTGGAGCGCGGCCGTCCAGGTCGCCAGGGAGACCTTCGGGAAGATCGACGGCCTGGTCAACAACGCCGGCATCCTGCGCTTCAACGAACTGGTGACGACCCCGCTGGAGGAGTTCCAGCAGGTCGTGCAGGTCAACCAGGTGGGCGCCTTCCTCGGTATCCGGACGGTCGCCCCGGAGATCGAGGCGGCGGGCGGCGGGACCATCGTCAACACCGCCTCGTACACCGCGCTCACCGGGATGGCGTTCGTCGGCTCGTACGCCGCGACCAAGGCCGCCATCGTCGGGCTGACCCGGGTGGCCGCGATGGAGCTGGCCGCGAAGGGTATCCGGGTCAACGCGATGTGCCCCGGCGCCATCGACACCCCCATGAGCAACCCCGCCCAGCTGGACCCGGACGCGGATCCGGCGGAGTCGTCGGCGGCCCTGGACGAGCTCTACCGGAAGCTGGTGCCGCTCGGGCGGGTCGGCAGGCCCGACGAGGTCGCCAGACTGGCGCTCTTCCTCTCGGGCGACGACTCCTCGTACATCACCGGGCAGCCCTTCGTCATCGACGGCGGATGGCTGGCCGGGGTCAGCGTCTTCTGACGCACACTCCGCGGGCGAAAGGCACGTCTGACTACCAGTCAGCTATTGACGCTCCCCGTGCGCGGTGCCACAGTCGACTCCACCGCGATCTGACGGTGTGTCAGAAAAGCGGTCAGAGACCTAGGGACGGTGAACCCCTTTGGAATTCGGGCTCTTTGTACAGGGATACGTACCGAAGCAGCGCGCCCAGGCCGATCCCGAGGCCGAGCACAAGGCGCTCATGGAGGAGACCGAGTACGTCATCCAGGCGGACAAGTCCCACTTCAAGTACGCCTGGGCCTCCGAGCACCACTTCCTGGAGGAGTACTCGCATCTCTCCGCCAACGACGTGTTCCTCGGCTACCTCGCCCACGCCACGGACCGTATCCACCTCGGATCGGGCATCTTCAACCCGTTGGCGCCGGTCAACCACCCCGTGAAGGTCGCCGAGAAGGTGGCCATGATGGACCACCTCTCGGAGGGCCGCTTCGAGTTTGGCTCGGGGCGCGGGGCGGGCAGCCACGAGATCCTCGGGTTCATGCCGGGCATCACGGACATGAACCACACCAAGGAGATCTGGGAGGAGACGATCGCCGAGTTTCCCCGGATGTGGCTCCAGGACGAGTACGTCGGCTTCCAGGGCAAGCACTGGTCGCTGCCGCCGCGCAAGGTCCTGCCCAAGCCGTACGGGAAGGCGCACCCGGCCATGTGGTACGCCGCCGGGTCCCCCGCCTCGTACGCCATGGCCGGCAAGAAGGGCCTCGGGGTGCTGGGGTTCAGCGTCCAGAAGGTCGGGGACATGGAGTGGGTCGTCGAGTCGTACAAGAACGCGGTGAAGGAGGCCGAGCCGATCGGCGCCTTCGTCAACGACAACGTCATGGTGACCTCGACCGCGATCTGTGCCGAGACCCATGACAAGGCGGTCGAGATCGCCGTCAGCGGCGGTCTGAACTACCTCCAGTCGCTGCTGTTCCGCTATCACGACACGTTCCCCAGGCCGGACGGCATCCCGGAGTGGCCCGAGCTGCTGCCCGAGTACAGCAAGGAGATCATCGAGCTGCTCATCGCGGAGGAGCTGATGATCTGCGGTGACCCCGGCGAGGTGCTCCAGCAGTGCAAGCGGTGGGAGCAGGCGGGGGCGGACCAGTTGTCGTTCGGGCTGCCGATCGGGATCTCGCCCGAGGACACGCTCAACACCATCAAGCTCATCGGTGAGCACGTCATCCCGCAGATCGACACGGATCCGGTCCACCGGACGACCCGCTTCCGGCAGGCGGGGGAGTAGGGGCCGTCACCTCGGGGCGGACGGTGGCACCATCCCGGACGACCGCCGTCCGGTTCCGGCCGGTGCGTACGGGGAGCGGCCTTCCCGTACCCACCGGCCGGAACCATGCCCCCAGTACTGCGAGCCCGGCGGGCCCACCACCGGCCGGAAGAACCAAGAGTTCGAGCCCGGCGGGCCCCACCCCGACCAGAAGAACCAAGAGAAGGGACCAGACCACATGCTCGACCACCTCATCCGCGGAGCGACCGTCGTGGACGGCACCGGTGCCCCCTCCTACGTCGCAGACCTGGGGATCCGCGACGGCCGCATAGCCGTGATCGCGAAACCCGGCACCGTCACCGAGCAGGCCACCACCACCGAGGACGCGACCGGACTCGTCCTGGCCCCCGGCTTCGTGGACCCGCACACCCACTACGACGCACAGCTCTTCTGGGACCCGTACGCGACCCCGTCCATGAACCACGGAGTGACCACCGTCGCGGGCGGCAACTGCGGCTTCACCCTCGCCCCGCTCAACCCGGACCACCCCGGCGACGCCGACTACACCCGCCGCATGATGTCCAAGGTCGAAGGCATGTCGCTGGTGGCGCTCGAAGAGGGCGCCCCCTGGAACTGGTCGACCTTCGCGGAGTACCTGGACGCCCTGGACGGCCGTACCGCCGTCAACGCCGGTTTCATGGTGGGCCACTGCGCCCTGCGCCGCCACGTCATGGGCGCAGACGCGATCGGCGGGCAGCCCACCGGGGAACAGCTCGCCGAGATGCTGCGGCTTTTCCACGAGGCGATGGACGCCGGCGCCTGGGGGTTCTCCACCACCCAGTCGTCCACCCACTCCGACGGCGACGGCGAACCCGTCGCCTCCCGGCACGCGGGCCCCGCCGAACTGCTCGCCCTCTCCAAGGCCGTCGGCGAGCACGAGGGCACCCAGATCGAGGCCATCGTCGCGGGCTGCCTCGACCAGTTCAGCGACGAGGAGGTCGACCTCTTCGTCGGGATGAGCGCCGCGGCGGGCCGCCCGCTCAACTGGAACGTCCTGACCATCGACGCCGCCGTGCCCGAACGCGTACCGCGCCAGCTCAGCGCCAGCGACCGCGCCCGCAAGGAGGGCGGCCGGATCGTCGCCCTGACGATGCCCATCCTGACCCCGATGAACATGTCGCTCGGCACGTTCTGCGCGCTGAACCTCATCCCCGGCTGGGGCGACATCCTCGGCCTTCCGGTGCCCGAGCGGATCGCGAAGCTGCGCGACCCCGACGTACGGACGGAGATGCTGCGGCGCGCCAACAGCAAGGAGGCGGGCGTCTTCCGACGGCTCGTCAACTTCGGTCGGTACGTCATCGGCGACACCTACTCCGAGGCCAACGAGGGGCTCAGCGGCCGGGTGGTGAAGGACATCGCGGCCGAGCGCGGGCAGGAGCCGTTCCACTGCCTGGTGGAGATCTGCGCCCACGACGAACTGCGCACCGTGCTCTGGCCGATGCCCACCGACAACGACCCGGAATCCTGGGAGCTGCGGCGCAGGACCTGGGAGCACGAGGACGTGATGCTGGGCGGCTCCGACGCGGGCGCCCATCTGGACCGGATGTGCGGGGCCCCGTACACGACGCGGTTCATCGGCGACTGCCTGCGCGGCCGCAAACTGGTCGGCCTGGAAGCGGCCGTGAAGATGCTGACCGACGACCCCGCCCAGCTCTTCGGGCTGCGCGAACGCGGCCGGATCGAGAAGGGCTTCCACGCCGACCTGGTGCTCTTCGACCCGGAGCGGATCGCGGCGGGCCCGGCGACGCTCGTGCACGACCTGCCGGGCGACAGCCCCCGCCTCGACTCACGGGCGATCGGCATCGTGTCGGTACGGGTCAATGGCGTGGAGACCATCCGGGACGACGAGATCACCGGCGCCGTACCGGGCACGGTGCTGCGGTCGGGCCGCGACACCAGGACGGTGGCGACCCGTTGACCGCGGACCGGCAGCAGGGGCGGGGAGTGGACGGAAACCAGGGCCTGTTCATCGACGGCGAGTGGGTCGCGCCGGACGGCGGGCACTACGACGTGATCAACCCGGCCACCGAGGAGAGCGTGGGCCCCGCGCCCGAGGCGAGCCGCGCCCAGGTGTACGAGGCGGCAGCCGCCGCCCGCGCGGCCTTCGACGGCTGGTCACGGACGCCGCCGGAGGAGCGCGCCGCGATCCTCGGCCGCGCCGCCGACCTCATGCAGCGCGACTTCCTGCCGTACGCGGCGCTCGCCCAGGCGGAGAGCGGCGCCACCACCGGCACCGCCCGCGGTATGCAGGTCGGGGTGGGGGTGGCGCGCTTCCGGCGCTATGCGAAGGGCGCGCTCGAACCGGTCGAGCAGGGTCTGCCCCCGCAGATCAACGAGGCGGGCCTGATGGGCAGGGCCGGTGTCTTCGGCGCGCTCGCGGCCCGCCGCCCGGTGGGCGTGGTCACCTGCATCACCTCGTACAACAACCCCTGGGCGAACCCCGCGGGCAAGGTCGCGCCCGCGCTCGCCATGGGGAACACCGTGCTCGTGAAGCCCGCCCCGCAGGACCCCCTCTCGGTCTTCCGGATGGCGGAGGCACTGGCGGAGGCGGGAGTTCCGCGCGGGGTCGTGAACGTGGTGAGCGGTACGCGTACGGAGGTGGGCGAGGCGGCCGTCGACTCGCCGGACGTCGACATGGTCAGCTTCACCGGCTCCACGGCCGTCGGCCGGCGCATCGCGGAGGTCTGCGGCCGCGGCATGAAACGGCAGCTGATGGAGCTGGGCGGCAAGGGCGCGGCGCTGGTCTTCGACGACGCCGACCTGGAGTCGGCGGTGGCCGGGATCGGCACCACCTTCTCCTTCTACAGCGGCCAGATCTGTACGGCGCCCACCCGGGTCCTGGCCCAGCGCGGCATCCACGACCAGCTGGTCGCCCAACTGACGTCGTACATGGCTCACTTGAAGATCGGCGATCCCACCGAGCGGTCCACGGTGGTCGGCCCGGTGATCTCGGCGGCCCACCGGGACCGGATCGAGTCGTACGTCGAACTCGGCCGGAAGGAGGGCGCGACGGTCGTCGCGGGCGGCGAACGCCCCGCGTGCGAGAAGGGTTTCTACGCCGCGCCGACCTTGCTGGCCGACTGCACCAACGACATGCGGGTCGTCCGCGAGGAGATCTTCGGCCCGGTCGTCGTGGTCGTCCCCTTCGACGACGAGGAGGAGGGCATCGCCCTGGCCAACGACAGCGATTACGGCCTGCTCGACTACGTCTGGTCGGGCGATGTGGCGAGAGCCTTCCGGGTGGCGGCCCGGCTGCGCGCCGGCGGGGTCGGGGTGAACACCATCGGCCGGAACATGGAGGCACCGTTCGGCGGCTTCAAACAGAGCGGCGTGGGCCGTGACGTGGGCTCGTACGCCCTGCACGCGTACAGCGAGACACAGTCGATCGTCTGGCCGGGGTGAGTACGAGTACGCCGTCCGGCCGGGGTGGGAAGGCGTGGCGTACCGCCGTCCGGCCGGGGTGGGAACACGTACCGCCCATGACGCGGTTCACGTGCGGGTGCACCACGTCTCCTGGAGCGCGGAGGTGATGTCGTCCCGGGTCCGGGCGGAGAGCCTTTGACTGGTGGCCAGGCTCAGCGGGATCGCCGGAAGAGGCGGGAGGTCTTCGACGCGCCGCAGGCCCGGCTCCTGGTCCCGGTCCCGGCCCCGGTCCTGGTCCCGGCCCCGTGTCCGGGGGAGGGCGGTGACACCGCCGGTGGTCCTGACGGCGGCGACCAGGCTGATGAGATCGATGCATTCGCGGACCAGCGGCCGCCTGCCCGCTGCCGCCCCGGAGGCGAGAATGCGCTCCCGGATGGCGCAGGGGGCGGTGAAGGCGATGAGCTTGTCCGTCTCGGGCGCCCGGTCGGCGGGACCGAGCCAGGTCAGGGGGAGGTCGGCGATGTGCCGGCTGCCGTGGCCGAGATCGCCGATCCCGAGCGCGACGTCCGCTGAATGGTCGTGCACCGATTCGCGCACCCGTGCGCTGCGGCGGAACTGGAACCGGACGGCCCGGTCCGGGTAGTCGCGGGAGAGCACCTGGACGACAGCACGGAGCAGCGGTTCGGTGGCGTACTCGGTGGAGACGACCACGAGATCCCCGGTGCCGGGTCCCAGCAGACGGCTGAGCGCGTCGTCGTGCTCGCCGAGCAGCCGGTATGCCTCGCGCAGCAGGTCCTCGCCGCGGGAGGTGAAGGCGATACCGCGACCCTGGCGCCCCACGACGGGGAACCCCAGCTCTGCTTCCAGGCGGCGCAGATGTCCACTGACGGCCGGCTGCGAAAGGTGCAGGGCTCCGGCGGCCCTGCGTACTCCGCCGAAGGAGGCCACTGTGACCAGGCTGCGCAGGCAGGTGATGTCGAGGGTCGTCATGTTCCCATGGTGGCCGTGACCGGCCGCGGGCAGAGTTCTGATCGCGATTCGTGATCGGTCACGCAGGTGCAGGTGGGGTGGTGCTGGGCTCGGTGTCATGAACCAGCGCCTTCTTCCCGCCGTGACCGTCCTTCTCTACGCCGTGAGTTACCCACTCGGGGCGCTCACCCTCGACGCCATCACCCCGTTTCTGCTGATCCTGCTCCGCTTCGTGCTCAGCGCCGGGCTGATGTGGGCCGTCGTGGCCGTCCGGCGTATCCCCCTCCCACGCGGGCGGATGCTCGCCCGGACCGTCGCCGGCGGGGTGCTGGTGCACGGGGTGCAGTTCCTGGGGCTGTACTGGGGCATGGCGCACGGCGTCAGCGCCGGTATCGCGTCCCTGGTGATCGCCATGAACCCGGTCGCCACCGCCGTACTCGCCCGGCTTCTGCTGCACCAGCGGGAGAACCGGTGGGGACTGCTCGCGCTCGGCTGCGGTGCGGTGGGCGTGGTCGCGGCCTGCCTGCCCCGGCTGCTGTCCGACCCGGCCGTGGGCCCTGGACTGATCACCGTCCTCGTCGCCCTGGGCGGTCTCTCCGCGGGCTCCCTCCTCCAGGGAAGGCGACTGCGCGGGGTGGACCCCTTCGTGTTCACCGCCATCGGCGTCACCGGCTCGATCCCGCCGGCCGGCGCCCTCGCCCTCACCACCGCGCAGCACGTCTCCGACCCGGTGCGGGCCGTCGTCCTGCTGGTCATCCTGGTCCTCACCAGTGCGCTTGCCATGGTCTGCTACGCGGCCTGCGTCCGGCGCACGGGAGCCAGAGAAGCCTCGGTGCTGTTCGCCCTGATCCCCGCCGCCGCGGTGGTCGCGGCCTGGCTCCTCCAGGGCACGCCCCTCGACATGACCACAGCGATCGCCCTCGGCTGCGGCGCGCTCGCCTGCACCGCCCAGACCAGGGCAGGACGCACCGTGCCTGCGGCGCCGAGTTCTCCAGCCACGCACACGCGGGACTGGCCGCTCCGCCAACAGGGCAGCCCTGAGGCGCGTTGACAGCGAGTATCCACCAGTGAACCCTTTGGTGATCTGGATCACGTTTGGACGACTTTCGCACAAGAATCCCATGCCTGGGAGTCCCAGTTTTGTGTTCAATCGCCCCATTCAGGGTGCTTCCATTTTTATCACTCGATGTTTATTGTCTTGACTGGATTGCCCGTATGCCTTCATGAGTGACCGGTAAAGGTGTGGTTGGTAGTTCAACAATTGGATCACGGCGGCGGTTTTGCGCAGTAAAATTGCACGGCGGATATTTACGACTTGTGGGGCGCTTGCCGTGGCGTCGACGTCGGTCGTCGGGGTCTCTGCGGTATCGGCCGGAACGGCGTACGGTGCGGATGCCTGCACCGTGAAGTCGACACAGCATGTAGTGAAGAATTTCTACCGTGGCCCAAGGGTTGTCCCTTTGCGGTGTGGAACTTCCACGTGGGGGTACCGTCATCTGCAGCCGAAGCATGGTTACAACAGTGCGATGATCGCTAATACCGTTTCGCGTGGCGGTGAAAAGTTCGGCTTCTACTACCTCAACCTGACTCAGTGCCCGCCGATGAAATACAAGGTGGTTTTCAACCCTGGCGGAATCGGAGGATCCGGCCCCGGCCCTCAGAGCGTCATAACGGCCTATTACGAGGCTGGACATCAAAGCGTGGCGGCCTCCTGCTAGCCTCTCGGTATGATGACAGAGGTCCCTGCGGGTCTACGCTCACTTCTCGAAACGCCATTCGGGGTACCAGGGTTCTCCGATTTCCAAATTCGCGTGACCGGGTTTGACGTATCTGAGGGTGAGCTTCGGTTGACGATGGCCATCTCTGTGCGCCATGTACACCCGGCGGAGGAATGGGAATTGCAGGTTGGTTTCCCTGGGGAAGACGCGGAATCGGCGTCACCGTCCTCACCTCATTCGAGCTACGAATGGTTCACGCTTATGGTGAGGGAGAATGTTATCGAGTGGTGGAGCACGAGAGAGGAAGAGCCGAATATTCTTTTCGCTCGGCGGATCGGGTGACTGCGGCGTCTGAAAAATACGTGATGAGGATCTGCATGACGCTCCTGCGCTTCGGGACCCCGGTCGCCCAAGGGAATCAAGCTGTGAGTCTGGCGAAGAGCTTTTCGAGGCTGCGGCACGCGATTTCGATCGACCTGTGTGAGTGCGAAATCGACCTGTCTATGACACTCCGTGGCCTGGCTCTCCTCCGTCCCGGCTGGAAGGCAGCCCCCTCACCGTCCCAGAAACACCGGATTGGTCAGCGCCGTCAGTGCTCCTGGCAGCCCCGCAGTCGTCGGGGTGTGCCGGATCTCGGCGCGTACGTAGGCGGCGTACGCGGGTGTGGTGTGCCATTCCGCTGTGCCTGTGCCGGACTTGGGCAGGGGGGTGGAGTACAGCGTGCCCTGGTCCGTGACGAAGTTCGCTGTGCAGCCGGGGGCGCCCGTGACGTCGAGGCGTACCGTCACCGGGGTTTCGGGGGCCACCCGGAGGCGGTCGCCGATGCCCGCGTGGGCGGCGCGGCCGCCTGTGGCGCCGAAGGTGAGGGAGACCGCTGAGGACTCGGTGATGTATGAATGGCCCGCGCGGATGCCCGTCAGGATCGCGTCCCTGCTGAGTTCGTCGGCCAGGACGACCGTCTGCGGGGTGCCGATCCGGTCGGGGTCCTTGTGGGCGTCGCTGTTGCCCATCGCCGGGGTCCAGTTCCGGCCGTTGCTGACCAGGGTGTTGTCCCAGTCCGCCACCGACACCTCGTCGTCCAGGGTGTAGGGCCCGTTCCACACCTCCACCGCGTCCGCCTCGCCGAAGCCGCCTACGAGGAGGGCGATACCGTCCCGACCCGCAGATACTTCGCGAACTTGATACCGGTGAGGGGTGCGTAGGAGCCCGTGGTGTCGCCCGGCGGCTTCGATCCGTACTCGGACATGAAGCTGAACTCGTCGGCGTTCTTGACGTCGAAAGCGCCGTACTCCTGCAGTGCCTTGGCGACCATCCGCTCGTACGGCTTGAGCGTGGTGTCGGCGTCGATGTCGTACGCGGGGTCGAGCCAGATGAACTGCCCCTCGCGCCAACGGCCCTTCTCCCGGCCGTCGCTGCCCACCGCAGGGAGGACGTACTGACCGTTGTTGTCCGGGGCGCCGAAGCTCAGGGCGTGAGCGATACGGCCGGCCTTCCAGTCCGCGCGGGTGATCATTCCCGCGAGCCGGGACAGACCGCTGCCGGTGGCCTGGCCCGTGCGGACGACGGATTTGTGGCGGCTGTCGGACACGGCCCCCCACTCGCAACTCGGCCTGCCACCCTGCACCTTGATCCGCCAGCACTCCACGGCCCGCCCGTCCGGTGCGATCACCACCGTCCATTCGCGCTTCGGCGCCTTCCACGACGCGTCCCAGGGGAAGCCGATGCCCTTGAACGGGTCGGGCCCCCAGCTGCCGACGTGCTCGCGCGGGGTGATCTCGTAGGCCGGGGTGCTGGAGGTGGCCCGGTACACCGGAAGACCGGCGGTACCGGTGGACAACCGCGCCCGGCCCGGAGCGAGCAGTTCGCCAGCCAACGCCGCTGAATCCGCATCAAGTTGATGAGGCGGATGCAGCTGATTGAAGACGTCGCCATCGGCGAAGAAGCGGGAGGCGGCGGCAGCTCCCGAGGGCGGCGGCCTGTGCCCCGGCCGATTCGCGAGCACGACCCCGGCGACCACCAGCACCAGCGCGCCGGCACCGGCAGCGGCAACGGCCCCCCACCGCCGCCCCGGCCCCGGTGGCGGCGGTGGCATCGGTGGGGTGACGCCCTCGGACCTCGCTGCCCGCCACCGCCGTTCCCACTCCGCGCGGTCCCCGTCGCAGGCTTCGGCGTAGGCCAGGGCGACGTCCAGGGGCGGAAGTCGCCCGCCCTGCGCAGCCGCGGACAAGGCGCTGGACGACTGTCCCGTACGCGCCGCCATCTGACGGTAGGTCGGGCTACCGGCCGAGTGGCGCAGGGCCCGTAACTCCGAGGCGAACCGCGCTGCCGGATCGTCCGCCGGATCGCCCGACGGGTGTGATGAGGATGAGGTCGCGGTCACCTGCTCGCCCTCCAAGCCATGGCCTGTGATCGCCCCCGGGTGACGTGCGGACGACTCCTCCGAGTGTAGGCGCGCGGTACGCCACTCGGAGTGGCCCCGTTTCGGCCCCGTTGCGGCAGCCTCGTTGGCCCTCCGGCTCGGTGGACCGTGATCGTTCCGCCGGACACGCCCCGAGAGACCGCCGGATCCGCGAAATCGACCCCGCGCGGAGGCCCACCGCAGAAGGATGGACGCATGGACCAGGGATGGGCAGCACTCGCCGGGGCCGGAGTGGGCGTACTCGGCACGCTGTGCACCGCGTGGCTGACGTCCACGGCGGCCCGGCGGCTGGCGCGCGACCAGGGAACGGCCGATCACGGCCGGGAGCTGAGGAGCGAACGCCGCGAGGTGTACCTCGCCTTCATGGAGGCCGCGGAGCCGGTCGACGCCGTACTGCACCGCATCGCCCACCAGGACGGCGTACCGGCCACCGTCCGGGACACCCCGCCACCGGCCCGCGCGCTGCGCGAGGCCGTCGAGGAACTCGGTACCGCCGTACACACCCTCTACAAGGCCCAGGCCCGGCTGGACCTCATGGGACCGGAGGCCGTGGCCGTGGCGGCCGTGAACGTGTGGTCGGACGTGCGGTCCCTGCGGACGTACCTGGAGCGCGTGCTCCAGGGGGAGTTACCGGACGACGGATACCGCACCGGCCTCGAACGCGCGGTGGACGCGGTGGAGGTGAGCCGCGAGAACTTCGCCCGTCGCGCCCGCACGGTGATGGAGGCCGCGCCGTGAGGCTGTGCGGGGCAGGGGCGGGGGGAAAGGCAACCTCCGTGGCGGAAGCCCCACCGTGCCTGACTCTTCCTTCCCGGGTAGATGGCAGCCCCCTCACCGTCCCAGAAACACCGGATTGGTCAGCGCTGCCAGTGCTCCTGGCAGCCCCGCAGCCGTCGGGGTGTGCCGGATCTCGGCGCGTACGTAGGCGGCGTACGCGGGTGTGGTGTGCCATTCCGCTGTGCCTGTGCCGGACTTGGGCAGGGGCGTGGAGTACAGCGTGCCCTGGTCCGTGACGAAGTTCGCTGTGCAGCCGGGGGCGCCCGTGACGTCGAGGCGTACCGTCACCGGGGTTTCGGGGGCCACCCGGAGGCGGTCGCCGATGCCCGCGTGGGCGGCGCGGCCGCCTGTGGCGCCGAAGGTGAGGGAGACCGCTGAGGACTCGGTGATGTACGAGTGGCCCGCGCGGATGCCCGTCAGGATCGCGTCCCTGCTGAGTTCGTCGGCCAGGACGACCGTCTGTGGGGTGCCGATCCGGTCGGGGTCCTTGTGGGCGTCGCTGTTGCCCATCGCCGGGGTCCAGTTCCGGCCGTTGCTGACCAGGGTGTTGTCCCAGTCCGCCACCGACACCTCGTCGTCCAGGGTGTAGGGCCCGTTCCACACCTCCACCGCGTCCGCCTCGCCGAAGCCGAACTTCCAGTTGCAGCCGATGCAGGTCGCGTGCGGGTGGGCGGGGACGACCAGGCCGCCCGCGTGGCGGATCTCGCGGGCGTAGCGGCCGAAGCGGTTGTCCCGGGCGCGGTAGCGCCAGTCGACCCAGGTGCCGTGGTCGGTGGAGATGCCCAGCACATGGCCGTTGCGGGTGGTGATCTCCTCGCCGGTCAGGATCAGCAGGTCGTCGCCCCACAGTCCTTCCCACGCCCGGTGGCCCGAACTCGTGTTGTGCTCACTGGTGTTGATGAAGTCAAGACCCGCCGACCGGGCCAGCGCGGCGATCTCGGCCGGGGTGCGTTTGCCGTCCGAGTGCACGGAGTGGATATGGCAGTCGCCCCGGTACCAGCCGCGCCCGCGCCCCTTCGCACGCACCGGCGGGTACACCGGCTCCGGTGTCCCGGGCGTGGGACCGAAGCGCAGGGTGATGGTGACGGTGTAGGGGAGGCCGTCGGGGGCCGTGGTGTACGGGCCGAGGGCGATGTTCCACCGGCCCGCCCGTACCGGTCCCGGCAGGTAGCCGGGCGTCGCCTCGTCCCCGCGGATGAAGAACTCGCTGCGCGCACCGCCCGACCAGCCGCGGAACCCCGCCCCGCCGAGGCCGGTGCCGCGCTCGTCGAAGACGCCGATGTCGAGTGCGTTGCCCTGGGTGCCGGCGGGCACGGGCGGCTTCTCGTACGTGTACGAGACCGCCAGCTCCCGGACCCCTTCGGGCACGTCCACCGGCAGATAGACATAGTCCGGCGAGCCGGGCGGCAGCGTGCCGCGCACGGTCTTCGTCCGGTCCGGGGGTGTGCTTCCGGCCGGTGCGGTGCCGCCCGGTGCTCTGCCGTGGGGCGCACCCCCGGCGTTGCCGTCGTCCGCCGCTGCCGCGAAGCTCACGCTTCCCAACGTAAGCGCGGCGGCTGCTCCCGTCACCAGCAGGCCGCGCCTGCCCAGTTCACCGGGGGTCGGGTGGTCGTCAGGGTTCATACCAACGGCTCCAGGGGTCTGTGGGGGACACGAGGGGTGCGGTTGAACCCTGGTATTCAGCCGTGAACCGGGTGAGAAGGGAAGAGGGCAGGACGGAGACCGTGACGCGACGCTCGGATTTTCGGCCTTGACGCCATACTCTCTGCGGCCACAGAGCGGAACGTACGGATCACATGCATCACACGGATCACATGCATCACACGGATCACATGCATCACACGGATCACATGCATCACACGGATTGCACGGATCGCACGGACTACACGGATCACTCGGATTACACGGCGACTGAGGGCGGATGTCATGCGGCTGAGTACCACGATCTTTCTGACCGACCGGACCATCACCCCCGTACGGCTGGCCCGGGAGCTGGAGCAGCGCGGGTTCGGCGGGCTGTATCTGCCCGAGCACACGCACATCCCGGCCGAGCGGACCACCCCGTACCCGATGGGCGGTGAACTGCCCGCCGAGTACGGCAGGACGCTCGACCCGTTCGTCGCCCTGGGGCAGGCCGCGGCGGTGACGGAGACCCTGACCCTGGGCACGGGCATCACGCTCATCGCCCAGCACGACCCGATCGACCTGGCCAAGCAGATCGCGACCCTGGACCTGCTCTCGGGGAGCCGCTTCACGTTGGGCGTGGGCTTCGGCTGGAACAGGGAGGAGGCCGCCGACCACGGGGTCGAGTGGACGCGCCGCCGTGAGATGGGCCGGGACCGGATGGCGCTGATGCGGGCGCTCTGGGCAGCTGAACCGACGGCGTACGAAGGGGAGTTCGGGTCGGTCCGGGCTAGCCTGGTCCATCCGAAACCGCGGGGCGGCAGCGTCCGCACACTGATCGGCGGGGCCGCCGGGCCGAAGCTTTTCGACCACATCGCGGAGTACGCGGACGGCTGGCTGCCCATCGGCGGCGGGGGGCTCACGGAGTCCATGCCGGTGCTGCGCCGGGTGTGGGAGGACGCGGGCCGCGAACCGGCGGAGCTCCAGGTCGTCCCGTACGCCGTACTCCCGAACCCCGGGAAGCTGGCGCACTACGCGGAGCTGGGGGTCGAGGAGGTGGTGCTGCAACTGCCCTCCGCCGAGGAGGACGCGGTGCTGAAGGTGCTGGACGAGTACGCGCCGTACCTGGTCTGAGCGTCCCTTCTGTGGGCGGGGCGGGGCGGGGCGCCCGTTCCCGGTGTGGGACGAGGCGCCCGTGCCCTGTGCGGGGGCACGGGTGTGGGTGCGGCCACGGTTTCGGGTGCGGCCACGGTTTCGGGTGCGGCCACGGTTTCGACGTGCGGCGACCGGCGGCCGGGCGGAAGCTGGTGGGTGTGCTCCAGGAACCCAAGTACAGCGGCCGGGCGGTGCTGGTCATCGACGCCCATGTCCTGCCGGTGACAGCCACGCTCGCCTTCTCCGCCCACGGCTGCTCGGGCGTCCTGCGTACGCAGGTCGTGTCCGATGCCGATCTGGACTTCCCGCAGAAGCCCGTACCTCTCACCCTCCTGCAGGAGCCGAAGGGCGAGGTCTGGGGCACGGTCTCGATGTGCCGCCGGACGCCCGAGGGGGCCGTGTCGATGAAGTTCAGGGGCGTCGACGGCTGACCTGCCCGGGGGCGGCGCCGTGGGCGGGGCGTCCAGAGCCACGCGCCCGAACCTGGTCCGGTCAGTCCGGTCCAGTCCGGTCCAGCCGGCCCGGTCCGGGCCGGAGAGAACCGGCACCCGACCTTCGTCGCCGATGACGGTGAAGCTGCGCCAGTGGCCGGGGGCGCAGTGACTTCGAAGATCATTCCGCATCGAATAGGTGCGCGGTTGGGGCCGGCCGGGTCGGATGGAGGTGCGGTGACCCCTCCGCGCCGCCGGGTCGGGCGTGTACGCTGACCGCAAAAACCGATCACTGAACGTTTTTGGGGCCGGCCCTTACGGTGCCGGTCCCGGCTGAAAGGATCACCGTGACCGCGCTCTCGCCCCAGCCGGGCTTCCCGCTTCCGGACGGCTTCCTCATGGGTGCCTCGACATCGGCGCACCAGATCGAGGGGAACAACGTCTCCAGCGACTGGTGGAACCTGGAGCACCGCCCCGGCACCTTCGTCGCCCAGCCCAGCGGGGACGCGGCGGACAGCTTCCACCGCTGGCCCCAGGACATGGACCTGCTGCGCGAACTCGGCTTCAACTCCTACCGGTTCGGCATCGAGTGGGCGCGCGTCGAACCGCAGCGGGGCTGTGTGTCCAGGGCCGCCCTTGAGCACTACCGCAGCATGGTCCGGGGGGCGCGCGACCGGGGGCTCGAACCCGTGGTGACCCTCCATCACTTCACCTCGCCCCAGTGGTTCAGCGACCTCGGCGGCTGGCGGGCCCCCGAAGCGCCCGGTCTCTTCGCCGCGTACGCCCGGACGGTGGCCGAGATCCTCGACGGCGTCCGGTATGTGGCGACGATCAACGAGCCGAACATCCTGGCCGTGATGCAGACCATCCGGCAACTGGCCGCCGAGCACGGCTGGGAGAGCATCGACCACGGCAGGAAACGCGACCGGCCGGTCGGGGCCGCGGCCATCGATCCCGCCACCGTCGATCCCGACGAGGGTGTGGTCCGGGCGCTCGTCGAAGCCCACCGGGCCGCCTCCGCCGCGCTGAAGTCCGCCGACCCCGGGCTGAAGGTCGGCTGGACCGTCGCCAACCAGGCGTACCAGGCGGAACCGGGCGCTCTGGAGGCCATGACCGCGCACGCGTGGCTGCGCGAGGACATCTTCCTGGAGGCCGCCCGGCAGGACGACTGGATCGGGGTGCAGGCGTACACCCGCCATCGCTTCGGGGCCGGTGGCCCGCTGCCGGTGCCCGAAGGCGCCGAGACCACCCTGACCGGCTGGGAGTACTACCCGCAGGCCCTGGGCGAGGCGGTGCGGCACACCGTCGGTGTCGTCGGCCCGGACGTGCCGATCCTGGTCACCGAGAACGGCATCGCGACCGCCGATGACGAGCGGCGTATCGCTTACACATCGGCCGCGCTTGCGAGCCTCGCGGACGCCATGCGGGAGGGCGCCGACGTGCGGGGGTATCTGCACTGGAGCGCTCTGGACAACTACGAATGGGGCACGTACGGCCCCACCTTCGGGCTGATCGCGGTCGACCGGGAGACGTTCGCCCGCACCCCCAAGGGGTCGGCCTCCTGGCTGGGCGGCCTCGCACAGGCCGGGCGCGTCCCCGACGGGCGGTCACTGTCCGGGGCCCGCTCCACAGCTGCGCGCTAGGGTGGCGGCCATGGCGAAACGGGGCCCCTACGAGAAGGGCGAGGCGAAGCGAGCCGAGATTCTGCAGGCCGCTCTGGAGATCTTCGCGGCTGAGGGGTATCGCGGCACTTCCCTGCGGAAAGTCGCGGCCAAGTGCAATCTGAGCCTGCCGGGGCTCATGCACTACTTCGACTCCAAGGAGGACATGCTGACCCGGGTCCTGGAAGCGAGGGACGAGGCGGCGCGTATCAAGCAGATCGAGCGCGGTGGTTCCTTCAGCGCCCGGGAGATCATGCGGGACGGTGCCAGGACGCCGGGCCTCGTCGAGCTGTTCGTGTCCATGGCCGCGGCGGCCGGCGACCCCTCCCATCCGGCACACGCCCACTTCAGCGAGCGCTACCCGGTCATGCGTGAGCGTCTTGCCGCGTACCTGCGGGAGCGCATGGAGGACGGCGGGATCAGTGACGCCATCCCGGCCGACCGGCTGGCCGTGCTCTTCATCGCGCTGGCCGACGGCATCCAGCTCCAGTGGCTCACCGACCGGTCCATCGACATGAGCCAGCCCTTCAATGACCTGATGCGCCTGCTGGAGAGCGGCTCCGGGAGCTGACGGCCGTCTGTGTACGGGGCGCCGTACGCGTGTACGTGGCGGCGCCTTGCGTGTACGTGGTGGTGTCCGTGCGCGGTGAATTCGTCTGTGTGCGTGGTGGTGTCCGTGCGCGGTGAATTCGTCTGCGTGCGTGGCGGTGCCCGTGCGCGTGAACTCGTAGGTGTACTTGGTGCTGTCCGTGTACGTAGCGGTGCCGCGGCAGCCGGATCGGGTCGGTGGCAGCGGCGGATTCTGCCTCCCGCCTCTTGACGGCCAGAAACCGATCACCGTACGTTTTTCGTGCTCGGGCGGTGGGCGGCGCCGGATGCCCCGCTGACGCCCGCCTCCGGGCCTTCAACCCCGCGCCCCTCAGCCCCGAGCCCCTCGACTCAGCGCCCCTCGACTCAGCGCCCCGCAACCCCGCGCCCTCCAACTCCGCGCCCTTTCAACTCCGCCGCGTCGGGCGGACAGCCGGACGGGAATCCAGTCTCATGCTGAATTTCATCGCTCGCAGGATCGCGGCGGGAGCCGTGCTCCTGCTCGTCATCTCCTTTCTGGCCTATCTCCTGCTGTCGGTCCCGCACATCGACGTGGGACGCCAACTGCTCGGCGAGAGCGCCCCCCAGAAAGCGGTCGATGCCAGGAACACCGCCCTGGGCCTGGACCGGCCGGTCCTCCAGCAGTACGGCGAGTGGCTGTCCCACGCCGTGCGCGGTGACCTCGGCACCTCCTGGTTCACGGGCGAGGACGTCGGCGATGCGGTCGCCGGCCGGCTGCCCGTCACACTCAGCCTGGTCATCGGCGTCACGTTCGTGACCGCTTCGGTCTCGTTCCTGCTCGGTGTGTGGGCCGGGGTGCGGCGCGGTGCCGTCGACCGGATCGTGCAGATCATCGGCGTCGCGGGGTACGCCCTGCCCGGCTTTCTGGTGACCCTGGTCCTCGTACTGGTCTTCGCCGTGCACCTGGACTGGTTCCCCGCCATCGGCTACACGCCGTTCACGGAGTCCCCCGGCGGCTGGCTGTCCACCGTCACCCTGCCTGTACTGTCCCTGTCGGTCGCCTCCGTCGCGGGCGTCTCGCAGCAGGTGCGCGGCGCCGTCATCGACGTGATGCGGCAGGACTACATCCGTACCCTGCGCACCCGTGGCCTGACGACCCGGCGGATCGTGTTCAAGCACGTCCTGCGCAACGCCTCCGCGCCCGCCCTGTCCGTCCTCGGTATGCAGTTCGTCGGCCTGCTCGGCGGCGCCGTCCTGGTCGAGCAGATCTTCGGCCTGCCCGGTATCGGCAGCATGACCGTCGCCTACACCACGCGCGGCGACATCCCCGTGATCATGGCGCTGGTCATGCTCACCGTCGTCGGCGTCGTCCTGATCAACCTCGCCGTCGACGTCCTCATCGGCTGGCTCAATCCGAAGGCGAGGATCGCATGAGCGAGAACCTCCCGACGACCGCAGCTCCCGGCCCCGGCCCCGGTGCCGCTCCGCCGGCGGAGCCTGCGGCCCGCGGCGGCACCGTCCGCCGGGTGCTGCGCAACCCACTCGGCGCCCTGTCCGCGCTGGTCCTCGTGCTGCTGGTCGCCGCGGTCGTCCTGGCCCCGCTGATCGCGCCGCAGGCCGCCGACGCCTCGGCGCTGGGCGACGCGTTCGCGCACCCCAGCGGCGCGCATCCGCTGGGCATGGACTCCGCGGGCCGCGACATCCTCTCGCGCATCCTCTACGGCGGCCGGAACACCCTCGGCGGTGCGCTGCTGGCCCTCGCGGTCGCCCTCGTCCTGGGCGTGCCCAGCGGTCTGTTCGCCGGGTACTACGGCGGCAGGTTCGACGCCGCCGCCGCTTGGGCCGTCAACCTCGTGATGGCCCTGCCGGCCATGGTGGTGCTGCTGGCGTCCCGGGCCATCCTCGGCCCCAGGGTGTGGGTGCTGATGGTGGTGCTCGGCATCCTCGTCGCCCCCAGCTTCTTCCGGCTGGTACGCGGCATCGTGGCCAACATCCGCGGAGAGCTGTACGTCGACGCGGCCAAGGTCTCCGGGCTGTCCGACGCCCGGATCGTCGCCCGCCACGTCCTCATCGTCGTACGCGGCCCGGTCATCATCCAGGTGTCCCTGGTCGCCGGTATCGCCATCGCCCTCCAGGCGGGCCTCGAATTCCTCGGTGTCGGCAGCGGCTCCACCGCCACCTGGGGCGCCATGCTCAACGAGGGGTTCCAGAACATCCAGCGCGCGCCCCGCCTCATGCTGTGGCCCGGACTGGCCCTCGGCCTCACCAACGCCGCGCTCGTCCTGCTGGCCGCAGCCATCCGCGACGCCCTGGAGGACCGCACCCCGGGCGCCCCGGCCCGCCGCCGCCCCCGCCGTTCCCACCGATCCGTTCCGTCCCCGGCCCCCGCCGCACCGCGTACCGCCACAGCACCCGCTACCGCATCACCCCTCAGCGCACCGATTGCCGCCGCCCCGGAGCGGGCCTCGCTGCTCTCGGTACGTGATGTGGCCATCGCCTACGCCCTGCCCGACGGCACCGAGAAACACGTCGTGCACGGCGTGGACCTCGACGTCCACCCCGGCGAGATCGTGGGGCTCGTCGGCGAATCCGGCTCCGGCAAGTCCCAGACCGCGTTCGCCATGCTCGGCACCCTGCCCGACGGCGGCCGGATCACCGGCGGCAGCATCACCGTCGACGGGCAGGAGGTCGTCGGCCTGCCCGAACGCGACCACCGCTCCCTGCGCGGCACCACCCTCGCGTACGTACCGCAGGAACCCATGAGCAACCTCGACCCCGCCTTCACCATCGGCAGCCAGCTCGCCGAGCCCCTGCGCCTCCACCTCGGCCTCTCCCGCGGGCAGGCCGCCCAACGGGCGCTGGAACTGCTGCGTCTGGTCGAGATCCCGGACCCGGAGCGGATGCTGCGGCGCTACCCGCACGAGATCTCCGGCGGTATGGCCCAGCGTGCTCTCATCGCGGGCGCGATGTCCTGCGACCCCCGGATCCTCATCGCCGACGAGCCCACCACCGCTCTCGACGTCCGCGTCCAGGCCGAGGTACTGGATCTGCTCCGCCGCCTCCAGCGCGAACGCGGCCTGGGCGTCCTGCTGGTCACGCACAACCTCGGTGTCGTGGCCGACCTGTGCGACCGGGTCGTGGTGATGAACGGCGGACGCGTCGTGGAGACCGGTTCCACCGAGCAGATCCTCAGCGAGCCCGAGAGCCCCTATACCCGCACCCTGCTGGACGCCGTACTCGACGACACCCCCGCCCGCCCCGCCTGGCAGCCACAGCCCCGCACAGCAAGGACCGTCATCGCATGAGCGCCCAGCAGCAGACCGGCGGCAGCACCCGGAGCCAGGAGCCCGCCGGGGAGGCTCTGCTCGCGGTCGACGACCTCCGCGTCAGCTTCCCCGGCAAGGGCCGGCGCATCCCCGCGACCGACGTACTCAGAGGTGTCAGCCTGACCGTCCGGCCGGGGGAGACCCTCGGCCTGGTCGGTGAGTCGGGCTCCGGAAAGTCCACGATCGGGCGGGCCGTACTCGGCCTCGTCCCCGTCACCTCCGGCACCGTCACCTTCGGCGGTGAGCGCATCGACCACCTGGGCAGGGCCCGGCGCCGCGCCCTGGGCCGTGACCTCCAGGTCATCTTCCAGGACCCCTACACCTCGCTGAACCCCGCACGGACCATCGGCGACGCCCTCGCCGAACCGCTCATCGCCCAGGGCACGGACGCACGCGCATCCCGGGAGCGGATCACCGCCCTGCTCCGGCGCGTCCAGCTGCCCGCGGACGCCGCAGCCCGGCTGCCCCGCGAATTCTCCGGAGGCCAGCGCCAACGCATCGCCATCGCCAGGGCGTTGGCGCTCAGCCCCCGGCTGATCATCTGTGACGAGCCGGTCTCCGCCCTCGATCTGACCACCCAGCGCACCGTCCTCGATCTGCTCCTGGAGATCCAGGAGACGACCGGTGTCGCCTATCTGTTCATCTCCCACGACCTGTCCGTGGTCCGTTCCATGAGCCACCGGGTCGCGGTCATCCACCGCGGCGAGATCGTCGAGACCGGGGACGCCGCCACGGTCACCACCCGGCCCGGTCACGCCTACACCCGCACGCTGCTGCTCGCCTCGCCGGTCGCGAACGTCGCAGGGCAGCGGCAACGCCGTGAAGCCGCCCGCCGGGCAGCGCTCGCACGGACCCCCACGCGTGAACGCTGAATCCCCCTCGTACGTCTGCCCCCCAACAGGCAAGGAGCAGCCATGCCGGTCCAGCGGCCGAACTTCGTCTTCTTCATCCCGGACCAGCTACGGGCCGACGCCGTGGGGGCGTTCGGCAACCCGCATGTGCGCACGCCCCACCTGGACGCGCTCGCCGCGCGCGGCACGCGCTTCGACAACGCCTATGTGCAGCACCCCGTCTGCTCACCCAGCCGCGCCTCCTTCCTGACCGGCTGGTACCCGCACACCGCAGGCCACCGCACCCTCACCCACCTCATCAGGCCCGACGAGCCCAACCTCCTGCGCACCCTCAAGGAGAGCGGCTACCACGTCGTCTGGCCCGGACTGCGCGGCGACACCTTCGCCCCCGGCGTCACGGAACTCAGCGTCGACGCCCACGGTTTCGGCGTCCGGCCGACGGTGCTGCCCGAGCTTCCGCACATCGAGAGCTGGCCCGGCGGCGAGGAGTGGGCGCGCCTCTACTACCGGGGCCGCCGCCCCGCCGACGAGACCCGTGTCGACTCCGACGAGGCCACCATCCGTACCGCCCTGCGCTGGCTTGAGGAGCCGCCGGACCAGCCCTGGGCCCTCTTCGTCCCGCTGATCGCCCCGCACTGCCCGTTCGAGGCCGACGACCCCTGGTTCTCGCTGTACGAACGGGATTCGCTGCCGCTGCCCGTTCCGGCCGCGGACGATCCGGCCCGGGAACCGGCGTACATGCGGGCGATCCGCGAGCGCTTCGGCATCACGGACACCTCCCCGGAGATGTGGCGGGAGATCACCGCCACCTACTACGCCATGATCTCCCGCATGGACGACCAACTCGGGCGTCTCATGAGCGCCGTCGACGCGACCGGACAGCGCTCCCGCACCGTCACCCTCTTCTTCGCCGACCACGGTGAGTACCTCGGTGACCACGGGCTGATCGAGAAATGGCCCTCCGCCATGCACTCCTGCATCACCCGCGACCCGCTGGTCATCTCCGGGGGCGGACTGCCCGGGGGGCAGCACACCGATGCCATGGTCGAGCTCCTCGACATCGTCCCCACTGTGCTGGAGCTCGCCGCCGCCGACGCACCCCACCGCCACTTCGGCCGCAGCCTGCTGCCCGTCATCGCCGACCCCGGGACCCCGCACCGCGAGTACGCGTTCACCGAAGGGGGGTTCTCCAGGGACGAGGAGCCCCGGTTCGAGCGGGCGGGATTCCCCTACGACCTCAAGGCCGCACTCCAGCACGAACAGCCCGAGCTGGTCGGCCGCGCCATCGCCGTCCGCGACCGGGAGTGGACCTATGTGTGGCGCCTGTACGAGCAGCCCGAGCTGTACCGCCGCGCCGACGACCCGGACGAGCGGGTCAACCTCGCGGGCCAGGCGGTCCACGCCGCCGTGGAGCACCGTATGCAGCAGGCGATGCTGCACTGGCTCGCGGACACATCGGACGTCATCCCCGCTGACGAGGACCCCCGCTACCCCGCTGTCGATCTGTCGGTACCGGCCGGACGCCCCGGCCCCGACGGGGGCGTGGAGCGCGCCTCGCAGTACCTGGAGGAGGTCTTCGCCCACCTGAGGCGGGCCATGGGGCGCTGAGGCCCCGGTGCCCGCAGCGGGCACGCCCTTCGGCTGCACCCACAGCGGGCACGCCCTTCGGCCCAGGGCACATCCACCGGCCGCGGGAACCGTCCGGGGTCTGCGCATGACCCGTCCCGCGGGACCCCCGCCCGGCGTGCTGGAACGCTGGAGGAGGAGCACCCTGGAGATATGAAAGTGCCGGTCATCATCTACCCGCCGGACCCCTCCGGCGGCCGGCCCGTGCGGTCCGGTACGGAGACCCTGGGCATCGCCCACAGCCGGGAGGACGTGGTCGAACTGCTGCACCGAGCCGGGCTCGAAGGCGTCGACGAGCTGGAGCTCGCGACGACCTCGCTTCTCGAATGGCACGGCGGCGGCCCCGACGTGTGGCCGACGCCGGGGTGACCCGCAGACAGGGTGAAAACGTCCTCGTATGCTCGGTCCATGACTGATCCGCAGCCCGCAGCCCCCACCGCAAATGCCATGCGCCGCGCGCTCAGGCGGGCCAGGGACGGTGTGGCCCTCGACACCGCCGAAGCTGCCGTACTCCTCCAGGCGCGCGGCGACGACCTGCGCGACCTCGCCGCTTCGGCGGGGCGCGTGCGGGACGCAGGACTGGAAGCGGCCGGGCGGCCGGGAGTCATCACGTACTCCCGCAAGGTGTTCATCCCGCTGACCCGGCTCTGCAGGGACAAGTGCCACTACTGCACGTTCGTCACCGTGCCCGGCAAGCTCAGGCGGGCCGGACACGGTATGTACCTCTCGCCCGACGAGATCCTGGAGATCGCCCGGCAGGGCGCCGAACTCGGCTGCAAGGAAGCGCTCTTCACACTCGGCGACCGCCCCGAGGAGCGCTGGCCCGAGGCGCGCGAGTGGCTGGAGGCCGAGGGGTACGACGACACCCTTGCCTATGTGCGCGCCATGGCCGTCCGGGTCCTGGAGGAGACCGGACTGCTGCCGCACCTCAACCCCGGCGTGATGTCCTGGACCGACCTCCAGCGGCTCAAGCCCGTCGCCCCTTCGATGGGCATGATGCTGGAGACCACCGCGACCCGGCTGTGGAGCGAGCCGGGCGGCCCGCACCACGGCTCGCCCGACAAGGAGCCCGCCGTTCGGCTGCGCGTCCTGGAGGACGCCGGACGTTCCAATGTGCCCTTCACCACCGGGGTGTTGATCGGGATCGGCGAGTCGTACGAGGAGCGCGCCGACGCCTTCTTCGAGCTGCGCAGGACCGCCCGCTCCTACCACGGCATCCAGGAAGTCATCGTCCAGAACTTCCGGGCCAAGCCCGACACGGCGATGCGCGCGATGCCGGACGCCGAGCTGGAGGAGCTGGCCGCCGCCATCGCGGTCGCCCGGCACCTCCTCGGCCCGTCCGCCCGCATCCAGGCCCCGCCGAACCTGGTGGACGCCGAGTACGCGCTGCTCATCGACGCCGGGATCGACGACTGGGGCGGGGTGTCCCCGCTGACGCCCGACCACGTCAACCCCGAGCGCCCCTGGCCGCACATCGACGAGCTGGCGGAGCGGACCGAGGCCGCGGGCTTCCAACTCCGTGAACGGCTCACCATCTACCCGGAGTTCATCCGGCGCGGCGAGCCCTGGCTCGATCCCCGGCTGGTGCCGCACGTGCGGGCGCTCGCCGACCCGGAGACCGGTCTCGCCCGCGAGGGCGTCAAGCCGTCCGGGCTGCCCTGGCAGGAGCCCGACGAGGGGTTCACCGCCACCGGCCGCACCGATCTGCACACCACCATCGACACCGAGGGCCGCACGTCCGACCGCCGGGACGACTTCGACGAGGTGTACGGGGACTGGGACGCCCTGCGCGAGCAGGCGGCCCCCGGCATGGTGCCGTCCCGGATCGACACCGACGTCAAACAGGCCCTCGACCAGGCCGCCGCCGACCCGACGCGGCTCACCGACGACGAGGCGCTCGCCCTGCTCCACGCGGACGGCCCGGCGCTCGACGCGCTCACCCGGATCGCGGACGAGTTGCGGCGGGACGTGGTCGGCGACGACGTCACGTACATCGTCACCAGGAACATCAACTTCACCAACGTCTGCTACACCGGCTGCCGCTTCTGCGCCTTCGCCCAGCGGCGCACGGACGCCGACGCGTACACGCTCTCGCTCGACCAGGTCGCCGACCGGGCCGCCCAGGCGTGGGACGTCGGCGCGGTCGAGGTCTGCATGCAGGGCGGTATCCACCCGGACCTGCCCGGCACGGCGTACTTCGACATCGCGCGCGCCGTCCGCGAGCGCGTCCCCGGCATGCACGTCCACGCCTTCTCGCCGATGGAGGTGGTGAACGGCGCGACCCGCACCGGCCTCTCCATCCGCGAGTGGCTCACCGCCGCGAAGGAGGCAGGACTCGGCTCGATCCCCGGTACGGCGGCGGAGATCCTGGACGACGAGGTGCGCTGGGTCCTCACCAAGGGCAAGCTCCCCACGGCGACCTGGATCGAGGTCATCACGACCGCCCACGAACTGGGCATCCGCTCCTCGTCCACGATGATGTACGGCCATGTCGACCAGCCCCGGCACTGGCTCGGCCACTTCCGCACCCTGGCGGAGATCCAGCAGACCGCGCTGGCCAAGGGCGTCGAGGGCTTCACCGAGTTCGTGACGCTGCCCTTCATCCACACCAACGCCCCGGTGTATCTGGCCGGTATCGCCCGCCCGGGGCCGACCACCCGCGACAACCGCGCGGTCACCGCGATGGCCCGGCTGCTGCTCCACCCGTACATCCCCAACATCCAGACCAGCTGGGTGAAGCTGGGCGCCGAGGGCGCGGCGGAGATGCTGCGCTCCGGGGCGAACGACCTGGGCGGCACGCTGATGGAGGAGACCATCTCCCGTATGGCGGGCTCCGGTTACGGCTCGTACCGCTCGGTCCAGGACCTCATCGCCATCGCCGACCTGGTGGGCCGCCCGGCCCGCGCCCGGAACACGCTGTACGGGCCGGTGCCCGATGAGCGGATGCGGGCGGCCCGGTCGTCGGACGGGCATCTGCCGGAGCTGCTGCCGGTGCTGGACTGAGCCTGCCCGCTGGGTGGTCGGTGGTGAAGGGAGGCTGCCCGGCTGCCCCTGCCCGGCGGCTCCCGGCGGCTGCCCGGCGGGTTCGTCCGCGTGGCGGTGGACGTCACCCGACCGTGTTGTCGCCGCCGGGCAGGAAGTCGGTGCGGTGCGGGGTGCCGTCGAGCGCCGCGTCGACCCTGCCCCGGATGTAGTCCCCGGTCATCGGACAGTCGAGGGCCGCGTCGGTATGGCACCCCAGCATGTGGGTGAGGACCGCCGCGGCCCGCTCCATCCGCTCGATCCGCCGGCGCATCGCATCGCGCTGGACGGTGATCAGTTCGCGCCGGTCCGCCGCCTTCTCGCTGTCGACGATGGCGCTCGTCTCGGCCAGTGTGAGCAGCCCGTCGTCGTGCCAGAGCTGTGCGTAGGCGAGCTGGGCGAGATCGTCCCGGCTGTAGTAGCGGACGCGTCCGCGCCGCTCGCTGTGGTGCAGCAGCCCGCGCTCCTCGTAGAACCGCAGGGCAGGGACGGTGAGGCCGAACGCGTCGGCCACCTCGCTGATCGAGTACAGATCCGTGCGGCCGGGGTGCGGCATGGACGGCGTGGGGGCCATGGGAACCTCCTGGTTGCGCTCAAGCGTACTTGAGCGTGAAAGCTGGCGGGGTCGCCAAGGACTGGAGGGTCCCCGTGTCCGTATCTGCCCCGCCCCCGACGCCTTCGTCGTCCCAGCCCCTGAAGCCGTCGTCCCCGGTGCCTTCGTCGTCCCCGTCCCCGGCGCGGGCCGACTCCCGCGATGCCGTCCGGCCGGCCCCCGTCGGCGCTGCGCCGCCGCCTGCGAGAGCCGCGACCGTGGTCCTGGTGGCGGGCTTCGTGCTGCTCAGCCTCAACACCCGGGTCGCGTTCGGCCAGCTCGGTCCGCTCGCCCCGGTGGCGGGGTTCAGCACCGGGGCGGTGACCGCCCTCGGCCTGCTGCCACCGCTCTGCATGGGCGTATTCGCCCCGCTCGGCTCCCTGGTGCGGCGCAGGTTCGGTGAGGAGCGCGGGCTGTTCTGGGCCAGTGCCCTGCTGCTCGCCGGGGCGCTCGTCCGGATGCTGGGCCTGCCCGGTCTCTTCGTCGGCACGGTGCTCGTCAGCGTGGCCACAGCCGTGGTGAACGTCCTGGTCCCGGTCTTCGTACGGAGCCGGTTCACCCACCGCAGGGTCGGCGTGATGATGGGCGTCTACGCCCTCTCCATGGGGGCGGGATCGGCGCTGATCGCGGTGCTGATGGTCCCGGTGTGGCAGGCGAGCGGCCACTCCTGGCAGACCGCGATCGGCCTGGCCGTGATCCCGGCGGCGCTGGCGGCGGCAGGCATCGCACCGCAGACACGCCACCGCGCCGGGCGTACGGGGCGGGCACCTGCGGCGCGGGTCCTGCCGGCCGGGGAAGGCACGGGCACCACCGCCACCGCGGGCACCGCCACCGTGCTGCGGACCGGGCTGGTGTGGAGCCTGGCCGCCTTCTTCGGCCTGCAGACGCTGCTCTTCTACACCACCCTCGCCTGGCTGCCCGCGATCCTCGTGGACGCCGGGGTGGCCGAGGCGACGGCCGGCTCCATGCAGTCGCTCTTCATCCTTGGCATCGCCATCGGCGGGTTCACCGTGCCGGTGCTGGCCGCGGCCCGCTCCGACCAGCGGCCGCACCTCGTCGCGATCATCCTGGTCTGCGCGGCCGGATACACCGGCCTGCTCATCGCGCCCGCCGCCGCCCCCGCACTCTGGGCGATCGTGCTCGGCGCCGGGCTGGGCGGCGGCCAGGCGGTGGCCGGGGTGCTGTACGTGAAGCGGGGCAGGGACCACGAACACGTGGCCGCCCTGTCCACGGTGGCGCAGACGGCCGGATACCTGCTGGCCGCCACCGGGCCGGTGACCGCTTCCGTACTGCACGCGACGACCGGGTCGTGGAGCGTCCCGCTGCTCATGTTCCTGGGTCTGCTCGCGCTGAGCGTGCTGGTGAGCCTGCGGGCGGGACACGACACCGGGAAGGGGAATGAGAAGGGCGAGAAGGAAACTCCACCTCTCGCCACTCCTAACGTATAGCGCACCGGGGGGCTTGCGGCAAGGCCCTGGTCATGGCGGAGAATCGCCGACCGAAGCCGTGACCGGGGATCCGGCTTCCGGGAAATCAGCGCAGGTGAACTGGGGGTTGTGATGATCGACGTGATCGTGGCCGGCGGCGGACCGACCGGCATGATGCTCGCCGCGGAGCTGCGGCTGCACGGCGTACGGGTGCTCGTCCTGGAGAAGGAACCGGAGCCGGTCACGTACGTCCGCGCGCTCGGTCTGCACGCGCGCAGCATCGAGGTGATGGACCAGCGCGGTCTGCTGGAGCGGTTCCTCGCGGAGGGCAGGAAGTATCCGCTCGGCGGCTTCTTCGCCGCCATCAGGAAGCCCGCCCCCGGCGGCCTCGACACCGCGCACGGGTACGTCCTCGGTATCCCGCAGCCCGTCACCGACCGTCTGCTGGCCGAACACGCCACCGAGCTGGGCGCCGAGATCCGGCGCGGCTGCGAGGTGGTCGGACTGAGCCAGTCCGGGGACGGTGACGGTGCCGGGTACGGCGCCAAGGACGAGGACGGTGACGGGAGCGGGGACGGTGACGGGGCCGGGGCCAGGGCCGGAGTGGCCGTAGAGCTGAGTGACGGCACGGTGCTGCGCGCCCGCTACGTAGTGGGCTGTGACGGCGGCCGCAGCACGGTGCGGAAACTGCTCGGCATCGGCTTCCCCGGTGAGCCCAGCCGGGTCGAGACGCTGCTGGGCGAGATGGAGGTGACCGCCCCGCAGGAGACGGTGGACGCCGTGATGGCCGAGGTCCGCAAGACCCAGTTCCGGTTCGGTCTGGGGCCTGTCGGGGACGGGGCGTACCGCGTCGTCGTGCCCGCCGACGGGCTGGCCTTGGACCGCACCCCGCCGACCCTCGACGAGTTCCGGCAGCGGCTGCGGGCTGTCGCGGGCACCGACTTCGGTGTGCACTCGCCGCGTTGGCTCTCCCGCTTCGGCGACGCCACCCGGCTGGCCGAGCGCTTCAGGGCCGGGCGCGTGCTGCTGGCCGGGGACGCGGCGCACATCCACCCGCCGACCGGCGGGCAGGGCCTCAACCTCGGTATCCAGGACGCGTTCAACCTGGGCTGGAAACTGGCCGCCACGGTCAACGGCTGGGCGCCGGACGGGCTGCTCGACAGCTACCAGGCCGAACGGCGCCCGGTCGCCGCCGACGTACTGGACAACACCCGCGCCCAGATGGAGCTGATGTCCACCGAGCCGGGCGCCCGAGCGGTGCGCCGACTGGTGTCGGAACTGATGGATTTCGACGACGTCAACCGGCTCCTGACCGAGAAGCTCATCGCGACAGCGATCCGCTACGACTTCAGTGAGGGCGGGGCCGAGGGCAAGGGCGAGTGCGAGGGCGAAGTCCACGGACTGCTCGGCCGCCGCCTGCGCGACGTACAGCTGAAACGCGGCCATCTGTACGGACTGATGCACGCGGGCCGCGGCCTGCTGCTCGACCAGACCGGCGGCCTCTCCGCGGCGGGCTGGGCGGACCGGGTCGACCACGTGACGGACGTCAGTGAGGAACTGGACGCGCCCGCGGTACTGCTGCGGCCGGACGGCCATGTGGCATGGGCAGGCGACGACCAGCAGCAGCTGCTGGCCGCCCTGCCGAAGTGGTTCGGCGCCGCGTCCGACTGACCGGGGGCCGGACCCCGCGCAGGGGGGCCGGCGGGGGCGGAAGGGGAGGGAGGGTCAGGACGCCGGAGCGAGCAGCCCCTGAGCCACAGCCGCGTCCCTGACCTCCTGGTACAGGGCGGTGAGGGCCTCGCTCACCTGGACGCGCGGCAGTTGGAGCCGGTCCAGTGCCTCCGCGTCGGCGCCGACGTCCTGCCACCCCTGACCGGTCAGGAACCGCATCAGCGCGGGGTTGAGCCGGTCCACTCCACGGACGATCCGGGCCTCGGGCGTCTCCCCTTCCTCGTACTCGTGCCACAGACCGAGGAACTCATCGCCGAGCCCGCCCGGGAGGGGCGCGAACCGGCGCTGGGCGACCTCTTCCTCGATCCGGGCCTTGTCGTCGTCGGGCCGGGCCTTCCAGGCCGACGGGTCGCCCGCGTCGATCTCCACGAGGTCGTGCATCAGGCACAGCTTGAGCATCTTTTCCAGGTCGAGGGAGTGGCCGCATTCCCGCTCGAACTCGCGGTGCAGAATCCAGCTGACCAGCGCCAGATGCCATGAATGTTCGGCCACACTCTCTTTTCTGGCCGAGGTGGCATTGTTGTGCCGGTCAACTTCCCGGAGGCGGGCGGTGAAGGCGATGAAGTCGAATACTTCGCGAAGGTTGCCGTCCATGGCATCTGCCTTATTTTTTCGTCGCATTGATGTTCTGGGGTCCGCGTGCGGACTTTAGCACCGACGATGTGCGGGGGTGCATTTTTCGGCCAGTAAGAGCCCTCATCGTCCGACGCGGATGGGCAGTTGGGGCCCGTCGAAACTGTCCAAAAGTCATCGTTGACCGGGGTCTGGGCCAGTTCTAGTTTGCTACGTGCCATAACCGTAGATCAGCGAGGAGATTCTCGTGGCGAAATTTTATGCGGAGTCGGAACTCGACGGCGTACTGTCGGGGTTCCGCTCGCGCGGCTCCGCGACGCTCAAGGAATGCCTGGAACCGGGAACGCTGTGGCAGCCCGTATTCCAGGTCACGATCATGGCGAATGCGGAGAACGGCCCCAGTGTGCTGACCGGTACCCGCAGGGCCGAAAGCAACCCCACCCACCCCAATGTCATCAGTACACCGACCAGCATGCTCCCGTTAGAATTCGCCCGATGTTACGCCGAGAGCGTCACGGCTTCGGCGACGGAGCTGGTCCCGGTCCATCTCACCCAGCTGCGGGCCGACGACCTGAGGACCGTGGCCCGTTTCCCCGAGGGCGAGCGGGGGGCCGCGGTCCCCGACCCGTCATCGGCGTTGCCGTTCCTGGTGGGTGACCTGCTCGCCCGTAAACTCGGCTGTGAGAGCGCCATGGAGGCCGCGTCCCGCGAGAAGCCGCTCGGCGAGTGCCGCATCTCCATGATCGGGGCCGGCTTCAGCTATGTCGCGGACCGCCCCACGGAGGACCCAGAGACGTTCGAGCCGCTCTACGAACCGCTGTTGATGTTCGGTGCGGTCCTGGAGCTCAAGGACCCGGCCGTCATACCCGAGCACACCTCCTCGTACAAGGATCTGTGCTGGACGGCGCCCGAGGACTTCGCCGAGGGCGTCCGTACCAAGCGCATCGAGAGCTTCAACCCGAAGTTCCTCGACGGGGCCGACGCAGCGGACAGCGACAGCGTCACCGTCTGCGCCCGCGGCCTGTGCCTCCAGACCACCAACAAGGTGCTGGCGGACCTCGGCAACGGTGCCTCCGCATGAATGTCGCAGACAGAGCCCAGGCGCTTGATCCGGCCCGGATCCGCTCCGACTTCCCGATCCTGCGCCGAACTGTCGAGGGCGAGCGGCTGGTCTACCTCGACTCCGCGGCGACCGCCCAGCGGCCCGTGCAGGTGCTCGACGCGGAGCGCACCTTCTCGGAGACATCGAACGCGGCCGCGCACCGGGGAGCACACCAACTCGCCGAGGAGGCGACCGCGGCCTACGAACAGGCCCGCACACAGGTCGCGGACTTCATCGGCGCGGACCCCGGCGAAGTGGTGTTCACCAAGAACGCCACCGAAGGCATCAACCTCGTCGCCTACGCGATGAGCAACGCCGCCACATCGGGTGACGCGTGCACACGGTTCCGGGTCGGGCCCGGCGACGAGATCGTGGTGACCGAGATGGAACACCACGCCAACCTGGTGCCCTGGCAGGAACTGTGCCGGCGCACAGGCGCGACGCTGCGCTGGCTCGGCGTCACCGACGACGGCCGGCTCGATCTCACCGACCTGGACACCGTGGTGACGGCGCGCACCCGGCTGGTCGCCTTCTCCCACCAGTCGAACGTGCTCGGCACGGTCAATCCGGTCCGCCGGATCGTCGCCAGGGCCGCCGATGTGGGTGCGCTCACCCTGCTGGACGCCTGCCAGTCCGTACCGCATCTCGGAGTCGACTTCCACGAGTCGGGGGTGGACTTCGCGGTCTTCAGCGGGCACAAGATGCTCGGCCCGTTCGGCATGGGCGTCCTGTACGGGCGGCGTGAACTGCTCGATTCCATGCCTCCGTTCCTCACCGGCGGTTCCATGATCGAGGTCGTCGAAATGACGGAGTCCACCTACGCTCCGCCGCCCCAGCGGTTCGAGCCCGGTGTCCCCATGGCCTCCCAGGCAGTCGGTCTTGCCGCAGCGGTGCGCTACCTGACAGCCGTGGGCATGGACCGCGTCGCCGCCCACGAACGGCTGCTCACCGAAGCCGCCCTCACCACCCTCGGCGCCATGGAAGGCGTACGCGTCCTCGGCCCCACCGCGCTGACCGACCGTGGCAGCGCGGTGTCCTTCACCGTCGACGGCGTACACCCGCACGATGTCGGCCAGGTCCTGGACGCACGGGGCGTCGCCGTACGGGTCGGGCACCACTGCGCCTCGCCGCTCCACCGCAGGCTGGGCGTTCCGGCCAGTGTGCGGGCCAGTTTCTACCTCTACAACGGGCTCGCGGACATCGAGGCGCTGGCCGCTGGGGTCGAGGAGGCACAGTCGCTCTTCGGGACCGGCGCGCCGGACGCGATGAGGATCGGGGGTCGGTGACATGCGCCTGACGACCGAACACCAGGCGATCATCCTGGCCCACTACCGGGCCCCGCACCACCGCGGCCTGCGGGAGCCGTACGACGTGGAGATCAAGCAGTTCAACCCGATGTGCGGGGACGAACTGACCCTGCGCGTCAGCCTGACAGGAGAGGGGGACCGCACCGCCATCGACGATGTCTCCTACGAGGTGCAGGGCTGCTCGATCAGCCAGGCTTCAGTCTCGGTGATGACGGATCTGGTCATCGGCCGTCGCACACGGGAAGCGGCCGAACTGCACACGGAGTTCGCGTCCCTGCTGCGCGAACGTGTGCCTGACGGAGAATCCTGGCCGCCTCACCTGGCCGAGACGGTCGCCTTCCGCGATGTGTCCCGGTACCCGGCGCGGGTCAAGTGCGCGCTGCTCTCCTGGACTGCACTACGGAGAGCGCTGCAGCGACCGGACGCGGCAGCCTGACCGGACCCTGCTGAAAGCGGCCCTCCGGAGCACGGGACCGTCATGGCGATCGCCTCCCGGCCCCGGGGAGCGAGACGGGCGGTGAGGCGTCCGAGCGTGGACTGGCCGGATCACTCCGTCACGGGCAGACACTCGGCGAGCAGGTCGACCACATCGCGCCAGGCTCGCTGTGCGTGCCGTGGGTGGTAGCCGACGCCGGGACGCACCGTGTGGTCGACCGACGGGTGGTGGAAGGCGTGAAGGGCGCCGCCGTAGACCGTGAGGCGCCAGTCGACGCCCGCGGCCTGCATCTCTGCGGTGAACGCCTCCCGCTGCGCGGGGGCCATGATCGGGTCTTCCGACCCGACCCCGGCCCATACCGGGCAGCGGATGCGTGCCGCCTCGCCCGGTCGGCCCGTGGTCAGGGCGTTGACTGTCGCGATCGCGCGCAGGCTGACGCCTTCGCGCCCGAGTTCCAGCCCGACGGCGCCCCCGGTGCCGTAGCCGACGGCGGCGATCCGGTCGGGGTCGGTCCGCGGTTCGGTGCGCAGCACGTCCAGCGCCGCGTGGCCGATGCCCCGCATCCGGTCGGGGTCGGCGAGCAGTGGCATGCACCGAGCCAGCATCTCCTCCGGGTCTTCCAGATAGCGTCCGCCGTGGAGGTCGAAGGCCAGCACCACGTATCCCAGCTCGGCGAGAGCATCGGCCCGTCGGCGCTCGACGTCGCTGAGCCCCGTGCCCTCTGGCCCGAGCAGCACTGCGGGCCGCCGGTCGACACCGGCCGGGAGCGCGAGGTACCCGATCATCGTCAGACCGTCGGCCTGGTACTGGACCGTGCGCGTGGTGATCGTCGTCATGAGCCTGGATCGTAGAGATCGTCGAGTCCGATCGGGCCGGGATTCGCCGCTGGCAGAACAGCGCGGGTGTCCCTCTGAAATGCGGCGGTGGCTCACGGGACTCGTCACACAAGCAACTCACGATGGAGATCTTTTACGGGACGGCCCTCAGGCGAAGTCGTCGTGGTCAATACCGATGATGACGGCCGCACAGACCGCCGGCACGTCACCGTTATTGGCCCACCGGTGCTTCGTCCCGTTCTGGATGATCGTGTCGCCTGCCTTCATGGTCTTGCTGACACCATCGTCGAGTTCGAGGGTGATTTCCCCGGACAGGACCACCATCAGGTCGATGCTGGCCGTCTTGTGCATCCCGCCGCCTTCGGGGAAATGACCGTCGAATCCGTGACGCATTTGCCGCCGCGGGGTAAACGTCCCTGGCGCCGGATCCGGCAACGGGTCTGCGCCCTTCGGCGCCAGTGTGACCATGACATAGCGAAACCCGCCGGTCCTCGGGAAGTACTCGTCTTCACAGGCAGGCTCCGCACCGGTGTCAGGGAAGTGCACGCCTCTGTAGTCACCGCCCCAGATCTGGTAAATAGGGCCACCACCTCCGTCGTGCTCAAGCTCCACGTCGCTGGCAAAAACAGCCTTTCCCTCCGCGCTATGGCCAGTGGTTACTCGTCTGATCGTCATGGTGAGCTCCCTGATGCGTCCGTTTCCCCGCCATGAAACCCGTATGCGTACGCGGGTGGGAGTTACTGCTCTTCCGGGTAACGGCAGTACCTCCCCGCACACGGCCGTACGACCTACGGTGGTGAGGTGACCGACAGCAAGAGGAATGAGCAGGCCGACGCGGTGCGGGAGTTCCTCGGTACCCGTCGCGCCCGCATGACGCCCCAGCGGGCAGGACTGCCCGTATTCGGCGCCAAACGACGGGTGACCGGATTGCGCCGGGAGGAGGTGGCACTGCTGGCCGGGATGAGCATTGACTACTACATCCGCCTTGAGCGCGGGAACTTGAGCGGCGCCTCGGACTCGGTGCTGGACTCCTTGTCCCACGCACTCCAGCTCGACGATGCCGAGCGGGCCTACCTCTACGACCTGGCCCGCGCGGCCACCGCGTCCGGGCGTCGGCCACCCGCTGCGACCGGGCGGATCCGGCCGGTGGTCCAGCGGATGCTCGACGCGATGACCGACCTGCCGGCCTACATCCGCAACGGGCGGTTCGACATCCTCGCCGCCAACTCTCTCGGCCGGGCTCTGTATGCCCCGGTCTACGATTCCCCGTTGTTCGCGCAGCGTGGTCCGGTCAACACCGCGCGGTTCCTGTTCCTCGATCCTGGTTCCGCCGATTTCTGGCCCGAGTGGGAGAAAGCCGCCAACGACTCAGTCGCCTTCCTGCGCACCGAGACCGGCCGCTCGCCGCACGACAAGGGCCTGACGGACCTGATCGGAGAGCTCTCCACGCGGAGCGACGAGTTCGCCCAGCGTTGGGCCAGGCACGACGTGAAGTTCCACCGCTCCGGCGTGAAGCAACTCCACCACCCGCTCGTCGGGAACCTGGCCCTGCCCTACGAAGCCCTCGATGTGACCGCTGACCCGGGACTCCGCATCACCATCTACGCGCCCGAGCCCGACTCGTCCGAACGCCAGACACTCGATCTTCTGGCCAGCTGGGCCGGCTCGACCGCACGCGAGCGCTGACAACCGTCACCCCGACCGGGCAAACCTTGCCTGGCACGGCACTGGTGAGCAGACCTGAACCTGCCTCGGGGTGACGGAACGCCGACGTGGCCGTGGAGGGGGCGAGTTCATCGCCCGGCGGTGAACTCCACGAAGGCGGCCCATGCCGAGTCGGGGAAGACGAGTGCGGGGCCGGTGGGGGCGGTTTTGCTGTCGCGTACGGGGGTGATGCCGGGGTAGTTGTCTGCGACCTCGACGCAGTTCGTCTGTCCGCCGTCGCTGTAGCTGGACTTGCGCCAAATCGCGGTGGAGAGGTCGGTCACGGCGTTTCCTTCCGTACGGCTTGGATGAAGCTGGTCCAGGCCGAGTCGGGGAAGATCAGGGCGGGCCCGGCGGGGGCCTTGCTGTCGCGTACGGGAACGAGGCCCGGGTAGCCGTGTGCGACCTCGACGCAGTTGTTTGCTCCCCCGTCGCTGTAGCTCGACTTGCACCAGTGCGCGGTGGAGAGGTCGGGTGTGCGGTTCATCCTCGGTACTCCTTCAGGACGCCCCTGATGAAGTCAATGGAGTCGGACGGGGGCAGCGCCAGATCTCGCAGCCGATCGTAGGACAGACGGGCGCGCGTGACATCGGCTGGATCTTCCATCAGCTCTGCGCATCGATTGCCTTCCGTATAAGCAACCGCGCTCCCGTCCTCCTGCCAGAGCAACGTCAGCGAGCCGTCCATCAGATGGTGCGCTCCTGCTGAGAAAGGGAGGATCTGAAGAGTGACCAGAGGGAGTTGTGCGACCTGAACGAGGTGCTCCAGCTGCGCCATCCATGCTTCGGGGTCTGTCACCGGTCGGCGGAGCGCGTACTCGTCCATGATGATCCGGACCGAGGGAGCTGGATTGCGGTGGAGCAGCTGCTGCCGCCCGAGACGGGCTATTACCTGCTCCTCCACCTGCTCTGCTTCGCTCTCTGTTTCCTGGCCACCGGACAACAGCGCGCGGGCCACTTCCTCGGTTTGCAGGAGGCCCGGGATTCCCAGGGTGAACAGGTGCATGATCCGGGCCGCCTGCTCCAACCGCATGAACTCCTTGTACCTGTCCTTGAACACCTCCCTCCGCGCCACCTTCCAGAGCTGCACCAGCAGCCCCCCGGTCCCGTAATACCGGTCCAGGTCCTTCATCACCGCGAGCTTCGAGAGCCGCTGGCCCACCTCCAGCCGGTACAGATAGCTCTTGTCGTACCGGGTCTCGGCCGCCAGCTCGCTCAGTGACTTGCCGGCCTTCTCGCGTAGGTACCGCAGCGCGCGCCCCAGTGCCGCGCGCCCCGACTCCTCTTCCACTTCGGCGAGTTCGGTCATCGGCCCCTCCTGTTGCCGTGCGCGAGGGCAATCGCGCGTCCCTTCCCGAGCGTAGGGCCAGGACGTAATCATCGGGACACGAACGGTAATCACCGACCGTCAGCCAAGACCCGAACCCCCGAACCCCCCTGTGAGGCGCTGACCATGTCCGATTCCCTGCTCCGGCTGCTGCCCTGGACGTCCCCCGAGGGCAAGCCGTGTTACCTCAGCACGGACGACCCACGCAGCCTGCTCTCCCGGCTGGCCGACGATCTGGAGGACCAGCAGATGGACTCGGCCGAAGCGGTGCTGGCCGGTTCGCGTGCGGTGCTGGCCGATCGGGTGGCGGGGGAGCGGGCCGTACGGTTCGCGCTCACCCGGGCCACTGAGTCGCTCGGGGACGTGCTCCGTATCGCGTACAGCAGGGGAGGGCGGATCGAGGGCGCGGGCTGCGGGGGCGACGAGTAGCGCGTCCGCCGGGAGGGGGTATGGCGTGTTCCCGTACGGCGTGGAAGCGGCCTTGTCCAAACCGGGCGGACGATCCCGAAGAGCACTGAGGTGAGTCAGCGCACCAGGCAAGGGGGGCTCTCGCAGTACCTGTATCACCAGGGTCTCCCGGGCGTCTCAAATGCCTGTCAACGTGGCCGAGTCGAAAGCGCCGACAACACTCCATGGAAAGGCGCTTCAGCTTTACCCCCATCAGTTCCACGGCATAAGGGACAGAGATCAATGGCGGAAAACCAATTCACCACTCACACAGAACTCTTCGATCTGAGTGGGAAGCGCGCCCTTGTCACTGGCGGTACCAAGGGAATCGGGCTGATGATCGCGCGCGGCCTTCTCCAGGCGGGCGCCCGCGTCGTCATCAGCTCACGCCATGCGGACACGTGCGCGGAGGCGCAGCGTCTGCTGTCCGCATTCGGCGATGTCCAAGCAATCCCCGCCGACCTGTCCAGGCACGACGAGTGCCGGCGCCTCGCTGACCTTGTCACGGCCGACTCGGAACGCCTGGACATCCTTGTCAACAACGCGGGAGCGATGTGGCGCGAGCCGCTGGAGACGTTCCCGGACGAGGCATGGGACACGGTCATCGACCTCAACCTCAAGTCGCCGTTCTGGCTGGTGCAGGCGCTGCTCCCCGCACTACGCAAGGCGGGCACCGCCGATGATCCCGCGCGGATCATCAACATCGGCAGTATCGCGGCCATCCACGTCGCCCAGTCGCCCAACTACTCGTACGCCAGCAGCAAAGCGGCACTTCATCAGCTCACCCGCGTACTTGCCAGAGAGCTGGGCCCGCAGCACGTCACGGTGAACGCGGTGGCGCCGGGAGTGTTCCCGTCACACATGATGGCGGCCACGCTCGATGCCATCGGCGACACGATCGCGGCGGCGACCCCGCTGCGCAGGGTCGGCCGGGATGACGACATGGCGGGTACCGCCGTGTTTCTCGCCGGCCGGGCCGGGTCCTACCTCACGGGCACAGTGATCCCGGTGGACGGCGGCATCGCGACGACCGCATCGGGCACCCCTTAGACGCCGTGCCATTTGGCGTGCTGAGTGGTGTTCTGGCGGGACGATCGTGGAGCGTCCGGTCCCGGACGGGTTGTGGGAGTTGTTCCACCGAGTGGTGCCAGTGGCGCCTGTGCGAACGCAAGGTGGTGGGCGGCGGCGCTACGGCGACCGGGAGGTACTGGCCGCCGTGCTGGGCCGCTCGTGCGCGGGATACCGCCGATCCGTCCCGCCGTGGCCCGCGTCGACGCCGACTGGTCGAACTCCATGCGGACAAGGCCTACGAAAACCGCCACTTGCGGCAATGGATCCGTTCCCGGCCCCCTTCGACACTCCAGTTCAGCGCCACTCAGGCGGAATGTTGGCGAGCTGCGCCAGCAGGTCCCAGTCGGCTGAAAGGAACTTGGGGTCGTGCCACTGGGAGCCGCCGGCGACCCAGTACCCACGCAGCTCGCGGACCTGCGACACGTTGTCATCGCCGATGCCGGATTCGTTGTAGCAGCAGGGGCAGATGACGTACTGCGGTACGCCGTACTCGTCGAACACCGCTTCGCCATCGTCGTACCCGCAGATCCGGCATGCGGTCTCGGTCTTGTCGTCCATGCTCATCTCGGCCAGAGCCTACCGATCGACGCCACATGACACGACGTCTTGGTCTGCGGGACGGACGGGAGCCTGCGGGGCCGGAGGCTGCGGGACGGGCTTACGGTGAAGGGATGGCCACGATGGATCCACGCACCGAGATCCGGGAGTTCCTCAGCTCGCGTCGCGCCCGCATCGCACCCGGGCAGGCGGGCCTGCCCGCTTACGGCGGCAACCGCCGGGTCACAGGTCTGCGCCGTGAGGAGGTGGCGCTACTGGCGGGGGTATCGGTCGACTACTACGTGCGCCTGGAGCGCGGCAGCCTCGCCGGTGCATCCGATGGCGTGCTCGACGCGTTGGCCTCTGCCTTGCAGCTCGACGAGGCCGAGCGCGACCACCTGTTCCACCTCGCGCGCCAGTCCAGGGCGCCCGGCGGCCCACGTCGGCGCAAGCGTGCCGTGACGGTGCGCTCGACGCTTCAGCAGGTGCTCGACGCGATCTCCGGTGCGCCTGCCTGGATCTGTAATGGCCGTTATGACGTGCTCGCCATGAACCAACTCGCCCGCGCGCTGTATTCACCGGTGCTGGCCGACCCGCGACGGCCCGCGAACACAGCGCGGTTCGTCTATCTGGATTCCGAGGCGGCCAGAGATTTCTTTGTCGACTACGACCGGATTGCCGGTGACGTGGCCGCGAAGCTCCGCATGGAAGCCGGCCGCAATCCGCACGACGAGGAGCTGACCGCCCTGGTCGGTGAACTGTCGACGTGCAGTGAGCTGTTCCGGCAGCGGTGGGCATCTCAGGACGTACGGCTGCACCGGTCCGGCCGCAAGCGTGTGCGCCATCCGGTCGTGGGCCGGCTCGACTTGGACGTCGAGTCCCTGGAACTGCCCGCCGAACCCGGCCTGCGCCTCAACGTCTACACCGCACCCGCGGGCACACCGACCGCTGACAAGTCGGCGCTCCTGGCGTCGTGGGCGGCCACCCAGCAGACGCCGGGGGCCGAGCTCGAAGCACACAACGGATTCTCTCGGTGATCACCTCCGTCCGTGTCGTCGGCGGGGCAGAGCGAACAGTCGCGCTGTGACCGTGCCATGGCCTCGCCTTCTCAGCGGGATCGGCTCCGTGGGGACTGACCAGTGGCAACGGCTCCGTGGGAACGGCTCAGTAGGATCGGCGCCATGCAGAAGGCACGGGTGGTGTTGATCGGCGGCACCTCGAACGTCGGGAAGTCGACCATCGCCCAAGTCGTCGCGGAGAGCCTCGGGTTCGCCTGTCTGTCGACGGACGGACTGGCACGGCATCCCGGGCGGCCCTGGCGGACGCCGGAGCGGGAGGTGCCGGAGTATGTTGCCGAGCATTACCGCTCGCTCACCGTCGACCAGTTGGTCTCGTCCGTCACCGAGCACTACGAACGGCTCTGGCCCCGCATCGAGGAGCTGATCACGGAGTACGCGGACGGGCGCGGGGCCGGAGCGGGCCTGGTGCTTGAGGGGTCGGCGTTGTTGCCCGCGCGGGTCGCGGGCCTGACGGTTCCCCGTACGGCTGCCATGTGGCTGACCGCGAGTGAGGCGGTCATCCGTGACCGGGTGCGGGAGGCGGGGCGCTACGGGGAAGCGGCGGACGCGGAACGGCTCCTCATGGACAAGTTCCTGGCCCGCGCCCTCCGCTACCAGGAGCTCATGCTGGAGGACGTCGACCGATTGGTACTGGACCGTGTCGACCTGCGCGGCAGCTCGTGCCCCGAAAGGGCGGCCAAGATCGTGCTCATGCTGGTCGACCAGTCCGCGGTCGGTCCGTGCGACGTGTCCGGCTCCTGAGCGACCACCGTGGCTGGCCGCGGCGGGGGCCGGCGGGACGGGCGGTGTGGGTACGTACACGTGTGACGACTGTCACTCCCCGTAACCCTGACCGCAGACCCACCCCTACGGGTCTCTACTATGACGTTCCGTGTTCCCGGCGGACGCTGAACGCCCGCTCGGTCATGCCAGCCGCTCAAACGCCCGACACGACACGACACGACGGCGTCCACCGCATGGCGATGGAATCGAGCATCGAGCATCGAGGAGAGGAACGTTCATGCGCGCCCGGAGCATCGCCGCCGCCACCGCAACAGCACTGGCGGCAGTGGCCGCCCGCGACCTCGTCCAGAAGAAGCACGCGCTGCTCCGGAACTTCCCGGTGATCGGGCACGCCCGGTACCTGCTGGAGACGATCGGACCGGAGCTGCGGCAGTACATCGTGACCTCCAACGACGAAGAGCGCCCCTTCAGCCGTGACCAGCGCACCTGGATCTACGCGTCGGCGAAGGAGGAGAACAACTACTTCGGCTTCGGCACCGACAACGACGTCGAGCACACCCAGGGGCACGCCTACCTGAAGCAGCGCACGTTCGCCGGCCCGCTGCCCGACGCGCACGACCCGCAGTCCCCGCTGCCCTCGGCCAAGGTGCTGGGCGGCCCGCGCGGGCGCGCCAAGGCGTTCCGGCCCGCCAGTGTGGTGAACATCTCGGCGATGAGCTTCGGCTCGCTCTCCGGCGCCGCGGTCACGGCGCTCAACAAGGGGGCGGCCCTGGCGGGCACCCTCCAGAACACCGGGGAGGGCGGCCTCTCCCCGTACCACCGCAACGGCGGCGACCTCATCCTTCAGCTCGGTACGGCGTACTTCGGCTGCCGCAACGAGGACGGCAGCTTCAACCTCGACAAGCTCAAGGCGGTCGTCGCGGGCGCCCCCGTCAAGGCGATAGAGATCAAGCTCTCGCAGGGCGCCAAGCCGGGTCTCGGCGGGATGCTGCCGGGCGCGAAGGTGACACCGGAGATCGCCGAGATCCGTGGCATCCCGGTCGGCAAGGACTGCGCATCGCCCTCGCGGCACACCGCGTTCAGCGATGTCGACTCGCTGCTCGACTTCGTCGAACTGCTCGCCACCGAGACCGGTCTGCCGGTCGGGATCAAGAGCGCGGTGGGCGAGATGGAGTTCTGGCAGGAGCTGGCCACGCTGATGGCGCGGGGCGACCGCGGTGTCGACTTCGTGACCATCGACGGCGGCGAGGGCGGCACCGGGGCGGCGCCGCTGACCTTCGCCGACTCGGTGTCGCTGCCGTTCCGTATGGGGTTCTCCCGGGTCTACGGCACCTTCGCCGAGCTGGGCCTCACCGACGACCTGACCTTCATCGCCTCCGGCAAGCTCGGGCTGCCCGAGAACGCCGCGGTCGCCTTCGCGCTGGGCGCCGACATGATCAACGTGGCGCGTGAGGCGATGCTGTCGATCGGCTGCATCCAGTCGCAGAAGTGCCACACCGACAAGTGCCCCACCGGCATCGCGACCCAGAACCCGCGGCTGGCCCGCGGTATCGACCCGGCATCGAAGTCCAACCGGGCCGCCGTCTACCTGCGCGCTCTGCGCAAGGAGCTGACGAAGGTCTCGGCGGCCGTCGGCGTCGCCCACCCGTCGCTCATCACGGCCGACGACATCGAGATCATGAACGGCGACTACGAGGCCCGCACCCTGCGCGGTGTCTACGGCTACAAGGACGGCTGGGGCGAGCTGGGACCGCAGCTCGCCGATGAGATCACCGCCCTGCTCACGGCCGGGCAGTCGGGCTCCGGGCGGCCGGGCTCCGCACAGCCGGGCCCCGGGCAGAGCCCCGCCGTCTGACGCGACCCGCACCCCCTGCGCCTCGTCCCCGCCCGCCTTGTCCCCGTCCCAAGTACAGCCCCTGCCTAGGTGATCACCACATGTCCGAAAAAGTGAGATTCCCCAGCGTCGTCGGCCCCGAACTGGCCGGATCGATCGAACTGCCCGAGGGCGAGGTCCGGGGCTGGGGGCTCTTCGTGCACGGATTCACCCTTGGCAAGGACTCACCGGCCGCCTCGCGCGTCAGCAAGCAGCTGGCCCGCGAGGGGATCGGAATGCTGCGCTACGACAACCTCGGGATCGGCGAATCGGACGGGGACTGGGGGGACGGTTCCTTCACCGTCAAGGTTCAGGACACGGTCCGCGCGGCGGCTCTGATGGCGGAGCGGGGCACCCCCGTGGACCTGCTGGTGGGGCACTCCTGGGGAGGCGCGGCCGCCCTGGCCGCCTCGGCCGATGTGCCCGGCGTCCGCGCGCTCGCCACCGTCGGGGCGCCCGTCGACCCCAGCCATGTCGAGCGGCAGTACGACGCGGTCATGGACCGCGTGCTCAGCGACGGGGCGCACGAGTGGTTCGTCGGCGGACGGACCCTGGTCCTCAAGCGCGCCTTCGTCGAAGACGTCCGCCACGCCCATCTGCGCGACCGGATAGGCGAGTTGAACCTGCCGCTGCTCGTCCTGCACTCGCCCACCGACGACACCGTCCACATCGACAACGCCGGAGAGATCTTCCGCGAGGCACGGCACCCGCGAAGCTTCGTCGCGCTCGAAGGGGCGGACCACCTCCTGACCGCACGGGGGCAGGCGCGGCGGGCCGCCCACATCATCAGCGCCTGGGCCGACCAGTACATCGACGGCTGAGGGCCCGGCCGACAGGGCCACTCCCCATCCGGTTCAATTAGAGTGCTTCGCCATGAGCGCATCAACCACCCCGCTCTGGGGCCGCACCGAGCAGCAGGACTTCCGCAGCCGGGTGCGCGGTTGCCTGCTGGGCGGTGCGCTCGGCGATGCGCTCGGGGCGGGTGTCGCGGGGCACGGGCTCGACGCGATACGGGAGGCGCACGGCGCCGGCGGGCTCACCGACTTCGTCGCCGTGTACGGCAGACGCGGGGCGGTCACGGCCGCGACCCAGCTCTCCCTGTTCACCGTCGACGGCCTGATACGCGCGCAGGTCCGCCGGGACACGGGCGCCTGGCATCCGCCGACCGATGTGTACCGGGCCCATCTGCGGTGGGCGGCGACCCAGCGCGAGTGGGGCCCCGACGAGCGCCGCAAGGACAACGGCTGGCTCGCCTGCGAGGAGTGGCTGTACGCCCGCCGCGACCCGGCACGGAGCTGTCTGGCCGGGTTCGGCGACGAGGTGATGGGCACCCTGGACGAACCCAGGAACCCGGAGGCGCGCGACGCGTCCGCCGTCAGCAGGTCCGCTCCCTTCGGGCTGCTGGTCGGCTGGGAGCCGGGCCTCGTCTTCCAACTGGCCGTCGAGTGCGCCGCACAGACCCACGGCCACCCCACCGGCTATCTGAGCGCCGGAGCGCACGCCGTCATCGTGCACGGGCTCGCGCGCGGCGAGAGCCTGGATGCGGCGGTGCAGCGCGCGCTGGGCCAGCTGACCCCGCGCCCCGGCCACCAGCCGGTCACCGACGCCCTCCAGCACGCGCTCGGCGCCGTACGCCAGGGGATGCCGAACCCAGCCCGGGTCGAATCGCTGGGCGGCGGCGAACTGGCCGAGGACGCGCTCGCGATCGGGGTGTACTGCGCGCTGGTCGGCGAGGACGTACGCCATGGGCTGCGCCTCGCCGTCAACCACAGCGGACCGTCCCAGGCCACCGGCGCCATCTGCGGAAGCCTGCTGGGCGCCCTGCACGGCGAGACCGCCCTGCCGCCGGGGTGGCTCGCGGAGCTGGAGGGGCGCGCCACGCTGCTCCAGCTCGCCGACGACTTCTCGATGGAGATGACCCAGGGCCCGGCCCTGCACAGCCCGGCGCTGACCACCCCGGCCTGGCTGGAGCGCTACCCGAGGGGCTGACGGAGCCGGCCGGTCAGACCGTCCGACGGAGCCGGCCGGGCAACCGCCCCCTCAGCCGTCCAGCCGGCCGCCCGCGTGGCCGTCCGCCCCTTCCCATCCCAGCGACTCCGCATGCGCCCCGCTGCCCTGCGCCGGAACCGTCGCCGCCGCAGCCGCCCCGTCCGGGCCGTCGCCGTCCAGGTTGACCCGGGCGATGATCGCGTCCCGTTCCGGGGTGTCCTCCGGCTTGACGAAGCCGATGAGGACGTACAGCACCAGGGAGACCGCGAGCGGCAGCGAGACCTGCCATTCCAGGGCGACATCCGTGTTGGCCGAGCCGTCCAGGTGGTAGTTGGTGAAGTAGAAGGCGAGCAGCCCGGCCGCCCAGCTGACCAGGGCTGCCGTAGGCCCGGACTTACGGAACGGGCGCAGCAGGCCGAGCATGAACGGGATCGCGATCGGCCCCATCAGACCGGCCACCCACTTGATGACGACCGAGATGATGTCCTTGAAGGTCGGCGAGTTGATCTGGGTGGCCAGCGCCATCGACAGTGCGAGGAAGCCGAGCGTCGAGACCCGGGCGGCCAACAGGCCTGCACGGCTGCTCCACTGACGGGCCGTCGCCGAGATCGCCGGGGCGATGTCCCGGGTGAAGACGGCCGAGATGGCGTTGGCGTCCGATGAGCACATGGCCATGGTGTGCGAGAAGAAGCCGACGACGATCAGACCGAGCAGCCCGTGCGGCAGCAGCGACTCGGTCATCAGCGCGTACGCGTCGGACGCGTCCGGCTTCTGCGCGTGCACGAGCAGCGGCGCACACCACATGGGGAAGAAGAGAACGGCGGGCCAGACCAGCCAGAGGAGCGAGGAGAGCGTGGCCGAACGGGTCGCGGAGCGTGCGGAGTCGGTGGCCATGTAGCGCTGGGCCTGGTTCCACATGCCGCCGTTGTACTCGAAGGTCTTGATGAAGAGATACGCCAGCAGGAAGGTCATCGTGTACGGGCCGGCCGTCGGGTCGGAGTGGCCGCTCGGGAGTTTGTCCCAGACCGTCCACAGCGCGCTGAAGCCGCCGAGCTTGCCCATGGCGGCGACCAGCATCGCGACTCCGGCGATCAGCTGGATGATGAACTGCCCCAGTTCGGTGAGCGCGTCGGCCCACAGACCGCCGACCGTGCAGTAGACCGCCGTGATCACACCGGTGATGAGGATGCCCTGGGTGAGGGTGATGCCGGTGAAGACGGAGAGCAGCGTGGAGATGGCCGCCCACTTGGCCCCGACGTCCACGATCTTCAGCAGCAGCCCGGACCAGGCCAGCGCCTGCTGGGTGGGGAGGTTGTAGCGCTCCTTGAGGTATTCGAGCGGCGATGCCACATGCAGCCGGGAGCGCAGCCGGTTCAGCCGGGGCGCGAAGAGCTTCGCGCCGATCCCGATGCCGATGGCGATCGGGAGCGACCAGGTGACCATCGACGTGAGTCCGTACTGGTACGAGATCCCCGCGTACCCGGTGAACATCACCGCGCTGTAGCCCGACATGTGGTGGGAGATGCCGGACAGCCACCACGGCATCCTGCCGCCGGCGGTGAAGAAGTCGCTCACGTCGTCGACCCGCTTGTGGGACCAGAAGCCGATCGCGATCATCACGCCGAAGTAACCGATGAGCACGGTCCAGTCGAGACTGTTCATGTGCCCCCTCCAGGGGTCCGCCTGTACTGAGTTCATCTCGTTGAACCGCGAGGGAACCTCGATGAACGGGGAAACGCTTCGCCAGTACGTCGATCGGGAGTACGCCGATCGGGCGGTGCCCCGTGCGGGAGTGGGGACTTCACGGATTGAACCCTCTGCGCCAAGGGCCGGTCAAGGGTTGGGCGATCACAAATATGAACACAGATCAGCAAGCAGAACGATTTTACGCCCTCTTGACCTCCGGACCGGTTGCTCTCGGAGTGACGGGGGCCACACCATGAGCGGGCACTTCGCCAGCGGCAGCCATCCGGGAGCAGTACGGCACAACGGCGGTACGGCAGAACGGCATTCAGTACGGCAGAACGGCAGGACCGCACGGGATGCGGGTCCCGTGCGGTCGAGAAGAGGAGGCCCGACTGGGCGGTTCAGCGCATCAGTTCACCGGCGTTGACCAGCAGGGACTGACCGGTGATGGCCCGTGCGCGGTCGGAGGCCAGGAAGAGCGCGGTGTCCGCCACATCGCCGTCCGTCGCCAGCTCGGGCAGCGCCATCCGGCCGGTCAGCCGGCTGAGCACCTCCGCCTCGGGGACGCCCTCGCTCTCCGAGGTGAACCGGACGAACGCCTGCACCGGCGGCCCCCACATCCAGCCGGGCAGCACGGTGTTCACCCGGATCCGGTGCGGTCCCAGCTCGCGGGCGAGTGAGTACATGGCCGAGGTGAGTGCGCCCTTGGACGCCGCGTAGGCGGCCTGGTGCACCTCCGATGGCGCGGCGACCGATGACTGCGTCCCGACGAAGACGACCGACCCGCCCCGCTGCTTGAGGCCGGGCAGACAGGCCCGCGTCATCCGCAGCGTACCGAGCAGATTGACGTCGATGACCCCCTGCCAGGTGGTGAAGTCGGCGTCCTGGAGCCCGCCCAAGTAGCTGTCCCAGGCGGCGACATGGACCACCGCGTCGATTCCGCCGAACCGCTCGGCCGCCAGCGCGGCGAGCGCGTCGCACTGCGACTCGTCGCCGATGTCCGTGGAGAGGTACGCGGTCCGGGTACCCCCGGGGTCGATCTCGGCCGCGCACTTCACGAGGTTGGCCTCGGTCCGTGCGCCGAGTACGGCGTTGCCCCCGTCCTGTATGACGGCCGCGGCCATCCGGTGGCCGAGCCCGGCACCGACCCCCGACACGACGACGGTCTTCCCGGCGAGCATCCCGTCCTGCGCCCCGGCGGCCCGGGCTTCCGTGGACGGGGACTCGGTGGGACGGCTTTCCATGGCGGGATCCTCCGGACTCTGGCAGTTTTCCTGACGGAACGTCAGAGTAGGTCCGTCCGAAGGCGGAGGGAAGAGGGCGAAGAAGGGGGCACCGATGAGTAAGGAACCGTCCGGTGGGCACGCGGCCGGCGACACACGGAGCGAGGTGTACGGCGAGCTGGCCTCGGTCGGGCCGTACGGGGTGCGGCCTGGCCATGCGCTGATCACCATGGTGGAGCCGCATCCGGGCCATGAGTACGCGTACAACCGGTGGTACGAGGACGACCACTTCTACGCAGGGGCCATGGCGATGCCCTGGATGTACGCGGGCCGCCGCTGGGTCGCCACCCGTGAACTCCAGGCGCTGCGCTACCCGGAGAAGTCCGCGGTCGCCCAGCCGGTGACCGCCGGGTGCTACCTCACCACGTACTGGGTGACCGAGGGCCGCTACGACGAGCACATGAAGTGGACCGTCGGCATCAACAGGCGGCTGAACCGGGACGGCCGGGTCTACCAGGACCGTACGCATGTCTTCACGGCGTTCCAGGACCATGAGGCGACGGTCTACCGGGACGGTGCCGCCGGGCCGCGTGACGTCCACGCGCTCGACCATCCGTACGCCGGTCTGGTCCTGGAGGTGATCGACGCCGAAGGCCCGGAACAGCGGGCGGAGTTGCTGGAGTGGCTGCGCGCGAAGGGGCTGCCGAAGCGGCTCTCGGGCGGCCCCGCCGCGATGGTGACGGTCTTCCGGCCGACACCGCTGCCGAGCGACCGGATGGCGTATGTGAAGCAGGTGGAGGGAGTGGACACCCGGCTCACACTGCTCTGGTTCCTGGAGTCCGACCCCAGGGAGGTCTGGGAACCGCACTTCACCGGGCTCGACGGGGACCTGGTCGAGCGCGGCCTGGGACGGGTGGAGCTGGTGGCGCCTTTCATACCGACCGTGCCGGGCACCGACCGTTATGTCGACCGGCTGCGCTGACGGCTGCGTCGATCAACTGCGCCGACCGGCTGCGCTGACCGGCCGCGCCGACCGGTGCGGAAGCGGTTGGCCGGTCAGGGCCGAGCCCCCTCGGCCGGGACGGCGATCCAGTCGAGAGGGCTCTTGTCCACGGTCCGGGTGATCACGGGACCGGGGGTCAGTCGAGAGTGAACGCGCCCTGGCCCACTTCGCTCACGAAGCTGTTCCACGAGGCGGGAACGAAAGCGATCGACGGGCCGTCGGCGACTTTTGAGTCCCGCACGGCGATGGCCTGGGCAAGCGGTGACCTGACCTCGACGCAGGCACCGTTTCCCGTGGAGTACGAAGACTTGGTCCAGGTCTCGGTCGCGCCCTGCTGAATTGCCATGTTCGCTCCGGTAAGCAGTCGTCGTGTTGCGTCAGCGTTCTCGATGACGCCTGATCGACGCTACTCGCGAACTCCCCTGCCCGAGACGGCCGTTCACTCGACCGAGTGGCTTCTGCCGCTCAGTCTTACGCTACGGGGCAGCTGGGGTGTACCGTGCGGACCTGGATTTCAGGAATCGGACATACGCTGCCATTCAGCGCGCGTACCCCTTGGCGATCTCCATGATGAACTCCCTTGTCTGTTCCACGTTCAGGGCCTGCGCGCGCAAGTGCTCGTACATCACGCTGTACTTCTGCACATCCTGCGCCTTCTCCAGATAGAGGTCGCTGGTGACGCCCTCGATGTAGACCACGCTGGAGTCCGCCGCGTCCGGGAATTCCAGAATGGCGTACTGCCCGTTGATGCCGGGGTGCGCGCCCACCGCGAACGGCAGTACCTGCACGGTGACATGGGGGAGCTGGGACAGCTCGACGAGATGCTCCAGCTGGCTGATCATCAGCTGCTTGCCGCCGACGACCCGGCGCAGCGCCGACTCGTCGATCACCACCCAGAGCCGCAGCGGGGACTCCTCGGCGCTGACCCGCTCCTGGCGGCGCAGCCGGACCTGGACCCGCTTCTCGATATCGGTCACCGCGGTCTCCGGCAGTGCACCGGCGATCAGGGCCTCGGCGTACTGCTTGGTCTGGAGCAGCCCCGGGACGACCTGCGGGTCGTACACGCGCAGACTGGCCGCGTCGGTCTCCAGGCCGATATAGACGCTGTACGGGATGTCGCCGAAGGCATGCCACCAGCCCTGCTGGCGCGAGTCCTTGGCCATCTGCATCAGCGAGTCGACGATCCGGTGGTCCTCGACCTCGTACACACCGCAGAGATCGCGGACATCGCGCTGGCTGATGGAGCGGCGGCCGTTCTCCAGTCGGCTGATCTTCGACTGGGAGACGAGCAGGCGCTCGGCGACCTCTTCGGCCGTCATGCCCTTGAGCTCCCGGAGCCTGCGCAGCTCCTGGCCGAGCCGGCGCCGCCTGACAGTGGGATTGACGTTGGACGCCACGGGAACTGCACCTCCGGCTTTGACGTACTGAGCCCCACCGCGCTGTGCCGGTAGGCCTTACTGCTCAGCAGATTGCCATCAATGCCACGCGCTGCGCTGGGAAATGGCCAGAGAGTGAGCGCGCGGGGCCGACGGCTTGCCGGCCCCGCGCGTTCGTGTTGCGGCTCCCGAACCGGGTCTTGGGGACGTCGGTGCGGCGGTCCTGGTGCTCGTACTGCTGCTCGTGCCCGTACTGCTCGTGCTCGTACTGCGGCTGAGCTCACCCGGTGGTGCGGCTTACCTCAGTGCGCCGCCACCCGGGCCATGGCCCCGTGGTGCGCCGGCGCGGCGCTGCCCGGTGCCGGTGCCGGACGGCGCGGCTGTGCCGCCGCACCGTTCTGGACGTCCATGACCGCGTGCGCCACGAGTCCGCCCATGGGGTCGTGTCTGATCAGGTCCCGGAGGCGGGAGCGTGATGAACGCCCCTCGTTGCCGGGGTAGAGGTGCTTGCCGAGCCCCACTGCGTGAGCGAGCGCGGCGAGCGCCGCGGTCCGCGGGTCCGGCGGTACGCCGGTGCGGATCGCACTGTCCAGCCGGGCCCTGATGTCCCGGCTGATCGCTGTCTCCGTCGCCTGGTAGCGAGTCGTCGGCAGCACTCCGCACATCTGGCCCGCCACGGCATGCACCATGCCGCACCGCTCCAGATGAGCGAGGTAAATCTGGCGCAGCCCCAGTCGGGGCCCGCCGATCCAGTGGACTGCCCGGACCGGGCTGCCGCGCCTGCGCAGCAGTTCCAGTGCGGAGTCCAGTGTCGGATCTCCTGTCGGCCGTGCCATCACCACGGCGATACGATCCCCGTCCGGGGCTATCCGTCCTGCCAGAGCCAGCTCTACTAGCTGGGCTCCGGCCAGGCCGAGGTCGAGCGACTGCGGCTGCGCTGTGGTACCCGTGGTCGGGTCCAGAGCGAGCAGTAGAAGCTCTTCCGGAATCGTTCTGCGGCTCCTGCCCATCCATGCCTCCCCGCGTGGATGAGTGACAGGGTGACCCCTCTCACATTGGTCTGTCGAGAGCGCCTGGGTGCTTTGTACTGGAACCTGGGCGTATGTCGTTCTTGTCCCGTGCAGCGGTTAAGCGCCCACACAGGACACTGGTAGATGGTTCGGACAGGCGGGAAAACCCGCGCGGCGTATCCAGGAGGCATCGGTGGCGGGCGAGTCCCCCGACAAGTCGGAGCAGCGGAAGTCGTCAGAGGGAACGGCTCCCGGTACGAGCGATCCGAGGCTCGCGGTCTTCCGCTCGGTGCCGGATCCGGAAGCGGGTGCGGTGTCCGGCTCGCAGTCGGGCGACGCACGGCTGCGTGAGGCGGTGGCCGCGTGGGTCGCCGGGGCGGACGACCCGGCGGACGCGTCCGGTCCGTCCGGCGCATCGGACGGGGGCGACACCCCCGAGGCGTCGGAGACCCGCGTCATGCCCACGCCCTCCGTCGACGGGCCCGAAGCGGGCAGTGCCCGGAGCGAGGCGGGCACGGATGCCTCCGCTGCGGGCGCGGACGCCGAGCCGGACGAGGGTGCCCGGGGCGCTCAGGCCGCCTCTGGGGCCGCATCCGCCGCCGACGCGCCCGCAGGGGCTCCGTCGGACGCGGAGGCGCGTACGGGCGCTTCAGGGGGCGCAGACGGGCCCGCCGGGCCAGGTGACGACGCGGCCACCGACGGCGAAGCAGGGGACACGCCGGGCGGAACGGGCGCATCGGGCGGCGCGGCAGCCGCCGACGCGGGCACCGGTGCCCCGGACGCGAAGCAGGCGGGCGACGCCCGGTCGGGCGAGGCTGCCGGCGCCGGCACTGCCGCTTCGGTTGCCGAAGCGGCAGCCGCCGGGCAGGGCGCGAAGCCCGGAACCGGGCCCGGCGCCAAGCCGGAAGCGGAGCCGGACGCACCGTCGAACGTCGCAGACGCAAAGGCTGCTGCGAAGGCCGACGAGAAGCCGGTCGGCAAGGACGGCGCACAGGGCGGGAAGGCCGCCCCGAACGGGGGAGAGAAGACCACCCCGAGGGTGGACGAGAAGGCCGCTACGAAGCCCGGCGGCGAGGCTGCGGCGAAGGCGGACAGCAAGGCCGACCCGAACGGTGACGGTGACGGTGGCGCGGGCTCGGAGCCCGAGGGTGAAGCCGTCGATCAGCCCACCGGTATCTTCCGCATCCCCTCCCGCCCGGTGGATCAGCCCACCACCACCCTGAAGCGCAGCACCTTCGTGCCGCTGCGCCCCGACGACGTACCCGGTGAGCGGAAGAAGCCGACACCCGCTCCAGTGCCGTCGCCCGCCAAGGCCCCGGCCGGGGTTCCGGCCGCGAGCGCCGCAGCCGGAGCGGCCGGTGGCGCCGACACCGCGCAGCCTCCCCTGGTCGAGCCGACCCGGCAGCAGCCGCTGCCGCCCAAGCCGCCGCTCGACCTGCTGGCCGAGCTGACCAACAAGCCGGCCCCGCCGGAGACCCCGGTGCGTACAGCGGTCCGGCGCTTCAAGATCTGGACCCCGCTGGTCCTCCTCGTGCTGATCATCTTTGCGGTCGTACAGGCCGTCCGGCCGCTTCCCGACCCCGGCCTGAAGCTGACCGCCGCACCGTCGTACTCCTTCTCCGGATCCAAGGTCGCGCTGCCCTGGCCGGGCGAGGGCCAGGGGATGATGTCCGTGGCCGGGCTCGGCACCATGGACAGCTTCGGCGCGGAGAAGCCCGTACCGATCGCGAGCATGGCCAAGTCGATGACGGCCTACCTGATCATGCAGGACCACCCGATGAAGCCGGGTGCGAAGGGGGCGTCGATTCCCGTCGACGCCACGGCGGAGAAGGAAGGCCACTACGACAAGAGTGGCAATGAGTCGACCCTGAACACGATCAAGAAGGGCGACGTCCTCTCCGAGAAGGACGCGCTCAGCGCGGTCATGATCCCGTCGGCGAACAACGTCGCGCGGCTGCTCGCCCGTTGGGACGCGGGCTCGGAGGCGGCGTTCGTGAAGAAGATGAACGACACCGCCCGGAAGCTCGGGATGACGCACACCAAGTACACCGACCCCTCGGGTCTGACCGCCTCCACGGTCAGCACGGCCGCCGACCAGGTCAAGCTGGGCCAGGAACTGGTCAAGATGCCGGCGCTGATGGACATCACGAAGCTCCCGAGCTGGACCGACCCGTCGGGCAAGGCATGGAGCAACTACAACCGGCTGGTGCCCTACAACGGGGTGATCGGCATCAAGACCGGCTCCACCACCACCGCCGGCGGGAGCCTGCTCTTCGCCGCGGAACAGAAGGTCGGCCACACGACGCAGTACATCGTGGGTGCGGTCCTCGGGCAGCACCAGGGGCCGTCGATCATCGACACGGTCAACGCGGTGAGCAAGAAGGCCCTGCTGCCCGCCGAGTCCGCGCTCACCTCACAGAACGTCGTGAAGAAGGGGCAGGTCGTCGGGTACGTGGACGACGGTCTCGGCGGGCAGACCCCGGTGGTCGCCACCAAGGACTTCGAGGCGGCGGGCTGGGCCGGTCTGAAGGTCGACATCAAGATCGGCGACGGGGGCAAGGCGATCCCGCACGAGGCGAAGGCCGGAACGGTCGTCGGTCAGCTCACCGTCGGATCGGGTCCTGGCAAGGTCACCGCCCCGGTCGCACTCCAGAAGGACCTCCCGAAGCCCGGCTTCGGAGCGAAGCTGACCCGCGTCGGCTGAGCGCCCGACCGGGCGTCCGGGTGAGCATCGGGGCTGCCGCCGCCGGCC